>JAURVK010000051.1 GCA_030655535.1 Methylobacter sp. | reverse complement strand
TGCCTACCCGATTAAGACCCAAAGACAGGCAGATGGACGCTTTAAAAAATGGGGGTTTATTCAGGGAGAGGGAAAATATCTACGGGTTATTTTGCTGGAAGATGAAGAGACGGTACATAATGCTTTCTTTGATAGAGGATTTAAAGAGGTAGACAATGAAAATTAAATATTTTGAAGATACCGACACAGCCTTGCTGGAGTTTGCAGAGCATCCGGTTTTCGAGACTAAAGAAATTAATGAAAATATTTATCTGGACTTGGATAAAGAGGGGAACTTGATCGGTATGACTATCGAGCATGCCATGTCGCAAGCCAATATTAATGAAGTTTCATTTCAGCAGATAAATCGTCAAGTCGCATAAAAGTAAATTAAGAGAACACAGTGCAAAATCAGGAACAAATCAACCACTTAAAAAATACCGTCCAGGACATACTGAACGAAGCCGAAAAACAGGGCGCCAGCGCCGCAGAAGCGGGCTTGAGTCAGGAAAACGGCTTATCCGTAGCGGTACGTCTGGGCGATGTCGAAACCATAGAGCATCATTGCAGTCAGGGCTTGGGCGTGACCATTTATTTCGGTCAACGCAAAGGTTCTGCCAGTACTACGGATTTGTCGGCCGCTTCCATCAAGGAAACGGTTAGTGCGGCCTGCAGTATTGCCCGTTACACCAGTGAAGATGCGTATTCAGGTCTGCCGGAACAAGAGCTGCTGGCTACCGAATTTCCCGATCTTGACCTTAACCACCCGTGGGATATTGGCGTTGATGGCTCTATTGCATTGGCCATCGAATGTGAAGATGCGGCGCGGTCTTATCATGCGGAAATCAGCAATTCCGAAGGCGCTTCGGTCGATACCCATCAGGGCATCCGGGTGATGGGCAATTCGCTGGGTTTTCTTCAGGGTTACGCGTCAACCCGCCATTCCTTGAGCTGTTCGGTTTTGGCGCAACGCGGCGACAGCATGCAGCGCGATTACTGGTACACGGTAGCAAGGGATGCGCTTAATCTGGAATCCGCTGTTGACGTGGGTAACAAAGCGGCCGAGCGAGCGCTTCGGCGCTTGCAGGCTCGCAGTTTAAGCACGCGGCAGTGCCCGGTGCTGTATTGTGCGGAAACCGCTTCCGGCTTGCTCAGTTCGTTTATCGGCGCAATCAGCGGCGGTAATTTATATCGCAAGTCCACTTTTTTGCTGGATGCGTTGGATACCCAGGTTTTTCCCGAATTTGTCCACATCCACGAGCAACCCTATTTAAAAGGCGCTTTGGGCAGCGGCGCGTATGACGGTGAAGGCGTTGCGACCCAAACCCGCGATATAGTCAGCGACGGTTTTTTGCGCAGTTATGTGTTGAGTACTTATTCCGCCCGAAAATTGGGACTGCACAGCACCGGAAATGCCGGCGGCGTGCACAATTTAACCATCGATCCGGGTAAGCTTGATTTTCAGGGCATGTTAAAAGAACTGAATACCGGCTTGTTGATTACCGAGTTGATGGGGCAGGGGGTCAATATAATGACCGGCGATTATTCGCGCGGCGCTGCCGGATTCTGGGTGGAAAACGGCGAGATCCAGTATCCGGTTGAAGAAATCACCATTGCCGGTAACCTGAAAGACATGCTTAAAAACATCGTTGCCGTGGGTAATGATATCGACTATCGCGGCAATGTCCGTACCGGTTCGATACTGGTCGAGCGGATGTCGATAGCCGGGAAATAAGCCTAGTTATTGGTAAAATCAAAGCAAGCTTTGAACTCCTGCGTTGGAGTCCTGAGCTTGCTCTGGCGTAAAAAAGGCGGCAAGCTTTACAAGGATTTAACAATATCTTCAATCAACTGCGGTCCGCGATAAATCAGGCCGCTGTAGATCTGCACCAGAGCGGCTCCTGCCGCTAGTTTTTCCTGCGCGTCAGCGGCGCTTAAAATTCCGCCTGCCGCAATAATCGGAATCTTGCCGTTCAATTCCGCCGCCAAGCCCCGCACCACAAAAGTCGATTGTTCCTTAACCGGAGCGCCGCTTAAACCACCGGCTTCATTGGCCAGCGGGTGATCGGCAATCCTGTCTCTGGCAAGGGTAGTGTTGGTCGCAATCACGCCATCGACTTCAAATTCCAGCAATAATTTGGCAATATGGCTTATTTCATCGGCTGTCAGATCGGGCGCTATTTTCAGGGCTAAAGGCACGTATTTTCCGTGCTGTTGCTGCAATTTCAGTTGTTCTTCTTTTAAAGCGGAAATAAGACCTTTAATTTCATCGCCCTGCTGTAACTGGCGCAGGTTTTTGGTGTTCGGTGAAGAGATGTTAATGGTGATGTAACTGGCCGATGTATAAGCCTTGCGCAAGCCGATCAAATAATCGTCCGCCGCATTTTCAATCGGTGTATCGAAATTCTTGCCGATATTAATGCCCAGAATGCCGGAATAACCGCTTTGTTTTACTTGAGCCAGCAGGTGATCTATGCCCAGATTGTTAAAGCCCATGCGGTTGATGATCGCCTGATGCTCAGGCAATCTGAACAAGCGCGGTTTCGGGTTGCCCGGCTGCGGGCGCGGCGTCACCGTGCCAATTTCTACAAAACCGAAACCCAATGCGGCCAGCGCATCAATATAATCACCGTTTTTATCCAGACCGGCGGCAAGGCCGACCGGATTTTTAAACTCTAGTCCCATGACGGTGACAGGTTTATGGTCAATTTTCGGGTAGACCAGTTTGGATAAGCCCGACAAATATGCCGCATTCAGCAGTTTAAGCGTCAATTCGTGAGCGGTTTCCGGATCCAGGGCAAATAACAGGGGGCGTAGTAATGGGTATAGATTCATGGGGGCGACCGTGTTGTTGGGCAAGGTTGATGGCTGCGAGGGCGATTAACTATTGGAGTGCAGGCTTTGCCTGCAAGCACAAGCAAAGCTTGCACTCCTGTTGTCATATGTTGTCTTCAAAATATTAGTGCTCGCTGGTTAATTGATAAGGTTCCGGCGCTACCTGCGTTGTGCGCTTCAAAACAAGATCGACCATCAGTTGCGCCGATGCAGGCCCCATCGCCAGACCATTTCTAAAGTGACCGGCATTAATATACAAATTGCCGATCTCGGGATGTTTGTCTATATAGGGTATGCCGTGTTCAGTGCCCGGTCTTAATCCCGCCCAGTGCTGAACAATCGGGAAGTTTTTAAGCGACGGCAACAAGTTTACTGCAAATTCATGCAGCCGGTCTCGGGCTTCTTGAGTCGTTGTCTTGTTGAAATCATCCCGCTCTACTGTGCTGCCCGCCAGTATTTTACCGTCGCGTCGCGGAATCAGGTATTGATCGCCATCCAGCACCATAAACTTAAGCGTTTCCGGCAGTGCATCAAATAACAGCATTTGACCCTTAACGGGAGCGATTTTCGGCGCATCGTCGATAGCGGCCGAAAAAAGCTGCCGAAATAATTGACCGGTCCAAGCGCCCGTCGCAATAATCACACAATTGACGGCGAACTGACCGGATGGGGTATTGATCGCTGTAATGCGGTTATTATTGAGTGTAATCGCTGTCAATTCGCAATGCTCTATTAAAGCGGCTCCTTTATTGATCAGGTCTTGTTTTAACGATTTAACCAGTCGTGGATTTCGTGCCTGGGCAATTCCGGGCAGCCAAAGCGGCTGGTCGGGGATGGTGTTAATGGTGTTCAAAAAACCGGCATCAGCGGGCTGGCATAAAATAGCGTTAGCAGCGCACCAGTTAACCGCCGCAGTCATGTCGGTATTTTTAGTGATCAGCAAGCCGCAGGGATCCCATTCCGGGTCTATCAGGGTTTCGGCAGTCAGTTGCGCGGCCAAAGCCGGATACAGCTTCAGACTTTGCAACACCAGCCGGGTAATCGCATCCGGCTGTCGCCAAGGATAAAGCGGCAATAAAATACCGCCGCCCGCCCAGGATGATTCTTGTCCCAGTTGGTTTTTATCAATAATCGCGACGGTAGCGCCAGCCTTAATAAACTCGCGGGCAGTTAGCAGGCCGATAATGCCGCCGCCAATGAAGGTAATATCCGGGGTTTTGGTCATGTGTATTGGTAAAGATCAGGGTAAAAAATAAATATTGTTGTTGGGTAGTGTTAAGGAATAAAAACTGAATAACGTGAGAATAATGTTAAATCATAATGCTCATGTGTCATAAAAGGCGGCTATATATTTCCTTCTTATACGTTTGATTTCTAATTTAAGGCATTCATAGTTCGACACGTTCGCCGCGAACGGTTAAGCCCAAATAGTAGAAAACCTATGTTTATTTTATTAAAGAATACCATACTTATAAATTATCATTTTTCTGTATAGGCCCAATAAACATCTTATAGGGAGTGCAGATTTCATGTTTTATTCTTAGCTAAGCACAATGCTAAACATTTTAATTGTGACTTAGAAGTATAAGTTGAATAATTTGTTGTTTTTTTGCATACAGTTAAGTTTTTATAGTTGGAGGTGATTGTTACTTGTTGATAAATAAGGGTTAATTAATATTAAAAAAGTGACGTTAAAACTTGTAGGGAATTGGTTTAACTGCTACTATTATCACCGTAGGATAGGATTTGTTGTATTAAAACAAACTTTTGTAAAATAACAACCTCATGAGGGGGATAAATGATCAATAAAACTAAACTAGCGCTGGGCATTGCGACGGCAACATTAACAATGACCGGTGCATTGGTTTCTCCACAAGCTGTTGCCGGCTCAAAATCTCAGCATCACGCTGAAGTAGCCGGTGTAAGCAGTAAAGTTGATGCATTGGAAGCGCAACTGCAAGCCATGCAATCTGAAATAAGCCGTTTAAGAGCGGAAACAAGCCGTCCTCGTTCCAGCGCAGAAGCCGACAAAGTTCAGGAACTGGATCAGTGGATGACGTCTGTTAAGAGCGCTCCTGTAGCGGTAGTAGAAAAAGACCATGTCTTTTCCGCTCGTGGCGGTTGGATGCATCTTAATGATAACCGTGGTTCGACATCAGGTTTAGGCGGATCCGGCATAGGTGAAGATGTTCTGACTAGCACAACAGATAAAGACGCTTTTTATTACGGCGGTGCGATCGATTTCAATATGAACAATAACCTGTTCGGTTTGATGGATCATACTTCGTTTTTGATGGAGCTTGGTATTGAATATTCCGAATTAGGCGATAGAAAAGACAATGGACTTGATAATGTAATTACTACTGCCGCTTTGGGTCAGACAGTAAATTTACAACAAAGTGTAACGGTCAATATGTTGCGCCTTAACGCGTCACCAAAAATCAAGTTCATGCACGGCAGTAAATTCAGGCCTTGGTTGATTCCAGTCGGTTTGGACATCAATATTATCAGTCCTCCATCTGATGCGGTAACTGTGTTGAACACCGGTATGCAGTTCGGTGCCGGTGCGGAATATGAATTGCTGAAAGGCATTGTCATTGGTGCGGATGGTCGTTATCACCATACTTTCGATGATGTTGACGGCGTCGATACCGACGGCTTCACCTTGGGCGGTTCTTTAGGTTTCAAGTTCTAAGCTTAAATACTTAGCGAAACCCGAAAAGGGCAAAAAAGGGAGGGTTTCAAACCCCTCCCTTTTTTTATGGTTAAAAGAAAGAGGTGCTTGATATCTGCATTAATATGGACGCTTTTATCTTTGCATTTTGTATTGCAAAGCCTTATGATGGGTCTCAATTTGGCGCCATAAAAAGACAGGGTAGGGTTATGAGCATTTTGCAGGATATTCGGCCCGTGAGTTATTTGAAGTCCAGATCCGCCGATATTTTAAAACAGGTTAATGAGACGCATAGGCCCATTATTATTACGCAGAACGGAGAACCCAAAGCGGTGTTGCAAGACCCGGAAAGTTACGAAAATATGAGAAACGCCATCGGCTTACTTAAGCTCCTTTCTCTGGCAGAAGAAGATGTCAGGCAAGGCAAGACGGTTGCACAAGATCAGGTTTTCCAAAATATAGAGAAACTTCTGGATTTAAAGTGAGTGTTGATTATCAGATAAGATGGGCTAAGGCAGCGGAAAGCGATTTGGCTGAAATTATTAGATATATCATGCAAAATAGCCCCGCTAC
Source organism: Methylobacter sp. (assembly GCA_030655535.1). GTDB lineage: Bacteria > Pseudomonadota > Gammaproteobacteria > Methylococcales > Methylomonadaceae > Methylobacter_A. The sequence goes on along the minus strand of JAURVK010000051.1, from coordinate 11,542 downwards.
TGCACATGAAATATTTAACAAGATTAAAATAAAAACAGAAGATCTGGCTTTATTGCCGGATAGAGGTCGGGTTGTTCCTGAGTTATTTAGTCAGGGTATTTCCTTATACCGGGAAATAATTATTGCGCCATGGAGAGTTATCTATCGAATACTTGAGAAAACGGTTTTTATTTTAGCCGTTATAGATTCTCGTCGTAATGTAGAAGATGTTTTATTAGAGCGTTTAATTCGAATAAACAATGAAAACCCTTTACCCTGAAACACCTCCCTACCACACATTTTTCCTCGAAACCGGCAGTAAGCACCAGGTTTATGTGGAGCAAAGCGGCAGTCCTGACGGCATTCCGGTCATTTTTCTGCACGGCGGACCGTGTTCAGGTACCAAGCCCGATCACCGGCGTTTTTTTAATCCCAAGCTTTACCGTATCATTCTGTTTGATCAGCGCGGCTGCGGCCTGTCGCTGCCTTTTGGCGAGCTGGAAAATAATACCACTCAGGATTTAATCGATGATATGGAGCGCATCCGACATCAGCTGGGCATAGCTCAATGGCTGGTTTTTGGCGGTTCGTGGGGCGGGGCGCTGGCTTTGTTGTATGCCAGGCAGCATAAAGATAAAGTCATCGGCTTGATTGTTCGCGCGGTGTTTCTGGCGCGGCAGCAGGATTTGGACTGGTTTGCCAAAGAGGGCGCAGGCAAGATTTATCCCGAGCAATGGCTGCGGTTGCTTGAAAGCATCCCTGAACAAGGACGAGGAAATCCGGTGCAAGGGTTATGTGATGTAATGTGGGGTGAAGACGAGGTGGCGCAAAGGCGAGCAGCCAAGGAATGGATGGCCTGGGGCGGTCAGGTATCATTGGGTAACGATTATCAGCCGAGTCCGAAAGGCGAGCATGCAACGGAGCTTATGGTTAAACAGGTACGCATGGAATTGCATTATGCCAAGCAACATTATTTTATTAGGGAAAACCAGATCCTGGACAACTGTGGCGGCTTGGTTAATATCCCAACGGTTATTATTCACGGACGCTATGATTTTGTCTGTCCGATCGACGTTGGGTACAGTCTGCATAAAGCATTACCGAATGCCGAATATATTGTTTTACCCAATGCCGGGCATGTCGCTCAGGGTAAGGAAATGATCAATGCGCTGGTTACTGCAACCGACAGTTTTGCAGATAATCAAGAATTACCTTAAATTTACATTCAACTGCCCCATAAAGCGGTAAATGCTTTATCATTCATGTAAATTAATAAGCCTTCAACGGTAAGCACGTTTGAAGCGCCAAATTCAGCATGCCTGAGCGACTGAAACGCATTTTTATACAAATAAATGAAATTACATGATCAAAAGCTTCGCGAATTGGGCTTAGCCGTTATTCAGGTGGAGACGCAGGCGATTGCCGCATTAGCCGATCAAATTAATGATGATTTTGTGCTTGCCTGCAAATTAATGTTTAATTGTAAAGGTCGTGTTGTGGTTACCGGTATGGGTAAATCGGGACATATTGCCGGTAAAATTGCCGCGACCTTAGCCAGTACCGGAACGCCCGCTTTTTTTGTGCATTCGGGCGAAGCCAGTCATGGCGATTTGGGTATGATTACTCAGCAAGACGTGGTGCTGGCTTTATCGAATTCAGGAGAAACCGAGGAAGTTTTAACGATACTGCCGATTATTAAGCGGCTGGGCGTACCGTTAATAGCCATGACCGGCAACCCGGCATCGACGCTGGCCAAATTTGCCACCGTCCATATCAACGTGGCGGTTGAGCAAGAAGCTTGCCCGCTGGGGCTTGCGCCTACCTCCAGCACCACAGCGGCCTTGGTGATGGGCGATGCGCTGGCGGTTTCTTTGCTGGAAGCGCGGGGCTTTACCCGCGATGATTTTGCCTTGTCTCATCCCGGCGGCAGTTTAGGCAAGCGACTGTTATTGATGGTCAGTGATATCATGCATGCCGATAAAAAAGTACCCTTCGTGCCGGAGTCTGCACTGATCAGTCATGCTTTGCTGGAAATGACCGAGAAAAAGCTGGGTATGACGGCGATAGTCGATGCGGATAACCGCGTCACCGGTATTTTTACCGATGGCGATTTGCGGCGGATGCTGGGCAGGAATTTTGATATACACAAGACCGCTATTACCGAAGTCATGACGCCGAATTGTGCGGTAATTTCGGCGGATATGCTGGCGGCTGAGGCCATGCAAATTATGGAGCGGAAAAAGATTAATGCGTTAATCGTCGTTGATGAGCAGCACAGAGCGATAGGTGCATTGAATATGCATGATCTGATTCGAGCAGGTATCGTGTGATGACCGATAGTCAAAACAGGCAGGCCATTGCGGAAAAAGCCAGGAAACTCAAATTGCTGATTTTGGATGTGGACGGGGTATTAACCGACGGCAGGCTTTTTTTCGATGCCGAGGGCAATGAATACAAGTCGTTTCACGCACGGGACGGTCATGGTATCAAGCTGCTGCGTCAGACCGGTGTTGAGGTCGCGGTGATTTCCGGGCGCAACTCAAGCTCGGTCGCGCTACGTATGAAGAATCTGGGTATCGAGCATGTGTATCAGGGCCATGAAAATAAAGTCGCCGCATTTAATGAGATTATCGAGCTTATAGGTATAACGCCGGATCAGGCGGCGCATGTCGGCGATGACTTGTTGGATCTGCCTATAATGATCAGAGTGGGACTCGCGATTGCGGTTAATGATGCTAACTTTGCTGTTAAACAACATGCCGATTGGTGTACGACATTGCCTGGAGGTCTGGGTGCGGTCAGGGAAGTTTGTGATTTTATTATGCAGGCACAAGGACGTTTTGATGAGGTCTTGAATACTTACCTAATCCGCTAGAGTACAAAGTAAAATGACCCGGCTAAACGGCAATTACAGTTATCTGTATCTGATTATTATCGCGGTAATGAGCTGGTGGCTGGTTAAATTGACAGGTGTGGATGAGTTTGGTCGTATAGCGGTTCCTGCGCACAGCCCCGATTATTTCAGCAAGGGCTATACGAAATGGGAAATGAGTGAATTTGGCATTCCCAAAAATAAATTGATTGCCGATGAAATGGTTCATTACAGCGATGACAGCACCACACATATGGTAAATCCATTCATGTTTTTTTATAACGAGAAAACCCCGCCGTGGGTAGTTAAATCAGAGGTCGGTATTTTGTCTGCCGATGGCAAGGATTTGTTGTTAAATGGCAATGTTTATGTTGATAGGGCGGCGGCTGATGGCGTCAGGGAGCTTAAAATATATACCTCTAATTTAAAAGTAAAACCGGAAACCAGTTATGCAGAAACGGATGCGTGGGCAAAGTTGGTCAGTTTACCAAACTGGACGACAGGAATCGGTATGAAGCTGACTTTTGCGGATCCGATTCATATTGAATTGCTCTCTAATGTAAAGGGGAACTATGAAACAAAGTAATAAACCTCGCTGCCGGGCACTACGTAGAAGTGGCTGTTATTTACTTTTATTGGCGCTTTATAGTGCGGGTGTTTATGCCTTGGAAAGTGACGCCGATCAGCCGATAATTATCGATTCAAATACAGCGACTTATGACGATCTAAAAGCGACCAGTATTTATACGGGTAATGTGATCTCAGTTCAGGGCAGTATTCGGGTGCGCTCAGATAAGCTGGTGGTTTATTTTATAGACGGTGAAGCGGATAAGCTGGTGTTTACCGGTAATCCGGCAAAATTTAAACAAACGCCTAACGAGGGAGCCCAGGATATAACCGGCGAAGCGTTAACAGGCGAGTATTATCCTAAAAAGAATTTGTTGGTTTTGATTGATAAAGCCACCGTCTGGCGGGAGACCGGTACTTATTCCAGCGACATGATTGTGTACGATCTTAAAACCTCGTTAGTTAAAGCGGGCGAAAAAGAATCGACTAGCAAACGTGTCCATGTCGTATTGCAACCGAAAGGTAAAGAAGACTCGAAAACTAAAGAACAATCGTCAGTGTCAGAGCAACCGGCTGTAAAGGGCGATAGTAAATGATCGGACTAAAAGGTACAAGGCAAAGGGCGAAAGGCCTGATACATTCATCTTTAGCCCTTTGCCCTTCGCCTTTTAGCCTTACCTGTTCTTAACCATGACCAGACTAGCCGCAAAACATCTGATTAAAAACTACAATAAACGTAATGTGGTGAACGGTGTTTCATTGCATGTTGATACCGGTGAAGTGGTCGGTTTATTGGGGCCTAACGGCGCAGGAAAAACCACCAGTTTTTATATGATGGTAGGCCTGATTAAAGCGGATGAAGGTGAGATTACGCTGGATTCGCAAGTCATTACCCATCATCCGATGCATTTGCGGGCACAATTAGGGATAGGCTATTTGCCTCAGGAACCCTCGGTTTTTCGAAAGCTGAGTGTGGCGGATAATTTACGTGCCGTCTTACAAATCCGTTCTGACTTAACTGAAGGACAGGCGGGGCTAGTGATTGAGGAATTGTTGCGGGAATTCCATATCCTGCATCTACGCGACCAAACCGCTTTGGGCTTGTCGGGTGGCGAACGGCGGCGGGTCGAAATTGCCAGGGCGTTGGCAACTAACCCCCAATTTATACTGCTGGACGAGCCTTTTGCCGGCGTAGATCCTATATCGGTAGACGATATAAAGAAAATCATAGAGCATTTGAAAGACCGCGGTATTGGCGTATTGATTACCGAACATAATGTCAGGGAAACACTAGGTATTTGTGATCGTGCGTATATACTTAACGACGGTAGAGTGATTGCCGAAGGCGGAGCGGAAGCTATCGTTGCCAATGAGGAAGTGCGTAAAGTTTATTTGGGCAATAACTTTAGCCTTTAGCCTTGAACCTTGAACCTTGAACCTTGAAGTCCTGAACCTTAAATGAAACAATCCTTACATCTTCGACTAGGCCAACAGCTGTCTATGACGCCGCAATTGCAACAGGCGATCAAGTTGTTGCAGATGTCGACATTAGAATTGCAGCAGGAAATTCAGCAGGCTCTTGAATCTAATATGATGCTGGAAGTTAATGAGGAAGAACATGCCGTTCAGGACGTCGAAATGGCGCCTGAGAAAAAGATTGATAATACGGATTTACTGACCAGTCAAGGTTCGCAAACCGAGATGCCGGATGAACTGCCGATCGATTCTTCTTGGGATGATGTGTATGAATACGCGATGGAGTCGGGTGGCAATTCCGCCGAGACGATCGAATTTGAAACACAGCGCAGTAAATCCTCAACCTTGCAGGATCATTTGTTATGGCAAGTGGAATTGACCTCGTTTTCAGAGCGGGATCATGCCATTGCGATGGCTATTATTGATTCGATCAATGGAGACGGCTATTTAATCAGTAGTCCTGAAGAAATCTTTCAGGGGATGTTGGGTCAGTTGGACGACCTGGAATTCGATGAAGTTAATGCGGTACTGCACAGGATACAAAATTTTGATCCGGCCGGCGTTGCTGCCATTGATTTAAAAGATTGTCTGAGATTGCAGATACAGCAGTTGCCGGCGGCCACGCCTTATAAAGAGGAGGCGCTGATTCTTGTTACTCGATACCTGGATTTATTAGCGACCCATGAGCAGTCGAAACTGATGCGTAAATTGGGTGTTACCGAGCGACAACTGGATGAGGTGGTGGCACTGATCAGAACCTTGGATCCCAAGCCGGGCGCACAGATACAGGATTCAGCTTCCGAATATGTTATCCCCGATGTCTACGTGGCTAAGCGAAACGGTAAATGGCAAGTCAACCTGAATCCCGATATAGCGCCTAAATTACGGATCAATCCCTTTTATTCAGGCATGATAAAAAGGGCAGATAACAGCAAGGACAATGCCTGCATGAAAGATCATTTGCAGGAGGCCAGATGGTTTATTAAAAGTCTTTATAGCCGTAACGATACTTTATTGCGTGTTGCCCGGTGCATCGTGGAAAAGCAGGCCGGGTTCCTCGAGCATGGCTCTATTGCAATGAAGTCTATGGTATTGAGAGATATTGCTAAAGAGCTGGAATTGCATGAGTCCACAATATCCAGGGTGACTACGCAAAAATTCATGAATACCCCCAATGGTATCGTCGAATTTAAGTATTTTTTTTCCAGTCATGTATCAACAGAAGGAGGAGGGGAGTGTTCATCTACGGCCATCAGGGCGTTTATTAAAGAGCTAATCAGCAATGAAAATCTGGCAAAACCGTTAAGTGATAGTAAAATAGCCGAGCTTTTAAAAGAAAAAGGCATTAATGTTGCTAGAAGGACAATTGCCAAGTATCGTGAAGCGATGCTCATTTCATCATCAAGTCAGCGTAAGCGTATTTTATAGCGCTAGCTGACGCTGATAACAAACAAATCATTCACCATTAAAGGAGTTTATCTCATGCAAGTTATCGTAACAGGCCATCATCTTGAAGTAACCGACGCTTTAAAAGCGCATATCGACTCAAAATTTGAAAAATTAGCACGTCATTTTGATAATGTTACCGAAGTACACGTTATTTTAAGCGTGGAAAAATTAATTCAAAAGGCCGAAGCAACGTTGCAAATGAGTGGTGCCAAATTGTTTGCTGAAGATCATCAGGAAGATATGTATGTGGCTATCGACCACATGGTTGATAAATTAGATCGTCAAATTACCAAGCATAAAGAAAAAACTGCACAGCATAGATAAAGTAGGAGCAAGGTAAAAGGTACAAGGTAAAAGGCGTTTTTTTGAACCTTGAACCTTTTACCTTGAACCTGATTTCATGAAACTATTAATCGTCAGCGGTCTTTCCGGTTCGGGTAAAAGTATCGTCTTGGATACGCTGGAAGATTGCGGCTATTACTGCATCGATAATCTACCTGTAACCTTGCTGGAAGACTTTATCAACCACGTCATGCTGGTGGATAAGCTTACCTATGCAAAAACAGCCATAGGCATTGATGCCAGGAACCAGAGCGAAAGTCTGGTCAATTTTTCTGAAAGTCTGGATTTAATTCGCAGCAAAGGAATTGATTGCGAAATTATCTTTATGCAGGCTGAAGAATCTACTTTATTGAAACGTTATAGTGAAACCCGGCGGCGGCATCCGTTGACGGATTTAAATGTACCGTTAAAAGAGGCGTTAAAAATTGAAAAGGAAATGCTGACGCCGGTTGCCAGGTATGCCAGCGTGGTCATCGATACCAGCCGAACTCACGTCCATCAGTTGCGTGAACTTATCAGGGAGCGGGTCGGCGAAAGGGATGTCAGACATATTTCCTTACAGTTTCAATCGTTTGGTTTCAAGCATGGTGTTCCGCTGGATGCCGATTTTGTGTTTGACGCCCGCAGTTTACCGAATCCCTATTGGGTGCCGGAATTGCGAGGATTAACAGGAAAAGATCAGCCGGTCATCGATTTTCTGAACGAACAAGAGCATGTTGCCGAGCTTTTTAAAGATATTTCCGGGTTTCTTGAGCGATGGATTCCCCGATTTGAGGCTGAAGGACGCAGTTATTTGACCGTGGCTATAGGCTGTACGGGCGGCCAACATCGCTCGGTTTATCTGGTAGATGCATTCGCCAAACAGTTTAAAGGCCCTTTTTTAAATGTAATAGTCCGCCATAGGGAGTTACAATAAGTTTCTTTTTGGAGCTTTGTACCACACCGCCTCGCTTCGCTCTATTTCCTGCATAATCCATCGGGATATGCAGAGTGCAGATTATGCATGGAGAAGAATATCTGTCCATGCCGTCTGCCGATCAATTCAAAATAGGCCGGTAAGCCTACTTATCATTTTAGTCATTTTTATTTAAGGAGATTTCTATGGATGTATCTTCTGTGCCATTTACTGCAAAAAAATACAGTAACAGGCTTTTATTAAAGCAAATTACAGCATTGTTGAAAAGTGGCTCTCTCTATCAGATTAGGCGCTTTATTCATGAGTTATATCCTGCGGAGACCGCGCATTTAATTGAATCGCTACAGCCCGAAGATCGGAAGAAAATCTGGGCGGTTATTCCGCCTGATGTTATGGGTGAGATCCTGGTCCAATTGCATATTGAAGTAGCGCGAGGGTTAATTGAAATCACCGCACACAATGACCTGATTAAAGCGATTGAAGGCCTGGAATCTGATGATCTTGTCGATCTATTACATGTCATTTCCGAGCCTCTATATTCTCAGGTAATGGCATCAATAGGTGTGCAGGAAAGAAGCCGGTTGGAGTCGGCATTATCTTACGATGATGATACTGCCGGCGGATTAATGAGCCTGGATGTATTGACGGTACAGGCAAATCAGTCTCTGGCTGAGGTTTTGCAGGACTTAAGAATGCGCGGATCTTTGCCCAAGGCCACGGATAATTTGTTCGTTGTCGATCAGCTGGATATTTTTCAAGGCGTTTTGCCCTTATCGGTGATATTAACCCGTGATCCGCTCGTCATGGTAGCCGAATCGATGGATGCGAGTATTGACGGTATTCCTTGTCAGATGCCGGCGGAAGAGGTGGCTTTATTATTTGAACACCGCGATATGCTTTCAGCGCCTGTAGTCGCCGAGAATGGCCGATTGCTGGGGCGAATTACCGTTGATGATATTGTTGATGTGATTCGCGATCAGGCTGACCACTCGTTCATGAGTATGGCTGGACTGAATGAAGAACAGGACATGTTTTCACCGGTCATGATCAGCGCAAAGCGTCGCGCTGTCTGGCTGGGTATTAATCTATTGACGGCTTTCCTGGCTTCCTGGGTTATCGGTTTATTTGAGGCGACGTTGGAGCAAATTGTCGCCTTAGCGGTATTGATGCCTATTGTCGCCAGTATGGGCGGAATCGCCGGCAGTCAGACCCTAACGCTGGTTATTCGCGGCCTGGCATTGCGGCAGATCAGCGGTATCAATGCGGTTCAGTTATTTAAAAAAGAATTGTCGGTGGGTATCGTAAACGGTGTGTTGTGGTCTTTCGTCGTCGCCAGTATTGGGGGGGTATGGTTCCACAGTGCCGGTATCGGGCTGATATTAGGCGGCGCGGTTATTATTAACCTGATTTGTGCGGCCTTCGCCGGCGCAAGCATTCCATTAATCTTGCAAAGAATGAACATAGATCCGGCATTGGCGGGCGGCGTTTTACTGACAACGGTTACCGATGTCATTGGATTTATGGCGTTCCTGGGCTTGGCAACGCTGTTTTTGATGTAAGCAGGATGAAAATTAAGACGTTGCATGGCAACGTCTTAATGTCTAATTTATTTTAACGATAGCGTTTCTGCGCGGCCTATCATCTCAATGGACAGCTTGTCTTCTTTGGACAGCCAGCCTATGGCGCGTTGAACGTCATTTCTACTGAGACCTGATTCAGTGGTAACTTTATTGACACTGGAAGGGCCGTTTTTATCCAGATATTGCCAGACTATTCCTACTGCTTCGTTAATTGTATTAGACATGGTGATTACCTTTAGTTTTAAGTATTGTGTTAAGAAGTCTTAGTTTGATGCTCAGGCAGCACGATATTTAATTCCAGTGTCTCCTGAGTATCGTTTTGTTCAAAATTAACGGATATGGCATCTTGCTCTACGTTAATGTATTTTCGAATAACTTCCAGCAATTCTTTTTGCAATTGAGGAAGGTAAGAGGGTTGGTTTCTGGAGCTGCGCTCGTGAGCAACCAGAATTTGCAGTCGTTCCTTGGCAAGTGACGCCGAACTGGCTTTAGAGGTTCTGAAATAATCCAATAAACTCATTATTTACTCCCGAAAAACTTCCCAAACAGGCCTTTCTTTTCATCAATGAATCGATGTGGTTTATCTTCACCCAAGTAGCGAGCAACAATATCCGCATAAGCTTGCCCTGCGTCACTTTTTTCGTCAAGAATAACGGGGGTGCCGGAATTTGACGCATTGAGTACCGATTTTGATTCAGGGATAACGCCCAGTAAATGCAGCGATAAAATTTCTTGTACATCATCCACGCTCAACATCTCGCCTAATTTCACCCGATCCGGCGAGTAGCGTGACAACAGCAGGTATTCCCTGATAGGCTCTTCGTTTTGTTCGGCCCGGCGTGATTTGCTTGATAAAATACCTAGCATACGGTCAGAGTCCCTCACTGAAGAGACTTCAGGGTTGGTTACGATAAAAGCGTCGTCGGCAAAATACATGGCCAAATGAGCGCCTTTTTCAATGCCGGCGGGGGAATCGCAGACGATGTATTTGAAGTCTTTTTTCAGTTCATCTAAAATTTTGCCTACACCTTCCTGGCTCAGGGCATCTTTATCCCGAGTTTGCGAGGCAGGCAGAATGTAAAGCAGGTTGCAGTTTTTATCGCGTATCAATGCCTGGTTAAGGGTTGCTTCACCATTGATGACGTTGACAAAATCATACACAACGCGGCGCTCGCAACCCATGATTAAATCGAGGTTACGTAAACCCACATCAAAATCGATGACTGCTGTTTTGTGACCTTTTTTTGCAAGCCCCATGGCTATAGCGGCGCTTGTGGTTGTTTTACCCACGCCGCCTTTACCCGATGTTACGACTATGATTCGTGCCACAAATTTTTCCTCCAAAGAGCAATATAAATTAAATATCTTTAATAACTAAAGTATGGTTTTGTAAATAGATCTGAACGGGTTGGTTGAGAACGGCGCCATTCAAATCTTCGCTGATTTTGTAATTGCCGGCAATCGAAATAAGCTCAGCCTGTAAATCGGAACAGAAAATACGCGCTTCCGTATTGCCTTGTACGCCTGCCAGAGCACGGCCTCTTAGCGAGCCGTAGACATGAATATTGCCTTCGGCCAGGATTTCGGCTCCGGCGCTGACTTGGGCTAAGATGACCAAATCGCCCGAGGCATAAATGCGTTGGCCGGAACGGACAGGGTGGGTGATCATGGTGGTGGTTGCAGCAACGGCTTGTGATTCAGGCTCAGGATGCTGTTGTTTTTGCGTTTCAGAAGATGCCGCAACGGTATGGCCGGAATGTACAGGAATCCCCAGTTTCAATGCCTGTTGATTCTGTTGTGCGTCGCCGCCACGAATCCCTATCGGCAATAGACCTAGCTTGCGGATAATTTTAGTGAGCTCGGCAACATCAATGTCGAGATCGTGTTTATTCAGCTCCTGCAAGTCAAATACGAGAGGCGAGTTTTTAAAAAACTCAGGAGCCATATTAACTTTATCCTGTAATTGTTGCTCGATAATAATGACATCATTACCGGCTAAAACCAAAACAGGCACAGAAAAAGTGCTGCTTTTAAATTCCAGTGCCGGTGAGTGAGTGATATTCTGTTGAGAGTCTGTTGACATCCGTTAAATCTGGTTAGTCAGGAGTTATATTGATTCTAACATTGCTGATAAAAAAAATCATTTTTACAATGGAAACGCTAATAGATCGGCAGACCCTAAGGCAGCAGCATCACTCGGAGCATAAATGTCAAGGAAAACCGAGGGTGTAAATAAATTCGTGTAACCGCTTATTTTCAGAGCCGTACAATACGGCTCCATAAGGAGAGAAGATGAGCGACCTGATTAAAGACCCAAAATTGATTTTAGCCATGCAAGAATTAGGGCGTGGCTTGAAATCC
>JAURVK010000047.1 GCA_030655535.1 Methylobacter sp. | reverse complement strand
GGCCTAGTACTCAGTCAACTTTATTCTGACGGTTACAATAGCCGGAGTGCAGGCATCCCGTGCAAACGCAAGCAAAGCTTGCACTCCCGCTACAAACTTATGGCGCGAGTTGTTCACGTTATTTCATGCTCATTCCTAAGTACTAGTTGCTGAAATCTACCATTCATCCATCCATCCATTCATTCATGAGTTTGTCTGTTATGCCGATAGCTGCAAACGCTTGACCCACTGCTAAATGCTTATGATAATAAATCTTTTTACGACCTCTGAAATGAGGGCACGATAAAAGAGATTTGTATTTATATAGGCAAAAACTATTGATCCATAGAATATCAGTATTGTACAAACGCTTGATTTCCAATATACGATTGCGGATATTTTATAAAAACGATATGAAAAAGCTATGAAAGTAGCTTCGGTGTATTCAGGTTTCAATGGATCGGTATTTTATCGTTCCTACGCCGGAAAGCCCGATTTAGTATTGACTAAATCAGGAAAAAATCATTCACCGCAGAGGGCATGAAAGACACGGAGAAAATATTCACATTAATTCGTTAGATAGAGTGAATCTCCATGGTCTTTAAGCTGACGCTTATGGGGCGCCCTAAATATACCCTACTGCTGAAAGGATTTTTATTCAATGAAATGGGTATTATTATGTGAATTTGATGAATTCCTTTAACCGCACTATTTCCCACAGCAGGAGCTTCGTCAGATAAGCTTTAAAAACAGTGTGTGCAAGGTTTGGGGGGGGGCTATGATGTATTTAAATAAATGTTTGTTAACGCAGGAAAAAGCGATTGTTAATGAAGCGAAAGAAAGCGTTGAGTATTGCAATTTACAAATGGCGAGCAATTTAGAAGCCGGTAAGTCCAGCCTGATTAATGTCCTGTCACAATTTCCTGCCACTGCGTTATGGTTGCTTCATCGATACGAAGCAGGCGCGTCCAAGCCTGAGCAGGTTGTCGAAGCGCTGACGGTTACGTTAGCAAAAATCAAGAGCCATTACTTGCTGGCAAGCCTGTTGTTTTCAGGCCGAGGTTTTAATCATAAGGTTGATGCCGATGAAAAACAGCAATTAACCGAGGCATTAGAGGTATTTCCTTTTTCGATTGAAGACCTGTTGGTGCTGACGGAGCTTATCATTTATGCCTTCAAGACCCGGGATGATTGCGCTCAATCAGCCAAAAATTGTCCCGATTTGGTTTTCAAACGGCTGCAAGGATCAAGTCGGCGCGACAAGTTGAAACTGCCTGATATAATCGATGCCATGCGCGCCAGTCAATTTGATGAGCAATTTCTGTTTTTGTCCGGTGCCGATATGCAACACTATGCGACGGATATGATTTTTGCAGAACATCTTTGGTTAAGTTCAAGGCAGGCATTAACCGAGGCAAATTCCGGCTTGGTGTTGTTCATAGCCAACAGGTACCGATGCGGATTTTTAGACTTTGACGATCTGGTGCAGGAAGGTCAAACCGGCTTATTACGGGCTATCGACAAATTCGATTACCGCCTGGGATTCCAGTTTTCAACCTATGCGGCTTATTGGATAAGACAGGCTATGTCCCGTGCCCTGTCTCGCGGCGAAAGAGTTGTACGTGTGCCTTGTGAGCAGGTGGCCAACATACATAAAGTGTTGCGCGCTAAAACCGATTTGCTTTCAAAAACGGGCAGGGAGCCTTCGGTTAAAGAATTAAGCGAAGACTCAGAAATGCCCGTTGATCAAATAAATGCTATTTTAGCCATCTCGCAAACGGCAGTGTCGTTGGAAAATGTAGAGGACGATGAAGATTCATTGGCGCCGATAGCTTTTTTAGAGCAGCAGGTTTTTGATCAGCCGTTTAAAAAAATAGAGCAATCCGACCTTAAAGCCTGGATTAGCAAGGCGATTAAAATCCTTGATCCGCGGGAGTTAATGGTTATTTGCTGTCATTTCGGTATCAATACCGATAATGAAATGACTTTACAGGAAATTGGCGCAGAACTTCATTTAACCCGAGAGCGGGTTAGGCAGATTCAAGTGAGGGCGCTCAAAAAAATGAAACTCAATTATGGTGAGCAATTAATGAGTTTTTTATGATTAATGCTCGTTATTAAGCGGTCGCATCGGTTCCCTACCGATTGCGACACTTCCACCATCCATGGCGGTCGCGGCCAGGAGAGACACACATGAAAAAATATTTGTTTAATATTCTGATTTTCGGCGTTGTTATTGCCGGAGCCTTTTTAATCTACGATCGCCTACATGCCACGCCTCCAATACAGGATTCCCTGGCCTATTCGGAATTTATCAGCAAGGTAAAACATGGGCAGGTTGAGCGCGTGGAAGTCAGCGGTCAGCAGATTGGCGTTCGGACTTCAGACGGCCAGAATTACCAGACCTTTAATCCCGGCGATGGGCATTTAATCGACGATCTTCTGACTGCCGGTGTGCAGATAAGGACGGTGCCGCCGGAGCAGGAGACCTTGCTGATGAAGATATTCATTTCCTGGTTTCCGATGCTGTTAATGATAGTGGTATTGGTCATTTACATGCGCAGAACGCAAGGAGGCATGGGCGGAGGCGGCTTTGGCAAGAGCAAGGCCAAATTGCTTGAAGAAGACAAAATGACCGTTACCTTTAGCGATGTTGCCGGTTGTGAAGAAGCCAAAGAAGACGTGGCCGAGCTGGTTGACTTTTTAGCCGATCCGCAAAAATTTCAAAAACTGGGCGGGCAAATACCGCGCGGCATTTTGATGGTCGGCCCTCCGGGAACCGGTAAGACCCTGATTGCCAGAGCCATTGCCGGTGAAGCCGGAGTCAAATTTTTTACCATTTCAGGTTCGGATTTTGTCGAAATGTTTGTCGGTGTCGGCGCATCCAGAGTCAGGGATATGTTTGCCCAGGCTAAAGAACATGCCCCTTGCATTATCTTTATCGACGAGATCGATGCGGTCGGTCGCCAGCGGGGCGGTCCCGGCATGGGCGGCGGCAATGACGAACGGGAGCAAACCCTGAATCAATTGCTGGTGGAAATGGACGGTTTCAACGGTAACGAAGGCGTTATCGTCATCGCCGCAACCAACCGCGCCGATGTGCTCGATAAAGCCTTGCTCAGACCGGGACGTTTCGATCGTCAGGTCAATGTCGGCTTGCCCGATGTGCGCGGTCGCGAGCAAATTCTGAACGTGCATATCAAAAAAGTACCTGCGGCGGCCGATGTCGAATTGAAATATCTCGCCAGAGGAACGCCCGGTTTTTCAGGCGCCGATTTGGCCAATATCGTCAATGAAGCCGCACTTTTTGCCGCACGTTCCAACAAGCAGGAAGTCAGCATGAGCGATCTTGAAAAAGCCAAGGACAAAATCCTGATGGGCGCAGAGCGGCATACCATGGTGATGACCGAAGAGGACAAATTGTTAACCGCCTACCATGAAGCGGGGCATTGTATCGTCGGGCAAAAGTCACCGGATCATGACGCCGTTTATAAAGTCAGCATCATGCCCCGAGGCCGAGCCTTGGGGATCACCATGTTCCTGCCCGACCGGGATCAATACAGCGCCAGCAAACGCAAACTGGAAAGCCAGATCGCCAGCTTGTTCGGCGGCAGGATTGCGGAGTTGATGATTTACGGCGGCGATAGGGTGACCACCGGCGCATCGAACGATATCGAGCGCGCTACAGAATTGGCCCGCAACATGGTGACGCGCTGGGGTTTTTCCGAAAAACT
>JAURVK010000046.1 GCA_030655535.1 Methylobacter sp. | reverse complement strand
ACGCCAACAAATCCCTTTCCAATAAGGCGCTGTTGCCAAGATTAAGCTCAACCAACCGACGCAGTTCGGAAATGCTGTCTATATCGATGTGCTCGCATTTAAAGCCCACCTTATTGCCTACAACATGCATGGCGGTCAACTCCATTTTTATTTGGGTTTCTTCGGATAACGGCAAGGTGAGGGTGTAGAGTTTTTCCAGATCTTCTTCCCAGGGAATTTCAAAGCCTAATAAACAGCCTTTTAAGGACAAATCAGTAATTTCGCAGCCCCAGGTTTTTCCTTCGCAGCTTAAGGTGGCTTCCCCCGCAAAATGAATGCGGTGAAAATGGCGGTTATCGTTGTTTTCTATAGGATGCATGGATTTAATTCAAAAAGAATTGCAGGGATGTGTCGTTGATAACCAGCACATCATTGGTGTTCAGTTTTAGCAATCTATCGTTCAAGGGCTCATTGTTTACGGTTATCGTGCCGCTATTTTCCAATACCGAAACGAAATACCCCTCTTTTCTCTTTGAGATCGCAATAACACCGCTGCCATCATTATGGCCAAGTCGCGTCATGGCGTTTTTTAACGGCAGGATTTTACCGATATTATTGCCGTTCATGACTTGCAAATTGGCGGCGGGACTATGCAATCCGCGGTCAATTTCCCGATTAAGTGATTTTACGTTATCAATAAGGCTATTATCGAATGCGGCGGGAAATTCTATAGATTCTGTGGTGTTGAAAAGGATGGCATGCTTGCCCATTGAGATCATGTCGTTGTTGTTGAGATTGCAAGCTTTGATTGCTTCACCGTTGATGATTAGCGGGAATCTATCATTAAGTTGCTTGATAGCGCAGGCATCGTCACGAATAATGATGACGGCGTGCGCTGGGGCGATTGCCAGGCTGGCAATGGTTAAGTCATTGGTTTCATCGCGCCCGATATGCACAACACCGTTTTCAAACAGGCCTGAATGGATTGCTTTATCTTTAAAAAAAACAGTGAGTTTTGCCATTATCGCGGTGACACATCTTTAAATGAGTTTTAATTATAGACGGTATTATTTTAGTTATTCAAGAGATTCTATTTTTGGGCTTATAACTCGTTCGATATTGAGATAAAGGTTTATTTTCTAGGCAGAAATTTAACCAGTTTAACGCTATTCTCATCCCGTTTTATGATCTCCAGAGGGTATCCATGCAGTTTGATACTGGTTCCGGTCTCGGGTATGGTTTCCATAAACTCAATGATAAGTCCGTTAAGCGTCTTTGGTCCTTCTGTAGGAAGAGACCATTGATTGACGCGGTTTAATTCCCTGATAGTAATATTGGCATCAACCAGATGGCTACCGTCACTTTGGACTCTTACTGCGATATCGTCGGTGATCAGTTCCCCTACTATTTCCTGAAGCAAATCATCTAACGTAACCAGTCCCTGTACATCGCCATATTCATCGACTACCAGGCCTATGCGGATTTTTTCATGTTTAAAACGATGCATTTGGTTATGCACCGGGGTGCTCTCAGGGATAAACGAAGGTTTGTCCAGGCAGTTTATGAGGGTTTGCTTGTCAAAATCATCCTGATTAAGCAGTACGAGTATTTTTCTTAAATGGATAAAACCGATAATTCTGTCGATGCTGGTTTTATAGACGGGCAATCGGGTATGCGGACTGATTTTTATTTGGGCAATGATGTCTTCAATAGGCATTTCAAGGTCGATGCCAATAATTTCATTGCGCGGCGTCATGATGTCTTCAACCGTCGCCGATTCGAGATCGAGGATACCCATCAGCATTTTTTGGTAGCGTACGGGCATTAGACTTTCTGCTTCGCTAATAATGCTTTTTAATTCGTCTTTATTGAGTGCGGCATGGCGGTTTTTTTTGACATCGACACCGACTAGGCGGAGTAATTGATTAGCAAATAAATTGACAAACCAAACGACAGGGTAAAATATTTTTAATAAAGGGGTATAAATCCAGGCGGCAGGGAAGGCAAGCAGCTCCGGTTTTATAGCGGCAAATGTTTTTGGGGTTACTTCTGAGAAAATAAGCATTACGATAGTCAAAATTCCGGCGGCGATAGCGATAGTGGATTCGTCATTTGCGTAAAGTTTAATGGCAATGACTGTTGCTATTGAGGATGCGAAAATATTAACAAAGTTATTGCCCAATAAAATTAAGCCGAGCAGGCGATCCGGTCTTTGCAGTAATTTAGTGGCTTTAATCGCGCCGGAATGCTTTAGTTTAACTAAATGCCTTAAACGATAGCGATTTAGCGACATCAAGGCCGTTTCCGAGCCTGAGAAAAAAGCAGAAAGAATAAGCATAGCGACAAGTACGCCAAACAGCATACTAAGGGAAATATCGTTCAAAGAAAGTGTACTCTGGGGTTGTGAAAACAACTCTAGTGTCTATGATGAGAAATTTTTGTCAAGCCTGAATATGAGTTGCGGGTTGGTTTATTTGTGTAAACTATATTAAAAATAGCTTGGAACACTATGAAAATAAAAAGAATTTTGACATGATGCCGATTCGATGCTTAACTCTGACAAATAGCTAAGCTGGATGATGAGCCGCAATAATAATTGCGGAAAGTGTAAGGTTAAATCTAAATGGCCTCAATGTGAATAATGAGTGTAAAAATATGGCGTTGCCGCGTATTTTGTTAATTGACGATAATAAAACAAGAGTTCAACAACTGGAGACGGTTTTTCAGTTTATGGGATACAGGATAGACATCGCTGGTTCAGCGGATTATATAGCTTGTTTTAGCGAAATCGATCAGTTGTGTGGTGTTTTTGCCGGTGACGGCATTGAAAGACAAGCAACTGTGCTCAGTGATATTGTGGGGCGGGCGAATAAGATCCCGGTTATTTTGTTAATTAACAAAGGAACTCTGCTCCAGGTTTCTACCGCAATTACTAATAGCGTATTTCAAGTGCTGGAATGGCCGACTACGCATCCTGTGTTGAAACCGATACTCGATAAACTATCAGTATCCGGCATACAAACGACTTTTACGGTGCGTGAAGCGTTCGATCGTCGTTCGTCTTCAGTTGAGCGGCTAAAAGGTAAGAGTCAGGCTATTGTCGGTATTCGTAAGTTGATTGACCAGGTTGCAGAATCCGATGCGACGGTGTTGATTCTGGGCGAATCGGGAACCGGCAAGGAAGTGGTTGCCCGCGCTTTGCATGATGCTTCCTTGCGAAGAGATAAGCCGTTTGTGCCTATCAATTGCGGCGCGATTCCGGGCGAATTGCTGGAAAGTGAGTTGTTTGGGCATGAGAAAGGGGCGTTTACCGGCGCTTTAAGCGCCCGGCAAGGTCGTTTTGAAATGGCGGAAGGCGGAACTCTTTTTCTGGATGAAATTGGCGATATGCCACTGGCTATGCAGGTCAAGTTATTGCGCATTTTGCAGGAACGCACCTTTGAACGCGTAGGCGGCAACAAAACCATACATTGCGATGTGCGGGTTATTGCCGCAACACACCGATTTCTTGAAAATGAGATAAAAGAAAATCGATTCAGGGAGGATCTGTTTTATCGTTTAAATGTTTTTCCTATCGAAATACCGGCTTTAAAGGACAGGGCTGAAGATATTCCGCTGTTAGTGAATGATCTTATCGCCCGTATGGAAGCTTCCAATCGCGGCTCGGTGCGACTGACCAATGCCGCATTGGAGGTGTTAATGTTGCATGAATGGCCGGGTAATGTCAGAGAATTGGCGAATTTGATTGAACGTCTGGCTATTATTAACCCTAAGGGACTCGTCGAAGCGGCTGATTTGCCGGAAAAGTTTCAACAATATAATATTTCTGAGCCATTAGCCGAACAAATAATTGACGATACAATTGCGGTTAATACAGAAGAAGATGACGCTCAGTCCGAGCAACTTGAAGTTGTCAATGCTTTTGATGGTTCGGCTGCCGCATTAGCGCAGTTACCGGAACAGGGTATGGATTTGAAAGAATATTTGAATGTTTTAGAGGTCGATTTGATACGTCAGGCGTTGAGCGAATGCAATGGGGTGGTAGCCCATGCCGCCAAACGGTTAAATATGAGGCGTACAACGCTGGTTGAAAAATTACGCAAATATGATTTTCAACGTTAAGCTTAGGAAGCCAACTTTCTGTCATCTTATTCTCAAGATCTTGAAAAGAAGGTTAATTAATATTTGGTCTGGTTTTTGCTTATTTTTTAGTCAGTTTACGTTGTAGAAAACCAGAGCGATTAGATATGAATACTCAGCAAAAGCAGAAAACCGAACAGCTTACCGATGCGTTCCTCATTTTTAACGAGCTATCCCAGAATTTATCTGTTTCTTATCAAGGATTGGAAGAGCAAGTTGCTAAACTGCACGGTGAGCTTGCTTTCGCTCATAGTGAGCGACTCAAAACCCTTGAGGAAAAAGAAAAACTTGCCAGCCGTTTAGAAAAAATATTGGCAGCGCTTCCTGCCGGTGTCATTGTGTTGGATGCGGACGGAAAGGTTGTGGATTGCAATGCGGTCGCGACGGATTTTTTAGCTGAGCCGCTGATTGGCCAGGATTGGTTCGTCGTTGTTGCTCGTAGCCTGATTCCCGTTGTTGGTAATCCTCATGAGCGCCGGTTGACCAACGGTAAGCGGGTAAACATGACCATTAGTAGAGAGGTTGCCTGCAATGCCCCTGATTCCGGGCAAATTGTTTTGTTATCGGATGTCAGTGAAATGCGCAACCTGCAAGATATGCTCAATCAGCAAAAGCAGTTGTCGGCAATGGGAGAGATGGTGGCGAGTATGGCGCATCAGGTCAGAACGCCGTTGGCGACAGCAATACTCTACGCATCGCAAATGAGTAGTCCGGCGCTGGATAATAAAAAACGGCTGCGGTTTTCGCAAAAAATTCTTGAACGTCTACACTATTTGGAAAGGCAGGTTAACGATATGTTGATTTTTGCCAAGGACGGACGCTTGGCGATGGAGACTTTTTCCTTGGCCGAGCTGTTAAACCATCTCAGGGAAGCGGTAAAAGAATATACGGATAGCGGCGGAATTGATTTGCAGATTATTAATGAGGCACAAGATGACGCTATGTTGGGTAATGAAAATGCCTTACGCGGTGCGCTGCTAAATTTATTGAATAATGCGGTTGATGCGGTAGGGCAGTCTGGTTATATACAAATATCTGTGGTTCAGCTTGATAGTTTTAAGCTGCGGATAGTTATTAAAGATGATGGGCCGGGCATTGAGCAAGAACTGTATCAGCGGATTTTCGAACCGTTTTTCACCACCAAGACCCACGGTACCGGATTGGGTTTGGCTGTCGTAGACAGTGTAGTGCGGGCGCATGGCGGTCATGTGCAGGTTGAGTCGGTTCTGGGGCAGGGCGCTGTTTTTTCGTTAGTCCTGCCTTGTATAAATCAGGCATTTAGTTTGCCTTCCGGTTCCCACGCAGGAGCGTGGGAACCGGAATCATCAAAGCTACAAGCAGAGAGGTTTGAGTCATGAAACAGTATGATGTGTTGGTTGTTGAGGATGATCTGTCGTTATGCGAAGCGCTTTGTGACACTCTGGAGATAGGCGGTTATCGTGTGGTTTCTGCTCGTAACGGCACTGAAGCATTGCTTAAACTGGAGCTTGGTAAGTTTAAACTGGTTGTTAGCGATGTGCAGATGCCGGTTATGGACGGCTTTCAGTTGTTAAAAAATATGCAGCATAAATATTCGGAAACACCGGTGTTGTTGATGACGGCTTTCGGAACTATTCCCAAGGCAGTCGAAGCTATACAGGCGGGCGCGTCCGATTATCTTATCAAACCATTTGATGCAGAGGCGCTGGTCAATAAGGTGGCTGATTATGTGGTAGCCCATCCTGCTGCGGCCAATACAGCGGAAAATCAGCGAGTCGTGCAAGACGAAAGTATGAAAAAACTCTATGCGCTGACAGCTAAAGTCGCCAAAACCGATGTTACCGTGTTGTTGCAGGGCGAAAGCGGAACGGGTAAAGAGGTTGTCGCGCATTATATTCATCAGAATTCAACGTACCATCGCGGACCTTTTATCGCAGTGAATTGTGCGGCTATTCCTGAAAATATGCTGGAAGCGATGCTGTTCGGTTATGAAAAAGGCGCCTATACCGGAGCGGTTCAGTCCATGCCGGGAAAATTCGAACAAGCGCAGGGCGGCACCTTATTGTTGGATGAGATTGCCGAAATGGATTTAGGCTTGCAGGCAAAATTATTGCGGGTATTGCAAGAAAAGGAAGTCGAGCGTCTGGGCAGTCATAAAAAAATCAAACTGAATGTCAGAATTTTGGCGGCCACCAATCAGAAGCTAAAAGAACATATGGAGCAGGGACTGTTCCGTGAGGATTTGTATTATCGTCTCAACGTGTTTCCTATTAATATTCCGCCGTTACGCAACAGGCCAGGCGATATTTTGCCGCTGGCACAGGAATTAATGCAACGCCATATAGGCAAGAAGGCAAATGTGCCTGAATTTGACAGTCAGGCGGTTGAGAAAATGCAGGCTTACAGCTGGCCTGGTAATGTCAGAGAGTTGGATAATGTGGTGCAGCGGGCTCTTATTTTGCGGGCTGACGATAAAATTACCATTGACGATTTGGTGTTCGAGGGCTCCGGTTCGATGATGGCGATAGGGGCTTCGTTCGAGGTCGTACAGACGGCGCAGGCAACGCTTATAGATGAAAAACCCGAGATCGGCGGTTTGGGCGTAGGGGTTCGATCTGCCGAAGAAAGCATTATTTTGCAAACCTTACAGATGGAAAACGGCAGTCGCAAGATAACTGCTGAAAAGCTGGGCATTAGTCCCAGAACGCTTCGCTATAAAATGGCGAGGATGAAAGATTCGGGTGTTATTATTTCATGCTAAAATTTGGCATTAAAAATGCTTTAAACTCTGTACTATTAATAATGTAAGAGGATCCCCCCATGAGTGAGATGAATGTAAATCAAGTTTTGGCTCAGATGCGGGCAATGTCACTTGAGGCCGGCAGCAGTAAAGTGCTCGAAACAGGTGGCGGCGGCGCTGATTTTGCCGCAATGCTAAAGCAGACCATAGGAACTGTTAATGACACCCAGCAAACTGCCGGAAAAATGACGAAGGCTTTTGAGACTGGCGATACTAACGTAAGTCTCGCTGAAGTTATGGTGGCTTCGCAAAAGGCTAGTGTTTCATTTCAGGCCATGCTACAGGTCAGAAATAAATTAGTTGAAGCCTATCAAGATGTCATGAATATGCCAATGTAGTTCGGCAAACTGTAATTAAAAAATGAGCGAACAGAGCGGTAATAGTTTAATTGAGGCGAAGCGTCGGGATGAGTCAATGGCGACGAGCAAGGGGCACCTTGAGGGTGAAGCGTCTCATATTTTAGCTGCCAAGGTCGATGCGCATCCCGCCATTAAAGGTTTGGCTGGGCTGACTATAGCGCGTCAACTGGGGTTGATGCTGGGTCTGGCCCTTAGTGTTGCTATGGGTGTTGCTATTGTTCTATGGTCGCAGGAACCTTCTTATGGGCGCTTGTATTCCGACATTGGTGAAAGTGATGTGGCGGAAATTCTTGAAATCCTCAATAAGGAGTCCATCAAGTATAAAGTCGAAAGCGGTTCTGGAGCCATTATGGTGCCGATGGATGACGTGAGTACAGTAAAACTCAAATTAGCGGCTCAGGGATTGCCCAGAAGTACAAGTATGGGATACGAGCTGCTGGATAAAGATCAGGGCTTCGGTACCAGTAAAAGTGTAGAAATGGTACGTTTTCAACGAGCCCTG
>JAURVK010000032.1 GCA_030655535.1 Methylobacter sp. | reverse complement strand
GTGGTGTATTTAGCTATCGAACAAGCCGCCAAGAAATGGTCAATGCCGATCCGTGACTGGAAGCCTGCTCTGAATCAGTTTATGATTCTCTACGAGGACCGATTTCCAGAGATTTTTTAACGGCGGTTACACGGAAATTTTTACACCCTCGCGCGGTTTAAACGCCGTCTAGCTTCCATTAATACCGATAATCCCCATATGCCTTTTCTGAAATCCATCGGTTGCGAACACAGATATACCCGAGACAGTTCATTGGCAGGCCTCATCATAATAGCGGCACACTCAAGCCGCTGTTAACATACATCATCGTTTTCAAGTGCGCCAAACGCTGTCCCAACCACTGACGGTGCGCCAGTCTGCCTCTGATACCGGCGTTCATCGCAACACCAGTTTCTTCCGTTGGCGACATTGTTTCTTGAGCTGGATTACCCTGGATCGCCCTTCTACTCTTCACGGTATTACTGAAGCTGATGAAATGTATTTGCTCGAATCGGATAAAGGCAAGAAAAACCTTGCTCGCAAGCGGGGCGGTAACGCCACCAAACGAGGGGTCTCTGACGAACAGGTCTGTGTGTTGGTTGCTCGTGACCGTTCCGGGCAAACGCTGGATTTCGTTACCGACAAAGGACCGTTAACCAAGCACCTTCTTACCACTTCCCTAAAGCCAGTACTGGATGTCGATGCCCTTTTGGTTAGCGATGCCAATCCCATCTATCGGGCATTCTGTCATGCCGAAGGCATCAGTCATGAAGTCATTAACTTCAGCCAAGGCCAGCGGGTCAATGGCGCACGCTTATCATGTGCAAAATGTCAACGCATATCACGGTCGGTTTAAACCGTGGCTCGAGTATTTTTACGGAGTGACGACTAAATATTTACCAAACTACCTGGGCTGGAGACGGGTTTTTGCTTTTGAACAATATCGCCAACTCGCACCATCACTACACAGAATAACCATATCTTCATGTCAATCTATGCGGTGTTTGAAGATAAAACATAAAACCAATCATTTTGCGTTACGGGCCAAACTTTTCATTAAGCGAATCAAATAGTTTATGCTGAATTGCAAAAAATTGAGGGCTGCGTAACATCGGTTAAGTCATTGAGACAAATTTGTTATTCATGGCAACTGCTCAAGCTTTTTGTTTTTAATGCGGGTTCCCATCAGGTAGTCGAACCAGGGCCAGGTCACACACCAGTTCGCGGCGCAGTTGTCGCCAAGATGGTGATCGTAATGCCAGCGCAAATGCTGTTTAGCCCAGGCAGGATTTAGGTGAGCCTTGCGATGCTTGTAGTAATAAAGTATCAAGGACGCATACACCGCGCCGGTAAACAGGGGGAAGAGTAGAAATAACGGCAGATGCAGCAGTACAATGCCTGCTAACACCGACAATTCCTTGGTTTGGGCGTTCCATATCGTTAACGTCAAAGATCGATAGCCCGGATCGAGCATCGCATTTTTGGCGCAAACTGCATGGTGTTCATGCCAATGATAGGCCCAGAAACTCTGCCGATTTTTGCCCAGCGCGTGCAGTATGTATTTATGCATCAGCCATTCGCCGGCATTGGCATACAGCAGTCCCAAGATGACTTGTGCGGCTAAGCTAAACATGGGGCTTAAAAATAAGATGCAAAAGAAACCTCATTCTTTTATGGAGGAGCTTGGCGGCAATGACTGCTGGGTCATTAATCCATTGATGTTGGAATGAATATATACGCTTTGTCGCTGTTATCAAAACTGTTAAAAGCTATTGCAGAATAAATTTAAGGTCTTTTGCGTTTTCTGGTTGGGTTCCGAGCCTATACAGACGAAACCTGTTAAATGCCCAGCAAATATTACGACAAGTGATGGACGGAATGTTGAATTGAAAGATTTCCTTTTTTAATAAATATAAAGTTGATAAAATTACTGGGTTTATTATTAATCGGGTGAATCATCATGAGCGTTATTGAAAGAATTAAAGATCAACTTGAAAATAATCAGGTTGTTTTATATATGAAAGGGTCGCCGGATTTTCCTCAATGCGGTTTTTCCGGTCAGACGGTTCAAATATTAGAGGCCTGTCATGCTAAATATAAGCACGTTAATATTTTTGAGGATCCTGAGCTTCGCGAGGCATTGAAAGAATATTCAAACTGGCCGACCTATCCGCAGCTTTATATCGGCGGCGAGTTGGTCGGCGGTTGCGATATCGTTATCGGTCTGTACCAGCAGGGCGAGCTTGCAAAAATGCTGGCTAAGGCGGGTGCTGTAGCGGAATAAGGTATGGCGCGCGGATGATGTGGATTGTTATGGAAAAATCCGTGTCATTCGTGTGCTTGTTTTTGTCATCAACTAGCAATCGACTCCAGTTGCTTCCACCGGTTGACTATTATACAGAATAATTCTGCTGTCTTTTCGGCATCATAGAGCGCTGAATGTGCTTTTTCGTTATCCCAGTCTAATCCTGCCGTTTGAGCAATTTTCGCCAACACGGTCTGTTGATAGGCCAATCCCCCCAATGTCGCGGTATCGAAGGTGCTGAACGGATGAAAAGGACTGCGTTTTATTTGAGTTCTTTGAATGGCTGCATTTAAGAAACCGATGTCGAAAGCAGGGTTGTGTCCGACCAGAATTGCCCGGGTACAATTGTTACGCTTGACGGCATCTTTAATGGGTTTAAACAGCATGTGCAGCGCCTCTTTCTCGTCGATAGCCATGCGAAACGGGTGGTGCGGATCGATGCCGTTAAACTTAAGTGCGGCTGCGTCCAGTTCGGAGTTTTTAAAGGGAATAACGTGTGTGGTATAACGTTCGGTAATTTCCAGATCACCGTTACCGTCAAATTCAACGATGACGGCCGCAATTTCCAGCAATGCATTTTTTTTGGGATTAAATCCGGCTGTTTCTATATCGATGATTACCGGGAGGTAGCCACGGAAGCGTTGGTCTAAGGGAATTACAGGTGTATCCATTTTTTAAAGTTTGCCAAGAAGTGCTGAAATGATGGGGGAATAAATGCGGTAATTTATGATATGTTACGCGAAAGTTTACTCAATTATAAAAAATAATAGCAAAATTAGAGGGAATGTAATGCAACAGAAAAAATTGATGTCCCGGCTTGGATGTCTTGTTTTATTGAGTTCCATGGGAGGATGCGCGACTGTTACCACTGATCCTAAAGATCCCTTCGAGGAATGGAATAGGGGCGTGCAATCGTTTAATGACAATCTTGACGATTATGCAATGAAGCCGATTGCCAAGGGTTATCGTTGGATAACGCCATCGTTTGTTGATCAAGGCGTTACTAACTTCTTTAGTAATATTAAAGATATAGGTGTGACAATCAATGATCTGTTGCAATTTAAAATAGCGCAAACCGGCTTGGACGGGTCGCGTTTTCTGGTTAACAGTATTGCCGGTATTGGCGGTTTTATTGATGTTGCAAGCCTAATTGATTTGCCCAAGCATAATGAAGATTTCGATCAAACCATGGGTGTTTGGGGGGTGCCGTCAGGCCCTTATCTGGTGTTGCCGTTTTTTGGGCCCAGTTCTCCCCGGGGCGTGGGCGGTCTGGTCGGCGATGCGGCGATGAATCCAATCAGTTATCTTGATTACGGTGTTATTAGCGGCGGGTTATTTGCGTTGAATGCCGCTGACTTGCGGGCAGACAATCTGGATACCGAAAAAATTGCCTCGGAAGCGGCTATAGACCGGTATGCGTTTTTTAAAAGCGCCTATTTTCAGCAGCGTGAATACCTGATTCACGATGGCAATTTGCCTGAAGGGGCGGATCCGCTGGATCTTGATGAGGACTTTAATAAGGATAATTTGGCTCCGGTTAAGCCGTATTAAAAATCAGGCGAAGGGCGAAAAAAAGCTTGCATTGAGGTTTAAGATTTTTGTAACTACTCAGCAGTTGAAAAAATGGAACGCAGATGCAGCTTCCGCTCCTGCTCACGCTAAGCGCCTACATCCCTATAGGCGACGCTGATTATTAAGATAAAAATAAGATTATTCTTAAATTATCCGCACTTATTATATCTATCAGCGTCATCCGCGTTCTATTATGCCTATTATATTGATGGCTGAGTAGTTACAGATTTTTTTCAATTTTTAGCCTTTAGCCAACTTCCAGCGCAACTCTTCATTTGCCTTAAGCGGCGTGATGGACAGCTCGCCTTCTCCATAAGCAGGCGGCACTTTCCAGGCGGTTTTTTCCAGCGTGACCGTGCCTGAGTTTCTGGGCAAGCGGTAAAAATCGGCGCCGTAAAAACTGGCGAAACCTTCCAGTTTGTCCAATGCATCCGCCCGTTCAAATGCTTCCGCGTATAGCTCCAAAGCCGCATGAGCGCTGTAACAACCGGCGCATCCGCAGGCGCTTTCTTTTAATGAGGTCGGATGCGGCGCGCTGTCTGTACCCAGAAAGAATTTTGGATTGCCGCTGGTCGCGGCTTTAACTAATGCCAGACGATGAGACTCGCGCTTAATAATCGGCAGGCAGTAATAGTGCGGCTTTATGCCGCCAGCCAGCATCGCATTGCGGTTAAACAATAAATGCTGGGGGGTGATGGTCGCGGCAATATTGGCGTCGGCCTCTTGCACAAACTGCACGGCTTCAGCCGTGGTCACATGCTCGACCACGATGCGTAAACCGGGGAAGTTATCGGTAATGCCGGTCAGATAGGTGTCGATAAATACCCGTTCGCGGTCGAAAATATCGCAAGCGTCATCGGTGACTTCGCCATGAATCAGCAACGGGATGTCTAGTTGCTCCATGGCCGCGAATAACGGATAAATCGCCTTGATGTCGGCAACGCCGGAATCGGAATTGGTGGTCGCTCCTGCAGGATAAAGTTTAAAGGCATGAATATATTCGGATTCGGCGGCTTTTTTGATTTCAGCTACTGTCGTCGAACCGGTCAGGTATAGCGTCATCAACGGCGTAAAATCCAGTTCGGCAGGAACTGCTTGCAGAATTTCTTCCCGATAAATCAAGGCCTGAACCACCGTCGTGACAGGCGGTTTGAGGTTGGGCATGATGATCGCGCGGGCAAATTGTCTGGCGGTATGCGGCATAACGGTTTTTAAAACGGCCCCGTTTCTGACGTGTAAATGCAGGTCATCCGGCTTGGTGATGGTTAATGTTTTCATTATTGAGGGTAAATTCTGTAAAATAAGCGGCTATTTTATAGTAAGTGTCTTGAAAAATTAAACATAGCACTTATCGTAGCTATTATTTTTTGTTATCGGAGCGGTAAATGCCAATATACGAGTACCAATGTCAATCATGCGGTCATGAGCACGAAGCGTTACAAAAATTCAGCGCCGAGCCTCTCATTACCTGTCCGGCCTGTAGCAAGCCGGAATTAATGAAGAAGATTTCTGCGGCGGGATTCAGATTAAAAGGCAGCGGCTGGTACGAAACCGATTTTAAGAGCGGCACCAAAAAGAATGTCGCGGGCGAGGCGAGTAAGCCAAGTTCGGCAAAATCCTCCGGCGACACTAAAAGTCAGTAACTATTCGCTACCATCAAATCAAATACAATAGAACGCAGATGACGCTGATGAATATGATAAACGCAGATAAATTAAAAAAATCTTACGTATCATAATTATCTGCGTCATCAGCGTTCTATATTTTCTAAATTGAATCAACAGGGAAAATTTATGCGTACTCACATGTGCGGAGTATTAAACACACAACAGCTGGACGAAACGGTCTCAATCTGCGGTTGGGTACATAGACGCCGCGACCACGGCGGCGTTATTTTTATCGATCTCAGAGACCGTGCCGGCTTAGTGCAAGTCGTGGTTGATCCCGACATGGCTGATATTTTCGCGATTGCTGAAAGCGTCCGCAGTGAATATGTATTAAGGATTACCGGACTGGTTCGTCACCGTCCCGAAGGCACGGTTAATGCCAACATGCATTCCGGTGCGATTGAAATACTGGCTAAAGACATCGAAGTCCTGAATGAATCGGAAACCCCGCCGTTCCCGGTCGAAAGCGAGATCGAAGTCAACGAAGAGCTGCGCTTGCGCTATCGTTATATCGACTTGCGCCGTACCGTGATGCAGGAAAAGATGAAAGTGCGCCGCGATGTGACGCGGGTGTTAAGAAACTTCCTCGATGATAACGAGTTTTTCGAGATTGAAACGCCGTATCTGACCAAAGCGACACCCGAAGGCGCGCGCGATTACATTGTGCCGAGCCGCACCCACGAAAACTCGTTTTTCGCGCTGCCGCAATCGCCGCAATTGTATAAACAAATGTTGATGGTGGCGGGCATGGATCGCTATTATCAAGTCGTGCGTTGTTTCCGCGATGAGGATTTGCGCGCCGACCGTCAGCCTGAATTTACCCAGCTGGATATTGAAACCTCGTTCATGGATGAAAACGAGATTATGCACATCATGGAGGAAATGATCCGCCAGTTGTTCATTAAAGTGATCGGCGTGAATCTGGGCGACAAATTTCCGCGCATGACCCATCAGGAAGCCGTATCGCGCTTCGGCGTCGATCGTCCCGATTTGCGGATTCCGATGGAATTGGTCGACATTGCCGAGGACATGAAAGACGTCGACTTCAAGGTTTTCTCGGCACCGGCCAATGATCCGAAAGGCCGCGTCGTGGCGATGCGCGTACCGAATGCAGGCGATTTAAGCCGTAAAGACATCGATGCGCTGACCAAGTATGTCAGCATTTACGGCGCAAGAGGCTTGGCTTATATCAAGGTCAACGACTTGTCCGCCGGTGTCGACGGTTTGCAATCGCCTATCGTCAAATTCGCCCCTGCCGAGGTATGGGACAGTGTGTTGGCTAAAACCGGCGCACAAAACGGCGATTTGATCTTCTTCGGCGCCGATAAAGCCAATATCGTGAATGAAGCGATGGGCGCGTTGCGGGTCAAGTTGGGGCATGAGCTTAACTTGCTTGAAGGCGAGTGGAAACCGGTTTGGGTGATTGATTTTCCGATGTTCGACTGGGACGAGAAAAGTCAGCGTTGGAATGCCATCCATCACCCGTTCACCGCGCCAAGTTGCTCGGTCGAAGAGTTGGTCGCCAATCCGGGTGCGGCATTGTCACGCGCTTACGATTTGGTGTTGAACGGCACCGAAGTCGGCGGCGGATCGATTCGTATCAATCGTACGTCCATGCAGCAAACCGTACTTGAAATTTTGGGTATAGGCGAAGACGAAGCCAGGGAAAAATTCGGTTTCCTGCTGGATGCGTTGAAATACGGCGCGCCTCCGCATGGCGGCCTTGCGTTCGGCCTTGACCGTCTGGTCATGCTGATGACCGGATCAAGCTCTATTCGCGACGTAATCGCTTTCCCCAAGACGCAATCGGCGGCCTGTCCTTTAGTCAGCGCACCGGCGGTGGTTACCGACGAGCAGTTGAAGGAATTGGGAATACGCTTGATTAAGCCGGCGGGAAAAGAAAAAGCTAAGCAGGATTAAGGCTACTTATTTTTGTATTGTTTACCACGAAGGGTACACTCTTGGTGGCAAACAAATCTTACCGAAGTAATTCTCCCTAGAGGAGTATCATTTATGACTAATACCCCATTTCCGATTCAAGATTACGCCTTACTCAGCGATGAGGAATGCGATACCCGGATTATCGCCGCCAAAGCCAAATTAGGCCGCCGTTGCGTGGTGCTCGGGCATCATTATCAGCGCGACGAAGTGTTCAAGCACGCCGATTTTTCCGGCGATTCGTTAAAACTGTCCCGAGATGCGGCGCAATCCGATGCCGAATACATCGTATTTTGCGGTGTGCATTTTATGGCCGAAGTCGCCGATATATTGTCCCGTCCGGAGCAGATTGCGATCTTGCCGGATATGGCGGCAGGCTGTTCGATGGCCGATATGGCTAATCTGATCAAGGTTCAAAAGTGCTGGGATGAACTGGCGCAGGTTATCGATGTGGAAACTGACGTCACCCCGGTTACCTATATCAATTCTGCGGCCGACCTTAAAGCCTTTTGCGGCCAGCATGACGGTATCGTCTGCACCTCGTCCAATGCGCAGAAAATATTGGAATGGAGTTTTGCTAAAAAATCGAAAGTGCTGTTTTTCCCTGACCAGCATTTAGGGCGCAATACCGGTTATGGCATGGGTATCCCATTGGAAGCTTTGGTCACCTGGGATTTTACCAAACCGATGGGCGGTTTGACCGAACAGCAAATCCGCAACGCCAAAATCATCCTTTGGAACGGTTTTTGCTCTGTGCATCAGGTATTCAAGCCGGAACATATTGACGAGTTCCTCAAACGTTTCCCTGAAACCAAAGTCATTTCGCACCCGGAAGCCTCATTTGAAGTGTGCCAAAAATCGGATTATATCGGATCCACCGAGTACATTTTAAAAACGGTGCGCGCAGCCGAACCCAACACCCGCTGGCTGGTGGCGACGGAACTCAATTTGGTCAATCGTCTGCACGAAGAGTGCAAGGCGCAGGGTAAAAACGTACATTTCATGTCGCCTACCTTGTGTATGTGTTCAACTATGTTCAGGACCGATCCGCAGCATTTGGCCTGGGTGCTGGAAAATCTGGCCGCAGGGCAGGTGGTTAACCGGATTTCAGTGCCTGCAGACGTAGCGAAGTATGCCAGGAAAGCGTTGGATAATATGTTGGAGGTAAAATAATGTCAGTCGATTTTAATCGCCTAAAGCATTTTTCCATGACCTATGTGTTCATCGAAGAAGAGGAAGATATAGCCTGTGAATACGAGCAAACAGAGCAAAGCCCCGTCGTCGCCCCCGACGGCAACAGCATCAGTTTTAGCTTAAGAAATATCGATCAAAGCGAAGATAAGGATCTTTACTCGGTCGTTCTGGTAAAAGAGGGCGATGACGAGTTTTATATTAAGTCCGATTATTTTGACGATGCCGCCGAGCCTTACCCGCTGGATGTCGAGATTTCCGATGATGACGTAAAATTCATCTTGGAAGGCGAGGATGAGCTTATGTATTTATATGGATTTTTTGAATAAAGTCGTGATGATGGCGGGTTACTAACCTAAGGGGCATTGTGAGCAGTTGGAGTGCAAGCTCTGCTTGCGAACAGGCGAAGCCTGTATTCGTGCTTTGCCTATTCATCGTCATCTTCATAAGGTTGTGCTTTTACATGATCAGGGATTCTTGGTATTTTGGCTGACCGTAACAGCATGAATGCGCTGCCCAAAACAAACAGCAGTATGACTATAAACAACACTATCCACATTTCATCTGTCCCCGTTTTTGGCTTGCCTAAGCCGGTTACGATAGAATACCGCTACCTGGATCATTTACCTACTCAACATGACAAATATGTCTGGAACCGATTTGCATTTACCCGCAGGGCTGTTCGGCCTGAAAAAAGTCGAATTACTTTCTCCTGCGGGAACCCTTAAAAACATGCGTTATGCTTTCGCCTACGGCGCCGATGCCGTTTATGCAGGATTGCCGCGTTATAGTCTGCGGGTGCGCAACAATGATTTTCTTGAAGACAATCTGGCCAAGGGCATCAATGAGGCGCACCAACTAGGCAAAAAGTTTTTCTTGGCGACCAATGTGATTCCGCATAATGCCAAGGTTAAAACCTTTGTTAAGGATCTTGCCCCGATTATCGCGATGCAGCCGGATGCCCTGATTATGGCCGATCCGGGCCTGATTATGATGGCGCGGGAAGCGTGGCCGGATATGCCGATACATCTGTCGGTACAAGCCAATACCGTCAATTATGCATCGGTCAATTTCTGGAAAAGCATGGGCGTTGAGCGGGTCATTTTGTCCCGCGAACTGTCGCTGGATGAAATCGAAGAAATCCGCCAGCGTTGCCCCGATACGGAACTTGAAGTGTTTGTTCACGGCGCGCTATGTATCGCTTATTCCGGTCGCTGTTTGTTATCCGGCTACTTCAACCACCGCGACCCTAATCAGGGAACTTGCACCAATTCCTGCCGCTGGAAATACGACACGCTGCCTGCGCATGAAAATGCCGAAGGCGATTACGTGCAAGATGGCGGTGCATTGTCCATGTCCGACATCGGCAATGCCAGCTGCGGCGGCGCGGAACGGCATCCGTTGGCGGACAAGGTGTATTTCCTGGAAGAAGAAGGCCGTAAAGGCGAGTTGCTGCCGGTCATGGAAGATGAAAACGGCACCTACATCATGAATTCGAAAGACTTAAGAGCCATCGAACATGTGCAGCGTCTGGTCGAAATCGGTATAGACAGCCTTAAGATCGAAGGCCGCACCAAGTCGCATTATTATGTGGCACGTACCGCACAAACTTATCGCCAGGCGATTGACGATGCGTTGGCGGGGCGTGCATTTCAGCCGGAACTGCTCGGCGTGTTGGAAAATTTGGCCAATCGGGGTTATACCGACGGTTTTTATCAGCGCCACCATACGCATGAGCAGCAAAACTATATCACCGGTTATTCCAAAAGCCATCAGCAGCAATTTTGCGGCGAAATCAGAAGCTATGATCAGGCAACCGGTCTTGCAACCATTGACGTCAAGAACAAGTTTTCGGTCGGCGACAAGCTGGAATTGATACTGCCGGAAGGCAATCAGGATATTATCGTCGAACGTATGGAAGGCATGTTTGGACAGGCTATGGAAGAGGCGTCGGGCGGCGGCTACGAAGTGAAAATACCGCTGCCTGAAATAGGCGGTGATAAGGGGCTGTTGGCGCGGTATACTTGAAATAGACGAAAGGCAAAGGGCGAAAGGCTAAAAAAGCTTGCCGCCTACCTTTAGTATTCTGCCCTTTTAGGTAGCTCGCAATAAATATAATGGAACGCAGGTGAATATGATAAATACGGATAATTTATGAAAAAATCTTATTTAAATCATAATTATCAGCGTCATCAGCGTTCTACTTTTGGCTGCTGGGTGGCTAAGACTGTAGGATGTGGCGTTTATTTTTTGCGGGTTACCTTAGCCTTTCGCCTTATTTATCCTTTCGAGACTTGAAACATGACCTTTACTACCGCCGATCTTTGCGATACCCATTCAGAAGAAGAAAACTTCCAGATTGCCGAGCCGTTGCTCAGGTCTTATGGAGGTCAGGCTGGCTTTTGCGGCCAAATCACCACCGTCAAAGTTTTTGAGGATAATGTCTTGATCAGAACGGTTCTGGAACAGAAGGTTGAAAACAGGGTGTTGGTTGTTGATGGCGGCGGCTCCCACCGTTGCGCTCTGCTGGGCGAGGATCTGGCAAGGATTGCCATCGCCAATGGCTGGCAGGGCATTGTCATTCATGGCTGCATTCGGGATTCTGCAATCATCAAGCAACTTCCTATCGGTATTCTGGCATTGCATACGCATCCGTTAAAAAGCCACAAGAAAGATCATGGCGATAGCGAATTATTGATCACTTTCGCCGGAATCAATTTCAAACAAAATCATTTTTTATATGCTGATGCCGATGGAATTATCGTATCAGAAACAATGTTGAGTTAGAATAACTCCAAATTAACCTAGTAAAGAAGTCAAGATATGCAAATTGTACTCGCTAACCCCCGTGGATTCTGTGCCGGTGTTGACCGGGCTATTGAAATTGTCGACCAGGCCATTGAGGCTTTTGGGGCGCCTATTTATGTTCGCCACGAAGTTGTTCACAACCGTACGGTTGTTGACGGCCTTAAAGAAAAAGGCGCTATTTTCATTGAAGACTTAACCGATGTGCCGGTCGGTTCTTATCTGATTTTCAGCGCCCACGGCGTATCCAAGCAAGTACAAAAGGAAGCTAAAGAACGTAATTTAACGGTTTTCGACGCTACCTGTCCCTTGGTCACCAAGGTTCATTTGCAGGTCGCCAAACATGCCAAAGAGGATCGTGAGGTTATCCTGATCGGTCATGCCGGACATCCGGAAGTTGAAGGCACCATGGGGCAATATGAGCGGTGTACCGACAAGGGGGGCATTTATCTGGTAGAAACGCCGGACGACGTTAAAAACCTGGTGGTAAAAAACCCGGATGATCTGGCTTATGTCACGCAGACTACCTTGTCGATGACCGACACCAAGATCATGGTCGATGCCTTAAGAGCGCGCTTTAAAGGCATACAGGAACAGAAAAAAGACGACATCTGCTACGCCACACAAAACCGTCAGGATGCGGTTTTTGAGTTGGCTAAAACAGCGGATATTATCCTGGTAGTCGGCTCGCCGAACAGCTCAAATTCCAACCGTTTACGCGAAATTGCAGAACAGCTGGGTAAGAAGTCCTATCTGATCGATACGGCAAAAGATATGCAGCAAAACTGGTTCGACGGCATTGCCGTGGTCGGCGTTACCGCCGGAGCCTCCGCGCCGGAAGTTCTGGTTCAGGAAGTTATCAGTCAGTTAAAGCAATGGGGCGGACAATCGACTATTGAGATTCAAGGTATAGAAGAAAAAGTGGTGTTTTCTTTGCCTAGAGAATTAAAAAAGCACATTAACTAAGATACTTCGCGCGACGTGCGTGGAAAATAACAGCATTAAGCAAGAGGGAGGAGCGGCTTTAGCCGCGATAATCGCGGCTAAAGCCGCTC
>JAURVK010000028.1 GCA_030655535.1 Methylobacter sp. | reverse complement strand
TATAGGGAACGACGATTAATCAATAACGATAATGATCGGCTTTAAACGGCCCTTCAACCGGAACATTGATGTATTTGGCTTGCTCATCGGTCAATACGGTCAAATTCACGCCCAATTGTTTCAGGTGCGACCGTGCGACTTTTTCGTCCAGTTTTTTAGGCAATATATAAACCTTGTTTTCATACTGCGCCGCATTTTTCCAAAGTTCCATTTGCGCCAGAACCTGATTACAGAATGAATTAGACATCACAAAGCTTGGATGCCCGGTGCCGCAACCCAGGTTAACCAGGCGGCCTTCAGCCAGGATGATCAGGCGTTTGCCGTCAGGGAAAATCACATGATCGACTTGCGGTTTGATGTTTTCCCAGGTGTATTGACGCAATGAAGCAATGTCGATTTCCGCATCGAAATGGCCGATATTGCAGACAATCGCCTGGTCTCTCATCGCAACCATATGCTGATGGGTAATAATATTAAAGTTGCCGGTCGCGGTCACAAAAATATTAGCGTGAGGCGCCGCATCTTCCATGGTGACTACGCGGTAACCTTCCATCGCCGCTTGCAACGCACAAATCGGGTCGATTTCGGTAATCCATACCGTTGCACCCAGACCGCGTAAGGATTGCGCGCAACCTTTACCGACATCGCCGTAACCGCAGACGACGGCGATTTTACCGGCGATCATCACGTCGGTAGCGCGCTTGATGCCGTCAACCAGCGATTCGCGGCAACCGTACAGGTTATCGAATTTCGATTTTGTAACCGAATCGTTCACATTAAATGCCGGCACTTTTAATGTGCCTTTGGCAACCATTTCATACAGACGCAGTACGCCGGTAGTGGTTTCTTCGGACAAGCCTTTAATATCGGCCATCAATTCGGGATATTTTTCATGCATCATGACGGTCAAGTCGCCGCCGTCATCCAGGATCATGTTCGGGCGCCAGCCGTCAAGACCGTCAATGGTTTGGGCAATACACCATTCGGCTTCTGCTTCGGTTTCGCCTTTCCAGGCAAAAACGGGAATGCCGGCCGCCGCCATCGCCGCCGCTGCATGGTCTTGGGTAGAAAAAATGTTGCAGGAAGACCAACGCACAGTTGCGCCCAATGCAGTCAGGGTTTCAATCAATACCGCTGTCTGAATAGTCATGTGCAAACAACCGGCAATACGCGCACCCTTTAATGGCTGTGCTGCGCCGAATTCTTCACGTAATGCCATCAACCCAGGCATTTCAGTTTCGGCGATATTGATTTCTTTACGGCCCCATGCTGCGAGAGCAATATCGGCGACTTTATAATCTGGTTGGCTCATTACGATTCCCATGTTTAGTAGTAACTACTCAGCCATCAAATACAATAGAACGCGAATGCCAAAAATAGGCGTCTCTAGGCGACGCAGATGAATATGATGAACACCGATAATTCAAGAAAAACATTACTTTATCTTAAGTATCAGCGTCATCAGCGTTCCATTTTTCTAACTGCTGAGAGTTGTGTTTAGTAATTAATTAAAGACCTGCTGCATCTTTTAATGCGTCAACCTTGTCGGTTTTTTCCCAACTAAAGGAGTCTTCGGTACGACCGAAATGACCATAAGCGGCTGTTATTTGATAGATAGGCTTTAATAAGTCGAGCATTGCAATCAGGCCTTTGGGTCTTAAATCAAAAATATCTCTGACAATTTCCACCAGCCTGTCTTCACTGATTTTACCGGTACCAAAGGTTTCAATACTGATGGACGTAGGTTCTGCAACACCGATCGCGTATGAAACCTGGATCTCGCAGCGCTCGGCCAATTCGGCTGCAACAATATTTTTGGCTACATAGCGCGCCATGTATGCCGCAGAGCGATCAACTTTTGAAGGATCCTTGCCTGAAAATGCACCGCCGCCGTGTCTTGCCATGCCGCCGTAAGTATCGACAATAATTTTACGCCCGGTTAATCCGCAGTCGCCGACAGGGCCGCCGATAACGAATTGACCGGTTGGATTAATGAAATATTTGGTATCTTTATGCAGCCATTCTTTGGGCAGAACAGGAAAAATAATTTCATCCATTACCGCTTCATGCAATGCTTTTGTACCAATTTCAGGCGAATGTTGGGTCGACAAAACAACTGCGTCAATCGCTACGGGTTTGTTGTTTTCGTAGCGAAAGGTAATCTGACTTTTGGCATCTGGACGCAGCCAAGGCAAGGTTTTATTTTTACGTATTTCAGCCTGACGTTTGACCAGCAAATGGGCATAGGTAATCGGGGCCGGCATCAGTACATCGGTTTCATTGCTGGCATAACCGAACATTAAACCTTGATCGCCTGCACCCTGCTCGTGATTAGCAGCTTCATCGACACCCATTGCAATATCCGCCGATTGTTTGCCGATGGCATTTAGAACCGCGCAACTGTTGCCGTCAAAACCGATATCACCGTGATCATAGCCGATGTCGCAAACGACTTTGCGTACCAGGGCTTCAAGGTCAACCCAGGCGTTTGTGGTGACTTCACCGGCCAAAATGACCATACCGGTTTTTACCATGGTTTCGCAAGCAACACGTGAACGAGGGTCTTGTGCCAATAAAGCGTCAAGTACCGCATCTGAAATTTGATCGGCAACCTTATCAGGATGCCCTTCTGAAACCGATTCTGATGTGAAAGTATAATTATTGCTCACGATACCACCTTTAAAATGTAAAACCCTGATGTACAAAAGGCTGCATAAGCAGCCTTCTTGTGTATGGTGGGCCCTGTAGGACTTGAACCTACGACCTGCCGATTATGAGTCGGACGCTCTAACCAACTGAGCTAAGGGCCCTTATCTACTATTTACTCGCCATCCAGAAAGCATCTTAATTGCTCTGATCTTGATGGATGCCTGAGTTTTCTCAATGCCTTGGCTTCAATTTGACGGATCCTTTCACGGGTCACATCGAATTGTTTGCCTACTTCTTCCAGCGTATGATCGGTATTCATATTGATACCGAAACGCATACGCAGAACTTTAGCTTCTCTTGCCGTTAATCCAGCCAACACGTTTTGTGTCGATTCGCGTAAGCCGGCAATCGTCGCTGCTTCCACTGGGGACAATACTTTAGCATCTTCTATGAAATCTCCCAAATGAGAATCTTCATCATCACCGATGGGGGTTTCCATAGAAATAGGTTCTTTGGCAATTTTCAATACCTTACGAACCTTATCTTCAGGCATTTCCATGCGCTCAGCCAATTCTTCCGGCGTTGCCTCCCGTCCCAATTCTTGAAGTATCTGCCTGGAAATTCGATTCAATTTATTGATCGTTTCGATCATATGCACCGGAATACGAATAGTTCTGGCCTGATCCGCTATGGATCGAGTGATCGCCTGTCTGATCCACCAGGTTGCATAGGTAGAGAATTTGTAGCCGCGACGATATTCAAACTTATCAACCGCCTTCATTAAACCGATGTTGCCTTCCTGAATCAAATCCAGGAATTGTAATCCGCGATTAGTGTATTTTTTAGCGATGGAAATGACCAGTCTTAAATTGGCCTCAATCATTTCTTTTTTCGCGCGTCTCGCTTTGGCTTCACCGATAGACATGCGCCGATTAATATCCTTTAATCCGCTAATGTTCAGGCCATATTCCGCTTCTATATCGATTAATATTTTTTGCGCTTTTCTGACTTCTTTTTCACGCTCTTTCAATGCAGCCGAGTACTTGCTCCCGGCGCTTAAATACTGATCAAACCATTCTGAGCTGGTTTCCTGCCCAGGAAAAGAGACAATAAATTCCTTACGAGGCATCTTTGCATAATTAATGCAAACATCCATAATCAGCTTTTCCTGTTCACGCACAGCAGTAACGCCATTAGGAATAATAACTGTCAATTTCTTTAAATACGCTGGCGTCCATTTAAACTCCATAAACAGATCAGCCAACGCATCAAGCTCGTGTTCTGCCTTGTCACTCGAATAGCCGTGCTTTTTGATCGCAGCGGCAGCCGATTTCAATTGTTTTCGGAGCACCTCTACTTTTTCTTTAACTTCCTCGTAATTAAGCCCCTTCGGCTCTTCTTCGGCATCAGTCTCTTCGGCATCGTCTGTCACGGGCAGTGCGGCGACAAAATCTTCGGGCTCACTTAAATCGAC
>JAURVK010000014.1 GCA_030655535.1 Methylobacter sp. | reverse complement strand
GTTTCAATCTCAATCTCGCCATGGTCTCCCTTCATCGTTTAACGGTTGTAGCCATTGCGGCTGTTGCCGGAGTTAAAGCCATCTGGCGAATCTTTCTCATAGCCTATATGACAATCCATTTCGGCGTTCAACGAAGCTTCTACGGTAATCTTTAAGAGTTCTCGGCTCAGTTTGGCCAGATCACTGGGGGATTTCAAGCCACGCCCTAATTCTTGCATGGCTGAAATCAATTTTGGGTCTTTAATCAGGTCGCTCATCTTCTCTCCTTATGGAGCCGTATTGTACGGCTCTGAAAATAAGCGGTTACACGAATTTATTTACACCCTCTTTTTAATACCTTGAATGAATGTGTTATTTTCTTCGTGTTCTCTGTGGTAAATAATTTTTTCAGCTCGATTTGGATAAAACTTTTACAGTCTCACTGGCTACTGTACCTGTTTTGGTCGCCGCTTTAAATCTCAGCGCAAACATCAAATCCGCCGAAATGCCTTGATAGCAAATTATAATCAAGTGCTTGTTACGGCCGTCCGGTTGCAGCGGTTTATCGTTGGCAATTACCGCAGAATACCGTTGAACGATTAGTTATCCTGATTTCTGTTAACGGCTGATTACAGCTAACACACGGCAACCCGGCACGACCATAAACCCTGAGTTGCTGCTGAAAATAACCGGGTTTTCCGGCTTCATTGACAAAATCCCTCAACGTTGTACCGCCTTGCCCAATGGCTTGCTGTAAAACCACGCGAATACATTCGGCCAGTTTTTGATAACGGGCTAAAGACACTTTTCCGGCTTGGCGCGTAGGCTGTATACCGGCCATAAACAAGGCTTCATTGGCGTAAATATTGCCGACGCCGACAACGATGTGACTGTTCATAATGAATGACTTAACCGCTATTTTGCGGTTTTTGGACAACGAGTAAAGCAGTTCCCCGTTAAAATCGGCTAACAACGGTTCGGGGCCTAGTTTTTTGAGCAATGGATGTTCGGCTGCAGGCTCAGTTGTCCATAACACCGCGCCGAAACGGCGTGGATCATTGAAGCGCAGCACTATTCCGTCATTAAAAATAAAATCTATATGGTCGTGTTTGCCGACTGCCTGACCCGTGGACATAATCCGTAAACTGCCGGACATGCCTAAATGCAAAAGCACCGTGCCGGAAGCGGTGGAAAACAGCAGATACTTTGCTCTTCTGGAGACTGATTGAATGGTCAGTCCTGTGAGTATCCGATTGAGCGTTTCGGGCACAGGCCAGCGCAGTTTCGACTGACGAATAACGACCTGTTTAATCATTTGGCCTTCAATATGCGGTGCGATACCTCGGCAGGTGGTTTCAACTTCGGGTAATTCCGGCATAGGGCAGGTTCTTGATTAGGGCTAGGTTTTTGATTGTGCTGTGAATTCTAACATGGATCTGTCGGTCGAATTTAGGGGGTTTCATCGCCTGTTGATTCATTAGAAGCAATTGATATGAGCAGAGTGCGCCATCCGATACACCCCGGCGAAGTATTGCGAGAATGGTTACGGAAGGTATGACCGTAACAGAGGCGGCAAAGGAATTGCAGGTTTCCCGTGTCACTTTTTTTCTAAAGTGCTGAATGGTAAGCATTCACGTACTTCCTGGGCAACTTTTCCAATATAAACTTTGTAACTTGCTGAAAAATAAGGTTGCCAGTGTGTGACAAAAAATATCTTGCCTGTTGATATCTTCCTGATTAGATTTTTGTTTTAGCCTCACGCTCCTGTTCTCGAGGCGAGACTTTGGCTAGTTGCGCCACCTCCTCGGCCAGAAGATCCAGTATATCGTCGGCCGACACAATGCCTTCAAGCCCCCCATCCTCGTTAACAATCGGGATGCGGCGTATTCCCTTGGCGCGCATAAGCTGAATTGTTTCAAACACGCCTACTTTTTCCTGCA
Organism: Methylobacter sp.; assembly: GCA_030655535.1. Lineage (GTDB taxonomy): Bacteria > Pseudomonadota > Gammaproteobacteria > Methylococcales > Methylomonadaceae > Methylobacter_A. The sequence goes on along the minus strand of JAURVK010000014.1, from coordinate 16,313 downwards.
CACTGATCAGTTGCGGGCTCATGATGTCACCCACGATGAACTCATTGAGGTCAAGGGATTGGGAAATTATTTCAATGACAATATCGCGATCTGTAACAATGCCGACCGGTACCCGTTTGCCGTCAACCTCATCCACGACCACCAGATCGCCCACATGGTACCGACGCATGAGTTGCGCCGCTTCCGGGATGCTTGTTTCTCTTGTTGCGTACACTACTTCACGGTTACAAAATTCACCAATAGGCATCGGTATTTCCTCTCGACTAGCTGAAGGCAGGGTTGCATCAAAGTTAACATAGAAACCTGTTTAAGTATAGAGTATTTGGAGATAAGAAGGCTGAGCAAGGCGGCAGGGTTATCATAAAGAAGAACAGCGTGCAGCCTCATCCTCAGTCAAAGCCGTTAAGTCGGGCTGTTTTTTCATGCCAATACTGTGCTTGAATTTTTATGATTTTTCAAGGGCTGAGTAGTTACAAAAATTGGTGATTCATATCCATTCTTTTTCTTCGGCTGGATGCTGTTGTCCCCACAGTGCACTCAACGGTAGGTCTAATTTGGAATTATTTTTTAAGGCTGAGATTATGCAAGAAACTAAAAACCGAATGTATTAACAATCAAAGCCGGGTAACACCGGCTTTTTTGTGCCTTAAATTCAGGCAAGCAGTGCGGTTTTTTGCATCAGCTAAATATTGACGTGCTGAGCGGGGGCGTTGAGTAATTGCGGTTACATATTGGTTACATTTCACAAAATGCCAGATATAAAAAAAGGCTGCAAATATGCAATCCTTTTTTTATATCTGGTGGGGCGTCAGGGATTCGAACCCTGGACCTATGGATTAAGAGTCTAGTTTTATCAAAAAACCACAACACAACACAACAAACAATAATAAATAATTCAATGGCTTAACTGTTTTGTCTTGTTGCCTGTTATTGTCATTTATTGCCCTTTTTTATATTCAATTGCAACGTGAGTGCAACGTGAGAGTATAATCAAACCCTAGAAACAAAGCGGCCTCGCGGGTGTATCAGCACCAAGCAAGGCCTTACCAATAACTTAATTCAGGGTTAAGCAATGGCTGAAAGCATCATATCAGAAAGCCGGTTGCTATCCCATAGGGGCAATCATGGCAACTATCACTAAACGACAAACCGCAGACGGTAAGGCGTACTACACCGCACAAATTCGGCTGAAAGGCTACCCAGCACAAACCGCCACCTTTAACCGGCTTACTGATGCCAAGAAATGGGTTCAAGACACCGAGAGCGCAATCAGGGAGGGGCGGCACTTCAAAACCACCGAGGCCAAAAAACACACATTAGGCGATTTGGTAGACCGCTACATTAAGGATGTATTGCCCACCAAGCCAAAACAAGCACCGGCACAGCGGCCACAGATGGAACGCTGGAAAGCCGAACTGGGAAGTTATCTGTTATCGGATATAACACCAGCCTTAATTGTTGAGGTAAGGGATAAGCTATTATCTGAACCCACACCGCGCGGCAATATAAGAAATCCGGCCACAGTGGTTCGATATATGGCGGCTTTGTCCCATGCGTTCAGTGTTGCGGTTAATGAATGGCAATGGCTGGAAGATTCACCGATGCGTAAGGTTAAAAAGCCGAAAGAGTCAAAAGGCCGTGTGCGCTGGATGGATGACGAAGAACGCGCCAAACTCTTAACTGCCTGCAAGGAATCACCCAACCCTTTGCTTTATCCGTGTGTCATTCTGGCATTGTCCACCGGCATGAGACAGGCTGAACAAATGGAACTTAAATGGCCGGATGTTAATTTAAAGGACGGCTTTCTAATCCTGCACGAAACCAAGAACGGCGAACGGCGGCGCGTTACATTGGCAGGGCATAGCTTGGAGCTATTGCGAGAATATGCCAAGGTTCGGCGTATTGATACCACGCTACTATTCCCAAGCAACCGAAACCCACAGAAACCGATTGATTTACGCAAGGCTTTTTTACATGCAATGGAACAGGCACAGATAACCGATTTTCACTGGCATGACCTGAGACATTGCACCGCTTCTTATCTTGCCATGAACGGGGCTAGTCTGGCTGAGATTGCCGAAATTCTGGGACATAAAACCTTACAGATGGTTCAGCGTTACGCGCATTTATCGGACGGCCATGTATCAAATGTGGTGGCTTCGATGAATGAAAAGATATTTGGGGGCGTGTGATGGCAATGGAATTGAAAGACTTAATGATGCTTTTACAAACAGAAGAACAGGAAAAAATAAAGGCTGATGGACGCGCGAAAAACGAAGTTTTACAGAGATTCAGACCCCTAGACAATGACCATTATAGCAAACAGTATTTAGGCTTTTACCCTCTTTATTCTGATGAGTGGATGTATTGTGATGTATGGGACACTGAAACAGCGGTTAAATTAATAACAATCGGTTACCCATTAGATTTAAATACGGACTGGCGGGACGCCAAGAAGCCAGCTTTCCTAATAACAAGTGCCGAATTACAGGCATTAGCCGAACTTAGATTATTGTACAACAATAAAGAACCGTCACCTTTTGACCCACGAACACTTAAGCGGTTTAGCGATGTCTATTCTCGCGCGACGCGCCTTGCTGAATCATCAATCGCTAGAGGAAAACTTAAGGCCATAGACACACCGTCAAACTGGCTTGCATGGGCAAAGGGCGAAAACTACAGCACTCACCACCTTGACCCAATAAAAATAATTTGGTCGATGGAATTTGCACAATCCGACATTGATTTTAAAAATTGTAACGAAGCTTACCGAGAACAATTTTTGCGACTTCAAGAAATCATAGGCGCTTGGAAAAAAATAGCGAATATCTGGGGATTGGCAGCACCGGCACAAGCTGAACCATTGGCCGATGCTGGCGCGGTTTGTGATGTGGAACCGGAGAGATTCACGCCAAGAACTGGCGGTTATCGGGAGCGAGATATAGTAGCAATAGTTCTGGTTGAGGAAAGCCCGGTATTGCTGGAAATGCGGCCCGGAGGAATTAAAAAGGCATTACAGGATGCCAACAATATATTTTTAGCTGGCTACGCTGATTGGTGGCGCAATAACCCAATTTTTCCAAAAGGGACGGCAGGCACAAACCCCAAATAACCAAACAATCTTGTGAGTTTTCAGCCGGTTTAATCACCGGCTTTTTTTTGCCTGTAGGAAACACGCGGCCTTAAATATTGTGAGCAACTCACAATATTAAAATCACAAGATTCACGATATTTTTAAAGTAAAAACAACGTCTTACAATTTATTTCAACACAAGGGAAACCTTGTGGAAAGCCTGCAACAGCAGGGAATAAACTTTCTTATTGGAATCATCAAATGCCAACACTATCAACAGTAAATCAATTCACCGCAAAACAACCAGCTTTCACCCTTGGCGGTATGCGTTCCCTTATATTCAACGAACACACCAACGGCCTTGCTAAGTCTGGCGCAATTGTTCGCATTGGCCGCAAAGTTTTAATTGATGATGCCAAGTTCTTTGCTTGGATTGAATCACAAAACAAGGCGGTGGCGTAATGAGGCGCCCATTAACCAAGCGAGAACAACGCGCCATTAACGCACTATTAAACGGCGCAGTCATGCGCGAAAACTTAGACTTCATTGCTGGATGCTCCAATAGTCCAGAGCTTGTGGCAGGGCTAAGGCGCAAAGGTCTATCAGTCCCATGCGAACGAGTAGAACGGTTCGACAAAGACGGCAATTCTTGCTGGCCGGGGCGTTACAGTTTTACGCAGGAAGATAGAGTTTTAGCCCGTGAATTGGGGGCATGATGCAGACCGAAATTAAAAAGGCCGCTGACTGTACGACCAGACCAGCGACCCAATACCAAAAACCACAAAATGATTTTACCTTAATTGCTGGCCGCGTAAAGGCTGAATTTATCCGGCTGGCGGTCTGGGTATCAATCGCAAGGGGTGCGTAATTGATGCCTACTTTAAAGGATGCAATGAGGGCGGCAGGCTTCGAGCCGCCCGACACTATTCCCGTCGGTCAAACGTTGAGATTTTCCACAAATGGGAAGAACGGAGACAAGGCCGGATGGGTTTTTAAGTTCATTGATGGTAAAGGCGCGGCGTTTGGTTGCAATCGTTCTGGTGAACAACACACTTGGCAGGAAGCGCGGGATAAGCCGTTCAATGAAGCGGAACAGGCGAAATTCAAGCGGGATTGTATCGAGGCCAATAAAGCGCGTAGTCGAGAACAGCAGGCTAGTTACCAGCAAGCGGCCATTGAATCATTGGCTGAATGGGAAGCGTCGGCGCTGGCGGCTGAATTGCATCCCTACTTGGTGCGTAAGGGAATCAAGCCGAACATGGCGCGTGTTGATGCCCACGGGAATCTGTTAATACCTGTCTATGGTTTGACCGGCGAACTGCAATCACTCCAACGCATAGCCCCGGACGGCGGCAAGCGTTTTGCTAAGGGCGGCAAGATGCGCGGCGGTCATGTGTGGATAGGTACGCCTGAAAATGGCAACACCTTGCTATTGTGTGAGGGTTTCGCCACGGCTGACACGTTACACAGGGCAACCGGCCACGCGGTTTGTGTGTGCTTTTCGGCTGGCAATTTGCGCCATGTTGCGGAGCTGATGCGGAAGCGTTACCCCAAGGCGACTTTTATTATTGCTGGCGATGATGATACTCAAACCGCTGGCAATCCCGGACGCGCCAAGGCAACGGAGGCAGCGCAAGCCATAGCAGGGACAGTAGTTTTTCCGGCTGACGGCGGCGACTTTAACGACCTAGAGCAATCGAGCGGATTGGATGCGGTACGCGGTCACTTCGAGTTGATGCAGTTACCAGTTGTGCATGTTGCCTTTGATACCCCGGCTTTATCGGGTACAGATTCAAGAGACGGAACGGACAGCACCCGCCCACTATCAGAATTAGGCAATGCGGCGCGATTGGAGGATGCCCACGGCGGAAACATTCATTATGTGCATGATGCTAAGGCGTGGCTTCAATGGCGCGGTGGTGCGTGGAATTGGGACATTGACGGCGCAACTATTCGAGGACTGGCGGCAAGATTACCCCAACAGATTTACAACGAGGGTGGCTTGCATTTGGCTGATGCAGAATATTTTGCTAAGTGGTCGAGGACGAGCCAAAAAGAAAGAACCGTCTTGGCTACCGTGTCATTACTGCAAGATTTCGAGGGGGTGCGGCTGTCGCTGTCGTCGGTGGATGCCGATTTATTCAAAGTTGGATTTGATAACGCTCGACAGGTTCTTGACCTACGCACCGGCAAGGCAAGGCTGGCGCTACAGTCCGACTTAATCACCAAGTCATTGAGTGTTGACCGGCTGGGAGATTCATCCAAGGCTGTACGCTGGCAACAGTTTTTAACGCAGATATTCGGGGATGATGCGGAGCTGATAGATTGGATTAAACGCTGGTGCGGCTACATGCTGACCGGCTCAACGTCGGAGCAGATATTTATATTTTGTTTCGGGCTGGGCGCTAACGGTAAATCTGTTCTTGGTGATATTTTGCGTTACATCCTATGCGACTATGCGAGGGCTATTGCTTCGGAGACTTTGACGGAAGCTAAGAGGGCAGCAGGAAGCGCAACGCCAGACCTTGCGGAATTAATCGGCGCAAGAATGGCAATGAGCGCGGAAACTGAGGACGGGGCGGCGCTGGCTGAATCATTAATCAAAAGCCTAGTATCAGGCGACACCATGACAGTTCGTAAGCTCTACACGGCTCCTGTGCAGTTCACACCACAATTTAAATTAATGATGCTGGGAAATCATAAGCCGATTATTAAAGGGAATGACCACGGTATCTGGCGGCGGGTTCGGTTGATACCATTCCGGCGCACATTCAAGCCGGAAGAGCGGGACGCGGGATTATCGGATAAGCTCAAGGCCGAAGCCCCACATATTCTGGCGTGGATGGTCGAGGGCTATTTAGATTGGCAGAAGCGAGGCTTAAGCGATACGCCTAAAACTATTCAAGACGCGACCGGCAGTTATCAGGAGGAGCAGGACTTGATAGGAACATGGATGGCTGAATGTTGCGACCTGTCACCAATGAATGAAACATCATCAACCGATATTTATACAAACTACCAAACTTGGTGCGTGGCTAACGGGCTTCGACCCAATAGCAACGTGGCTTTAGGTCGTCGGATGGGTGAGCGTGGCTATTCTTGCCGACAGTCTAGCGGAAAAAGGTTATGGGCTGGCATAGCGGTTAAACCACAAGCCTATTCAGCAAATTATTAATATCGAAAGTGCGGATAGTGCGGATAGAACCCTATTTTCGAAAAGTCCCACGGAAAAAAATTATAGGAAAACTTTAGAAAAACGGCCTTTATCCGCACTATCCGCACTCAAACCCAAAAGACCCCATTAATTAAATGCCGGTATCTAAATGTATACCGGCGTTAGTATACGATTAGAACCTCATGAAACTGACCACAAACAGAAAATTAACCTTGTTGGCAATCTCGACTGGCAATGGTGACGAACCACCTTATGAAGCATCATCTATTGGCGATATGTTGAGTCAGGCTATTACTTATGGCTGGGATGGATTTGAAGCACTAAAGAGCACACCAAACAAGCAGCAAGTACACCGGACGCTTCGAGACTTATGGCATGGTGGCTTAATTGTCGGAACACGAGTTAAAGAGGAGCCTTATGGCGGCGGCTTGCCTTGTTGGGTGGTTCGGTATCAATTATCAAGTGAGGTTGAATACAATCACATGGTGACGACCTGCAACGCATTACATCGAAAAGTTGATAAGGCCAAGCATGGCATTAACTTTTTTGGCGCTGTAATGGATATGGGGTTGCCACCCGATGAAGTTACAGCCTTAGCCATTGAAGTTAAGCGATTGCTCCAACGGACGCACCCCGACAAGGCGCATGGCTACGACGCACAATTTAAACAGATGATAGCGTGTCGAGACTGGATAAAGTCAGGAATACCACTACCAGCTCCAACGCACTCAACAGGGCAGCAGCAACACCAAACAGGCAGGTTAAAAAATGGCGAATAAATGCCCGGCAGAGATAGACGGCAGAACGGGCGAAGTGTCCGACCTGCCCCCGGTGAAAGGTACGCGATACCGGGCTAAATTGGACACCATGCAGGATGTGAAGCGGGAGATGGCAAAAGTCTACCGTGAGGCGCGTTCTGGAGTTGTTGAAGTACAAGATGGAACTAAACTGGTGTGGATGCTTCAAGCTGTCGCTAAGGTCATAGAGGGCAGCGATTTGGAAAAACGTATCGAGCTATTAGAGGGCAAGAAATGAGATTAAGCCAAAGATTATTAACCCTTGAGCGCATAGCCTATGCCGCTGAAATGCCTATACCGGCCATTATAATGTTCAAGTGTGATGGTGCATTTACTGACGAGCAGCAACAGCAGATTGCAGAAGCCGAAGCCAATGGCCAACCGGTAATTATTTTTAATATTATTGATGCAAGTATTGCAGGGGGTGACCATGTCTAACTTAAAATCACGCTTAACGGCGCTGGAATCGGCTGTACCCTCAAAGCCGTGGTTCTGTATTGATGTTGTAGACGAACCAGAGCCGGAAGAATGGACAGAAATTAACGCGGCGCATGCAGACGGGCGCGAGGTTTATGTATTTCAAACCCTAGGCGATACGCTGGGCGTTTGGCTGGTTGGGGCTGATGATATTTATTGGAGCGCATAATGGGAAGCCTTAAAGCTCGACTTTCAGCACTTGAAGCATTGGTGCGTAAGGTTAAAAGGTTTTTACCTGTTCAGGCGTTCGTGTTGGACGGCACAGACGCACAGGCCGAAGAAATTGCCAAACTTGAGGAGCAGGGTATTAAGGTACGTCTGTTTAATGTTGTTGAATGATGGCTAATCTTAGAATGAGACTGGCAGCTCTTGAGGTACTGGCAGCGCCTAAACTGGCTAAACCGGTACACATATTTAGATTTGATGGTACAACGGAACAAGCCGCCGAAATCGCAGAGCTTGAGCGGCGGGGAGAGCGTGTTATTCGAATCACCAGAGCAGAGGATTTGTTTCCACCACCAATGACGAAAGCATAACAATAGCGATTCACTACTATCTATCACAGCCGGTCTAATCACCGGCTTTTTTGTGCCTGAATTGTCGGCAAGTGTTGCGTGTGTTTTATGGTCTTTTATTTTCAAGTGCAACGTGAGTGCAACGTGTGGAAATTTCAGGCATAAAAAAAGCCCTACATTTGCACGTAAGGCCTTGATTTTATTGGTGGGGTGTCAGGGATTCGAACCCTGGACCTATGGATTAAGAGTCCACTGCTCTACCAACTGAGCTAACACCCCAAGACCCGACAATTCTAAAGGATTTATTAACTTAATCCAAGAACAAAATTTCTCTTACTCTATTCATAATGCTTATTTTATCAGGTCTTTACTTGATTTTATCCAGTGCTTTGGATAATTCATGACTGAATTCACTCAGGATTTGGTTCAGCGCTTTAACGGTAGACGGGTAGGATGGGTTAGCTAATGGATGCTCAATTTTTGTGTGACCATTGCTGAGCAAAGTATGGTTTTTTTCATTCATTATCGACCAGTCGGCTTCAAGATTTACGCTCTGTTCAGGGCGGGTGTCGAATCTGATGATGTCTATGACGATGCGATAATCGACCATTCCATAGGCGCTCCAGGGATAGGCCCTGATCAGGTCGTCGGGTTGCAATATAGCCAGGTTATGGGTTAGCACTTGTACGACATTATTTTTTAAAGGCGATGCCCATTGATGAAATTCGGCGATTTTTACGCTGTTATCCGGTAAGCGGGTGACAATTTGTTTGCGCTCCAATAAAGTCGGTATGGATACAGGGCCTATGCCGATCCGGCGTTTTTTTTCTGCTGTCGTTGAGGATGAAGAGGGCTCACTTAACGGTTCTAACACATAAAATTGGGTGGGTGGCGTCGATAGGCATGCCGAGAGCAGGACTCCGGTTGAGCATGTAATGAACCATTTTGAGAGTTGATCTGCCATAATTACTGCTCTTGTTTGCCGCGAATTAATGAGTTGGGATTTTGTTCCAAATAATCGGTCAGTTGCTTGACCGAGCTTGCCGCCTGGGTAAGTTCTTGTAGCAATTGCTCCAGTTCGTAGTGGGTGGTTGAACCGGGTTCCATAATGCTTAATACCTGATGCGCCGAAGTCATGGTTTGGTCGGCGGTATTCAGTGTGCCTTGAGCGGTAACCAGCATGTCTGTTGCCGCTTTTGACGTGCTTTGCAATGCTTGCAGGGTTTTATTGGCTTCAGTCGTTAAGTCTTCCAGCGGCAGTTTGGCAAACTTGTCCATGATGATGTTGGCCGAATGGGTAAATTGATCCAGCGATCTGGCGGTAGTGGGAAACTCGGGATAGACGCTTTTATTGTCGCTTAATACAATCTTGCTTTTCGGATGAAAATCGAGATCGACCAGCAGTTGCCCGGTCAGTAGGCTGCCGGTTTGTAACTGTGCGCGTAGGCCTTTTTTAATCAGCTGCGCTATAATGTCTTTATCGCTGATATGTTTTTGATTGTTGATTTCTATGATGCGATCCGGTTCCAGTTCAACGATGACCGGAATGTGGATTTCAGCGGTCTTCTTGTCCAGTTCCAGGTTGATGTCGGTAACCTTGCCGATCGGAATGCCGCGTAATTGCACCGGCGCACCTACGGTTAAACCGCGTACCGAGCCGTTAAAATACATGACGTATTTTAAGGTGTTTTGATAAACAACCTCGGTCGATAGCGTATAAGTATCGTACAGTGGGAAAATACTGTTTTCAGGGCGGATATTCTCGCTCGTGTCTTCCGCAGAGGCGCGAAAGGCGATGCCGCCGCTTAATAAGGAAATCAACGGTCCGGTTCTGACTTTAAAACCGTCGGCGCTGGCGGATAAATCGACGCCGCTGTCTATCCAGAAACGGGTGTTTTTTCTGACGAATTGATCGTAGGGTTTGTTGATAAAAATGCTTAAGCGTATCGCATCCGCTTCGTCAGATAACTTGTGACTGAGGACTTCGCCTACGATGATGCCATGAAAATTGATTGGCGTTCCCGGCCTCATAGAGCCCAGATTATTGGTTTCCAGAATGAAGTGCGAGCCTTCGGCGTCGTTTTTTAACAAGGGCGGTGTGGTCAGTCCGGTAAAATGATCTTCTCTGGAGCCATCGCCCGGTTTGATGGCGATATAAGGCCCCGAAAGCAGTGTGCCCAGCCCGGAAATTCCGCCCAAGCCCACTTGAGGCCGAACCACCCAGAAACTGGTGTTATTGTTCAAATAACCGGCTGCCGTGTTGTTCATTTGCGCGGTAATCACAATGGTTTTCAAATCGTCACTGATGGAGATCGCGGTGACTTTGCCGATTTCCACATTCAGGTATCTAATCTTGGTTTTATCGACTTCCAGACCTTCTGCGGTAGGAAAGCTGATCGTGATAACCGGGCCTTTTTCATTGTAGGATTTGGCGATTAACCAGCCGCTGACCAGTAGGGCAATCAAGGGTAAAAACCACACCAGCGGCAATTCTGTTCTTTTATTGATGGTCACGTCTGACGCATCAGGGTCTATAAAGTCATTCATTTTAGCGCTGGTTATCCCATAGTAATCGTGGATCGAAATTTTTCGCGGCAAACATGGTTAACACCACGACTGCGGCAAATGCGGTTGCCGCAGGCCCTGCGATAACCTGCGCCACACCGCCCATGTCAACCAAAGACACAAGAATTGAAATCATAAAAATATCCAGCATCGACCAGCGGCCTACAAAAGCGATAATACGGTATAGGATAGTCCATTTTTTTGCATGGGCTTGCCAGCGATAATGAACGTTGAGTAATAGTAGACTGATCCCCAGCAATTTTAACAAGGGAACTAGAATACTGGCGACCAGAACCAGCAGGGCTATGGGCACCATGTTGCTGTTAAGTAACTCAATAATACCGCCGATAATGGTGTGCGGCTCGCCGACGCCCAAGCTGGTGATGGTCATGATCGGAAAAATATTGGCCGGAATATACAAACAGAAGGCACTCAACAGCAAGGCGGCGGTGCGTTGAAAACTGTTGGGTATTCTTGGATGCAAGCGGTCGCCGCATAACGGGCAAAGTCTGTTTTTGTCAGCCTGTTTCGATAAACAGCCGCAATCATGACAACGGATTAAGCCTTGGGTCAGCGCAGTCATTTTGGATTTCATTTGTAACTACTCAGTAATTAGAAAGATGGAACGCTGACGCCAAAAGTAGGCGCCTCTAGGCGATGCTGATAGTTAAGATCAAAAAAGATTTTTCTTGAATGATCAGTGATCATCATATTAATCCGCGTCATCTGCGTTCTATTTCTCTTTTCTCAATTGCCCGATTTGCCGCCAGAACAGGACTTTATCCAGACTGGTCGCCAGCATGCCGGCGATAATCAGCAAGGCCACGAATGCGTAAAGTCCAAACCCGAATTTAAGTTCAGACGTAGAGGCCAGTTTAACGCAGGCGACAATAATGCCCAGCATATAAACTTCCAGCATCGCCCATTCATCCATGTGTTGCAACCAGCGCATCCAGCTCGCCAGATAACGGTTCGGTTTATTAAAATAAAGATGCGCGCTGATCAGCAAGGATAAAATAATATTCAGCAGCGGGAATACAATGCTGGATAAAAACACCAATACCGCAACCCCCCATAGATGTTCTTCAAATAACGCAACTACGCCAGACCACAACGTGCCGTCTTTGGTATTGCCGAGTATTTTGATGCCGACCAACGGCATTAAATTAGCTGGGAACATTAAAATCAGTCCGGCAATAGACAGCGCAAAAGTGCGCTCGACGCTTTGTTTGCGCGGACGTTGCAGCAGATAGCCGCAACGGGGACAGTGCGCTTTGTCGCCCACATCAGGCGCGGCGGGGTTAAGCAATAAATCACACTCGGGGCAGGCGGTGAAGTCGATTTCGGTCATGTTGCGGGGCTTAATGTTCAGGTTGTGCTTGCTATCATCCACGCCGATGTGCTCATTGTTATTTTTGAGTAAAAGATATGCGAAATAGGGTTGATTTGCAACATAGCGAGGGCTATGTGTAGGCGATCTCGCAATGAGTTTGTTGATATTTTGAAGGGTAGTCTTAGTTTTTTGTTATAAATCTTAAAGTATAGAAATTATAATGGTTTGATATGATTTATCTATGTATGAAATCATTTATCGTAAATCAGTCACCAAAACCTTGCTTGAATTGTCGGTAAAAACAGCATTACAGTTTTCCTGATTAGCAAGCTGTTTCAGCCAGTGATAAAAAGTTCGTCATTCCGGTCGAAGTCGGAGTTCAGAGCCAAGGAGCATAGGTTTTACACAACTCGTCATTTCGCCAAGAATGGCGATGTCGGCTGAGATTCCTTACTAATCAGGACGGTTTTTAACAGCATTTGAACAACTGGCAGCCGATACCGGACAACCGCCGCTTGATGTAAAAGAGCCTGAAGGTTACGAAAGATATAGGCTGCGAATCGGCGGTTATCGTGCTATTTATCGCTGACTTAACGAAGTGATGATTATTGAAGTTTTGAAAATCGGGAGTAGCGGCATCTTTAGTTCAAGATGAAGAATGGATGCCGCATGAGGTTTTACATCGGCCGGTTGCCGACGAAAGCAAGCTTAAGGTTTGGAGCGAATATCGCGGCTCCACTCAAATAGACTTATCCAAACAAGCGGACGTTTCGCAGCCATCGATTGCTCAACTTGAAACCGGCCGGCGTACCGGCACTCTTGCCATGCTCAAGACATTAGCCAAAGTTCTTCATCTGGGTATAGACGACTTGATTTAGAAAAAGATTTTTGTTCGCAGGTTTTTGTAATTTACACCCCAGCAGACAATGCCCGAACGACTAATCGGCTGGATCAATTCGATAGGCTTCCAGCATGGCTTTATTGGTGTCGGGCATAATGGATGTTAAATATAAGCGATTGTTATAAATTAGCGGCGCCGATAAGGGGCGTCCTGCGCCTTGTAAGATCTGTTTGGCAACTAGTTGTCCGTCCTTTATCCGAATGCCGTAAAGGGTGCCGTGATTGCCTATGTCGACCACCCAGACTACGGGTTCTTTACTATTGCCTGGGCTGGTAATGACAGGTAAAGAAGGATGGCTTCTAAACGTCAGCAGTGCTTCCGAATAGTTGGGGTTGGGGAATTGCCAAAAGCGTTGTAATTTGGGAAATCCCTGATTTTCGACAATTTTTAAGGCGACCAAGCCCGCCGCATGGCTTTTATCAGGACTAAACGTGGCAACAATGACCACGGGCTGATTATTAAAATAAGCAACCACCGGCTGTGTGACTATCATGCCCATCCAGCTGGCCCTACAAGGATCAGCGGCTGTTCCGCATAACTCAATGGGCAGGCGATCATATTGCGTGCCTAAATGTTCGGCATCCACCAAGTAAACGCCACCGTCTTTACCCGGCTGTACTAATACCGATTGGCCGTTTTGTAGCTTGACTTTAATGGGGCTGTTAGCGCCCAAATCATAGTCCATCCAGGCTAAACAATCCCAAAATGACTTGTCGTCACATTCTCCATTTGCCGGTTTTAGGGGGCTATTGCCTGCGGCTAAACGAGGAATGAACAGGTTTTTGCACGAGGCCATGCACGTTTCAGTCGGTTGACTCGGATTAAAATTGGCGCACAACTGCGCATCGCAAGCGGCATCAAATTGCAATCCGGGCTTTACGCGCATCAGGGTATTCGCATAATCATGGCGAGCCAAATCAATTTGACCATTACCGGTCGGGATTAATATCTCAACATCCTCGTCCGTTGCAAAAATCTGCGGCCCGGGCGGTGCCCAAATACCGCCGCCGCAAATCATTTCCTGGGTGCCGTGTAACAGGGTGACAGGGCACTCGGCTTCCGGCGTAGTCAGCAATACATTTCGGATGGCTTGTTGGCTACCCTGATTTCGCCAACCATCCAGATCAATTTCAAATAGCCAGCCATGATAGGGTTGCGTGTCGCCGGCGTTACCGAATGAGGCATACAGATAACCCAACTCTGAATCTGGCCTGGGCAGATGTTTGAGTGCGGCATGTGAAAAAGCGTTTGGCGGATCGAATTTTACCGTGCCAACACCATCAGAGGCGGGCTGTTCAGCGGTAATAATCAACTCGGAGAAGCGATCGTCTAATTGTTTATTGGTTAAATCAATAACCGTTAAACGGTGGCTGCTGCGTACGCCTTGATCAAGGCATTGATAGATAACCACCAGCTTATCGCCGATGATTACAGGCGTTGCAATCAGTTGCGCAGTTTGAGCCGTAGGTGTTGGCAGCTTGATTTCCCATACCATTGCCCCGGTTTCGGTATTCAAAGCAGTAATCATACCATCGGAGCTTGGTACGATAATAACGGCTTTGCCTAGTGAAAAATCGAGTAATGGATTGGCACTAATACTCTTGTCAAAACTAACCGAGGGGTTGAACTCAGTAGGAAACAGCTTCTCCAACTTAAACAATTCCGGTTTTTGGGTGTCAACACTACGTATCGTGTCGCATGCCAATAAAGTTAAGGTGATGGAGATAATGATAGCGGTAACAAAACGACGGACAAAGGGTTTCATGTGCTTGCTTAGGTGCGGAGAAAAATAAATGAAAAATATTATAACCTGAAGTTCCCCAAAAACTCAGCATGCCACTCTGCGTAACAACAATACTGTAGGGAAAAGATTTTAATATCGTTTCATCGGTAGTGTAAAATCGAAAATCATTTAATAGTGGAGATAGTCGGGTCGGGCATAAACAGTATGCCCGACCTATCTACTGATTCCATGAATCCATCAGGAGATATGCGCATGAAAATCCATTTTTACGGTCTGGGCTTGTTTGCCGCATTGTTTTGTCTGTCGGTATCGGCAGCCGAGCTTAATCGGGCATCTGTACAACAGCGTCTCGCCGAGGCGGATAACAGCCGGCCTGCACAGTTGCGCCGCATAGATCTTACCGGACTGGATTTGTCCGGCCTGGATTTCAGGAACGCCGACCTGTGGGGTTCGGATTTACGCAACGCCAATTTAAGTAACAGCGATTTATCCGGCCTGAACCTGGATTTAACGGTGATGTCCAAAATCAATCTTTCCGGCGCTAACCTGTCCAACGCCAGCATTTTCGGCGTACATATGGGCGGCGCTAACCTGAGCAACGCCAATCTCGCCGGCAGCCGGTTCATTGCCAATCTGGATCGCTCGAACCTTAGCCATGCCAATCTGTCCAACGCCAATTGGGGCGTCGATATGAAGAATCAGCCGATGGGTTTAATGCGGGTCAGTTTGAATAATGTCAATTTGTCGGGCGCCAATCTGTCTAATGCCAACCTTAATCGTGCGTTGATGCGCCATGCCAATCTTTCCGGGAGCGTGCTGAAAAATACGGTGTTATTTGGTGTTGATCTTTCCGGGGCGGATTTAACCGGCGCCGATTTATCGGGGGCGGATTTATCCGAAAGCAAGTTGGAGGATGCCGATTTTACCGGCGCTAATTTGGCAGGCACGCGGTTTGGTGCGGTTAACAATAAAGCCGTTTTGAAAGGCTTAAATTCCGCTAAAAATCTTGATGCGGCTATTTTTGAGTGATGGAATAGATGTGAGAAGCAAAAAGGGTGACTGATCGGTCGCCCTTACGAGATACCTGAATCATCCATTCTTGGGTATTAGTCAACAAAAGGCTCTAAAGTTTCACAGGATTTATCAGCGCATCCGCCGTGATAACGATAAACGTCAGTGCAATACACGCGAGCTGATGAAATAAAGCAAGGCTGAGCGATGCGTCCATTATCTTTGCGATTGCCGCTTTTAATACCTTTTTAGGGTCAGCGTAGGGTGCCTGTCAAGTTAGACAGCTATTAAATACACAAAAATTAAATTAAATTCACCCTAACATTTTTATACCACATAACAGGGGTCACACATAACAGCATAACAGCACATAACAGGGGTCAGGTCTTGCAGCATAACAGGGGTCAGGTCTTGCAGCATAACAGGGGTCAGGTCTTGCAGCATAACAGGTGTCACAGCATAACAGGGGTCAGGTCTTGCAATACCACATAACAGGGGTCAGGTCTTGCAATATAGCATAAATCATAACACACACATAACAGGGGTCAGGTCTTGCAATATAGCAAACACACATAACATATCATAACAGGGGTCAGGTCTTGCAATATAGCAAAAATTGATCTATCCTAACTGCATGGTGAGACCGCTCAGATTAGAATTAGCAGGTGGGTTGTATCATGTGACTTCGTGAGGTAATGCAAGGAGCGAGATATACCTTGATG
>JAURVK010000013.1 GCA_030655535.1 Methylobacter sp. | reverse complement strand
TGCCTGCACTCCGGCTATTGGAAACTTGCTCACTTTATTTCGTGCCTGTTCCTAAACGAAAGTGGCAGCGATTTTGGCTTGCCAATTTTTATAAAAAATATATTTGAGAAATTCAATCATGAACGAAATACTGATACTTCCGGGACTTAATGCCACTGATTTAACGGGCAACTTCACGTATGAAATAAGGTGTTTGGCATTTTTTAACTGGACAGGAGCAAAAAGTGATTAGAGGCAATTTTATAGGAAAATTAACCGTACTCAGTGGATTGATAATTTCGGGGACAGCTTTTGCAGGAAGCGGAGAACTCACGCTGATTCATTCCGGCGACATCCACGGCCACCTCGTGCCCAGGCACAATGTTCGCAGCGACACCACCGGCCGCATGGAAGGAGGTCTTGCGCGTATGGCGACCGTCATTAACCATATCCGAAAAGCCAATCCCGGAAAGACGCTCTATTTCAATACAGGCGATACTCTGCAAGGCTCTGCCGAAGCCATGTTCACCCGCGGCCAGGCGCTGATTGATGTCATGAATCTGCTGAAGCCTGACTTCGACGAGCCGGGCAACTGGGACTATCTCTATGGGCCGGAACGGTTCCTGGAGACTTTCGTCGGCTCACCCGGCAAGCCGCCGCTGCTTGATGCCAAGACCGTCGCCGCCAATCTATATTATGTCTGCGCCGGTGTAGCCGAACCTCTCTGTCCCGGCCAGGTTTCTGCCGAACCTGGCGTATCGGATCGCCCGGCGCTTGGCGTGGACAACAAGACGACCGGGGTGCCGGGCTATATCGACTTTCCATCGACCGATGCCGCCACCCCCTATCCCAAGCTGGCAGGCCAGCGTCCATTACCGCCTTATGTCGTGAAAACGATCAACGGCGTAAAAGTCGGCGTTCTGGGCATGACTACAGCGCGGGCCATTCGCGCGGTCGGTCCGGTTGTCACCAAGGGTTTCGTCTACACCGATGGTGAAAATGAAATGCCTTACTACATCAACGAACTGCGTAATGTCGAGCAGGTTGACATCATTGTGATGATCTCGGAACTTGAACTGGCCAGAACCATCGATCTTGCTTCCAGATACCCTGGCGTAGACTTCATTCTGAACGCGGACATGCACGAGCGCAGCATCAAGCCCATTGTCCTTAAAACCGGCACCGTCCTGGTAGAAGAAGGCCAGGATGGCACCATGCTGGGCGAGATTCGTCTCAAGGTCAAAAAAGGTCATAAGCTTCCGGGGGATGGCAAACTGACCTGGAAATGGACGCCGCACATCATCACAGATCAAATCAAGGAAAATGCGGCAGTCGCACGCAAGATTGCCGAAGTCCGCGCGCCTTTTGTAAGCGGCACTTTTGTTGCGGGCCAGACGGTAACCATCGGCGGCAACACCAGCACCTTGCTGCGCCCGGTTGATGCCGTGGTGGGCTATACCGACGTGGCTTTGCATCGCTCAAACTTCACCGATAGCAAAACGAATAATCCCGGTATCATCGAGGGCACGTCTCACGATTTGATTGTCGATGCGATGCGCTGGGCTGCCGGTTCGGATTTTGCGACCATTCGCGGTTTTCGTTACGGCACCCATGTAGTACCTGGCCCGATCACCATGTCGGATATTTACCACTATTTGCCTGTAGGTGCACGCATTGCCAAGGTTTACCCGGTCTTTGGCAATCAGCTCAAAAAACAGGTCGAAAACTCCACCCGCGGTTCGTTCTCTACTATACCGGGCCTTTGGACCGGCGGATGGATGTTCGGCTACAGTAACGTGAGCTTCGATTTGGATGTGTATGCGCCTTATGGCTTTAAAGGCTCCAACATCAAGATCGGCGGGGAAGCTATCGACCCCAAAGATGAAGGCAAGTACGTTGCACCGCATGCGCCCTCAGTGCCGTATTCCGTCGCAGGCTACTGGTATGCAGATGATCCTATGACCATCAATAACTGCGGGGCTTGCGCTACACCAGGCAGCTCTATTGACGTTGTTAAGGACGAAAACGGCAAGCCGCTGGACGTCAGCGAAATTGTGGTGCGTTACCTGAAAACGCTGCCTAAAATGACTGCGAATCCGCAGGGGCACCGCATCAATCTGCTCTATCCTTTACCGGCTCCAGCTCTCGATAATCCAGAGATTCAGCCGTTGAAAGGCGTGATACCCAATTAAATCAATCCCTCACACAACAACCGGAGAGACATCATGCTATTCAAACAATTATTCGATCAGGAAACCTGGACTTACACCTATTTGATTGCCGATCCGGTCAGCAAGGACGCCATCCTGATTGATCCGGTCAACACCCATATCGACGAGTATATCGAGCTGTTGGCTGCACACGACCTGCAGCTGAAATATTCACTGGAAACGCACGTTCATGCCGACCATATCACTGCCAGCGGTCTGCTACGCCAACGCTTGGGAGCGCAAACGGGCGTCAGCGGACTGTGCGGCGCAGAGTCGGCAGACATTCAAATTCAGGACGGCGATATTTTCAAATTCGCCGGCAACGAACAGATCAAGGTGATTGCCACGCCGGGACATACGCGAGGCAGTATTTCGTTTTTATGGCGCGACCGGCTGTTTACCGGCGATTCGTTATTGATCGGCGGTTGCGGCCGCACCGATTTCCAGGGCGGCGATGCCGGTGCGCAGTATGACTGCATTACCCAACGTTTGTTTACCCTGCCGGATGAAACGCTGGTCTATCCTGGACACGATTATCAACAGCGTTGGGTCAGCAGCATCATGCAGGAACGCACCACTAACCCCCGTCTGGCCGGCAAGACCCGTGAGCAATTCATCGAGATCATGAACAACCTGAATTTACCCAAACCCCGATTAATCGATGAAGCCGTGCCTGCCAACCGTTATTGCGGACTGGACGAGGATCAACGTCAGGATGCGGTAGCGCTCAGGGACGAAACACTGCCGATTCGCGTCACCACAAAAACTGAAGACATGGTAATGACGGCCAAGCAGCACATCACTGAAATCAATGTCGGTCAATCGAGACAACTGCTTAGGGAAGGCAATATCGTGCTGATCGATACCCGCGAAGAAAGCGAATACGCCGCCGGGCATATTGACGGCGCGTTATTGCTGCCGCGCGGCATGCTGGAGTTTAAAGCCGGCAACCTGCCTGAACTGGCCGACAAGTCGAAAGCGATACTCATTTACTGTCGCCTGGGCAACCGTTCGGCATTGGCGGCGCAAACCCTGCAACAATTGGGTTACACTAATGTGCTGTCTATGGCTGGCGGGTTTGAAGCGTGGGAAAAAAGCCAAACATCATAAGTCAGGACAGCAAGGTGGCGGGTTACGCTCACGCGCTTGTGTCTTGTGAGTAAACCCGAACTACAGAACCTCACAAGAAAGGAAAAAACAATGGATTTAGATAGTGCAATGCAAAAACATATGGAATGGAAAGTAACATTCCGTACCGCCATATCCAAACAAGAACAGATGAATGCCTCAACCATCGCAAAGGATAATTGTTGCGAACTCGGCAAGTGGCTGCATGGGGAAGGTAAAACCCAATGCGGCAGTTTAGCGAGTTATGCAACAGCCTTAAGTAAACATGCTGCATTTCACGTTGAAGCCGGAAAAGTGGCATCCGCTATTAATGCAAAAAAATACACCGAAGCAGAGGCAATGCTGGGCGGCAGTTCGGCTTTTGCCGCCGTATCCGGTGAAGTCGGGGTTGCAATCATGCGCCTTAAAAAAGAAGCCGGCTAATATAATAAAAAAAGAATAGGTACATGACAAAGTGTGTGTTGTTTTACACTTTATTTGTCGTGTACCGAAATATTCCAATAACTACATGCCCGAGAGGAACTTATGTCAAACAATCACTACACTTTACTCATTATCGGAGGCGGAGCCGCCGGCGTTTCCGTTGCCAACACTATGCGCCGTCAAAACGCCGATATCGATATGGCGATTGTCGAACCGTCCGAAATTCACTATTACCAGCCTGGCTTCACCATTGTCGGCGGCGGCGCTTATACCTTAAAACAAACCATCCGCAATGAAGCCGACTTGATCCACCCGAGCGTCACCTGGATCAAGGATTACGCAGAAACCTTCCAACCGAATGACAACAACGTCAGCTTGCGTTCCGGCGATACGGTCAGTTACGACTATCTGGTGGTTTGCCCCGGCCTGCAACTGGATTGGGACAAGGTTGAAGGCTTGAAAGAAACGCTGAACAAAAATAATGTATGCAGCAATTATTCTCCCGAAACCGTGGAATATACCTGGGAATGCATTCAGGCTATCAAGGAAGGCACCGCACTGTTTACCCAACCGCCGATGCCGATCAAATGCGCAGGCGCGCCGCAAAAAATCATGTATCTGGCGGCGGATCGTTTTCGTAAAAGAGGCACACTGGATAAGTTTCACATTGAATTTTTAAATGCCGGGCCGGGCATGTTCGGCGTACCGTTTTTTGCCAAAGCCTTAAGCAAAGTGATCGCCGATTACGGCATTAAAACCAGTTTCAACCACAACCTGGTTGCCATCGACGGCCAGGCCAAAATCGCCACCTTCGAAACCGCCGACAGCGACGGCAACAAACAGCGGGTCACTAAAGCTTTCGACATGATTCATGTGACGCCGCCGCAAAGTGCACCGGATTTCATCAAAAAAAGCCCGCTGGCCAATGCCGCCGGTTGGGTTGATGTCAATCCTAAAACACTGCAACATAATCAATACGGCAATATTTTCGGCCTTGGCGATGCCGGTTCGACACCGAATGCCAAAACTGCGGCCGCGGTGCGCAAACAGGTACCGGTCGTGGTGGACAATATTCTCAGTTTGAAGAACAGCGCTGATCTAAGAGAAGGCTATGACGGTTACGGCTCCTGCCCGTTAACCACCTCGCTGGGTAAGGTGATGCTGGCCGAGTTTGCCTACGACGGCAAGGTAACGCCCTCTTTTCCTTTCCTGGATCCAAGAAAAAGCCGCGCTATCTGGTGGTGGGGTAAAACTACCGGTTTTCCGTGGCTGTACTGGCATTTGATGCTTAAAGGCTATCGCATCGATATTCCCCATCTGGAAAGCTATGCCAAAAAGTTTATGAAAGAGGATTAAATTATTTAGGCGAAAGACGCAAGGCAAAAGGCGAAAAACCGCTTTGCTCCTACATCCTTTACCTGTCGCCTTTCCTTGCATTCCCACGCACTGCGTGGGAATGCAGTTAAAGCGCGCTGCGCCGCGAATCGCTGTCAATATATAGAAATACGCACACACAAATACGGGACGCAGTGCGTCCGGCACTGCATTCCCACGCGGCGCGTAGGAACGAGGTAAAAACTGAAATGATGTCCTCAAATCACCGCGAATCACGATTAATGCAATTATTCCCGATTGTAGGCTGGCTAAAATCCTACACCCGCGAGGAATTTAACGGCGACTTGTTCGCCGGTATCATTACCGCTATTTTGCTGGTTCCCCAGGGTATTGCCTATGCGGTCTTGGCCGGACTTCCGCCGCAACTGGGGCTTTATGCCAGTATCCTGCCGCCGGTGTTGTATGCCCTGCTCGGCACCAGTCGCACCCTGTCGGTCGGACCGGTATCGATTGCCGCGATCATGATTGCCGGCGCCTTGACTGCGCCGGAGATCAGCATACTGGGCAATCCTGTACAAAGCGCGTTAATTCTGTCCGCAGAAAGCGGCATCATTATGTTGTCAATGGCGCTGTTGCGCATGGGCGGGTTGGTGAATTTTATCAGCCATCCGGTACTCACCGGCTTTACCAGCGGCGCCGCGCTGTTGATTATCGGCAGTCAGTTACCGCAGCTGTTCGGCATAAAAATGCCCTCATGCGGACTTAATCCCGCGTGCTTCAGCGCGATTTTTCAGACATTTAATATCGCCGCCATCCTAATCGGCTTTAGCGCATTGGCTTTGCTGGTGTTTTTCGGCAAGCCGATCGTTTTCATCCTTAAAAAAGCAGGTCTTCCCGTTCCCCTGATCACCGCCATCAGCAAATGCGGGCCATTATTGACCATCATCCTGGCAACGCTGGCCGTTAGTTATTTTAATCAGGAAATGGCAGTTGTCGGCCACGTTCCATCGGGCTTCCCCGCGTTAAACATAACTTTCGGCTCTATTGAAAAATGGCGATTGCTACTGCCCTACTCCGGTTTTATCGCATTGATTGCTTACGTGGAAAGCGTCGCCATTGCCAAGGTTACCGCCAATCTCAGAGGCGAGAAAATCGCACCCAATCAGGAATTGATTGCGCTGGGCACCGCTAATCTGGCAGCGGCCATTTCCGGCGGCATGCCGGTAGCCGGCGGATTCAGCCGCACCATGGTGAATTTTTCTGCCGGTGCGCGCAGCCAAATGGCGATGCTGATCGCCGCCGGACTTCTTGCGCTGGCGGTCATCTTTTTCAGCCCGTGGTTTGAGAACATCCCCAAAGCGGCGCTGGCTGCGATTATCCTGGTCGCCATCATTCCTTTAGTAAAACTCGGCAATATTGCCGTCACCTGGCGTTATGATCGCGGCGACGGCATCGCCGAAATCGCCACCTTGCTGGGCGTTTTAGTCTACGGTATTGAAGAAGGCATCACTTTAGGCATAATTCTGACCCTGATCAGCCACTTGCGCAAAACCAGCCAGCCGCATATCGCCGTGGTCGGACGC
>JAURVK010000018.1 GCA_030655535.1 Methylobacter sp. | reverse complement strand
CCTTTCCTCAAAGGGAGCCACTCAATAAATCACTTTAATGAGTAGCTTGTCGAATTAAGTAATAAACGACAGGGTACTTTTTATCATGAGATACAGCATCGTGTCAAAACTAAAAAAAAAAACCCCCCGACCGCATCTGGATTCATGATACCGGGAAGGTTGTTTTCGATTGAAAAACAGCAAGACTTCAGCACTAACCGGTTGAATATTAATACAAATATTTTTCAGGATTGATAAAAAACAGAACAAGTTAAAGATATTTTCAACAATAAAATATTGCAGATTAGATCATAATGACTTGAAATAAAATCATCGGGATTAGAGCGAATGATGCTTAAAACTACCGGCCAGGGACATGCGCTAAACGTGCCGAATACGATAAGCAGGTCCAACCATATACCTCGTCATGACTTACTCTCTGACCGGCTTTTTATCCAGTTTCCGTTGCAAGGTGCGCCTGTGCATGTTTAACGCCCTGGCAGCCGCCGAAATATTGCCATCGTGCTGCATCAGCACTTTTTGTAGATGCTCCCATTCCAGGCGTTTTACGGATAAGGGATTTTCACTAATCAAGACCGAAGAATCGCCTTCATTTTTATGCAGAGCATTAACGATTTCATCCGCATTGGCCGGTTTGGTTAAATAATGAGTGGCGCCCAGTTTTATGGCTTCAACCGCTGTAGCAATACTGGCAAAGCCGGTTAACATCACGCAGGTGGTATTGTCATCTAACGAAATCAGTTTTTTCACCAGTTCCAGACCGGATTCGTAGCCGATACGTAAATCGATCACTGCATATTCGGGTAGATAGCGCTCGGCAAATGCTATTCCGGTTTTGACATCGTTAGCGACCAGTACCTCGTAATTTCTTTTTTCTAATGCGCTTTTCAGCACCTTGCAAAAGGTCTCATCATCATCCACCAGCAACAGCCGTGGCTTATCCATTTCCTGAGTTGTCATTATTGCTCTCTGTATTCAAAAGGGGCAGGGTAATTTCCACGCACGCTCCACCCAGTTCGCTATTGTAAAGATTGATTTTACCGCCCAAGCGATTAATAGAGGAATAGGCTAAAAACAAGCCCACACCCAAACCGCGCTTCTTGCTGATAACGGGTTGTTTACCGGCAAAATTGATTAACTCCGGCGGCAGACCGGGACCAAAATCCCTGATTTTAATAATAACGCTGTCCAAATCCCATGACGCGTGAAGTTCAATTCCCTTTTCCGGCGGCGATGCTTCAGCGGCATTATTCAAAATATTAATAATCGAGTGGGTCAGCGTGAGTTCGGCAACAATTTTTGCCTGCATGGCGACTTCAGGATCGATAATAAAATTTAACTTTGCCGTCGGCTTGTGAGTTCGCCATTGATTGACGACCTCATCAATATAATCAGTCAGCAACATGACCCCTCCCGATTCTGCACGCATTTCACCGGCAGAAGCGGACATCACCGATAATGCTGTTTTGCACCGGTCAACCTGTTGCTGCATGATCAATAATTTCTCGTGCAAATCCGGAAAACGATGAACCGGGTACTCTTGCTCAAGCTCATGAGTCACGATCGCGATAGTACCTAATGGCGTCCCCATATCGTGAGCAGCGCTGGCTGCTAATGTACCCAGCGATACAACACGCTCATCCCTTAATGCATTTTCTCGAGCTTCAGCCAGATTTCGCTCCTGAGCCTTCAGCGTTTTAGCCAGCTCAACCACGAAAAATGCGACCAATCCGGCACTAAACACAAAACCAAACCACATGCCAAAAATATGAAGGTTAAAATAATGACTGTCATTCATAGCGTGAACCTGGCGGAACAGCTCATAATTTTTTGTATCGGCATACAACATTGCCGAATCGGGCATGTGAGGTTCTATCGACGGCAGAGGAATATTGTAGGCCATTAATGCGGTGTACATGGATGTGGTTAAAATCACCATATACCATGCATAGGATTGATGCAGCATGATGGCTGTAATAATCAGAGGCAACAGAAATACCCAGGTAATAGGGTTCGATGCGCCTCCGGTCAGATACAGCAATGCTGTAATAGCAAAAACATCCATAACTAACTGAGAAAAAATTTCCAATTCCGTAACGGGATCTTCTGTCTCCAAGCGCATCGAAGTATAAATATTCACGATAACTATCGACAATATAACCAGCCAGAGCGGCTGCTCCGGTAGGCGAATATTAAGACCGTATACGGATAGAATAATGAGTATAACCTCACTGAGTATCATCAAGTTCCTGAGAATAAACAGCCATTTCAGGTTTTGTCGGGCAGAAAATTCCGATTTAGTTGAGGCGTATGAGAGCATTTTTTATAAAAACAGTGTGTTGTAGACGTGCCTTAAAATAAGAAATCATTAAGTATTCACGTACATACACTATCGTTTTTTTATTATAAATTAAACAAAAAAATAGCTGCGACAATATGTCACATTTTATGTTGCAATATTTATTGCTATTATTAACCTAACTTTTTAAAGCTCTTGTAGAGCTCCATAGCTGAGAAGTTGCGTTATATTCATCCTAAAGATATTCCAAGGCGGTTTTTATAAAACCGCCTTTTTTTTGTCCTCCGTATCAGAAATCCACACCTAGCCCTCCTAAACCGCAGTAACCCATAGGATTCTTGGCTAGATATTGCTGATGGCAATCCTCGGCATAATAAAATTCGCTTGCCGTCATAATCTCGGTGGTTATCGATTTAAAACCTGCCTGACTGAGTTGCAGCTGATAGCTTTGTTTTGATGCTAGCGCTTCCTCGAGTTGTTGCTGGGAGTAGGTATAAATCCCGGATCGATATTGCGTACCGATGTCATTGCCTTGTCTCATGCCCTGAGTGGGATTATGGGACTCCCAAAAAAGCCGTAGTAATTCGCCGTATGAAACAACAGCCGGATCGTAAATGACTTTGACAACCTCATTATGCCCGGTTAAACCGGTGCATAATTCCTCATACGTCGGATTAGGCGTGCAGCCGCCGGTAAACCCAACTGCCGTGCTAAACACGCCGCGACATTGCCAGAATTTTCGCTCCGCCCCCCAGAAACAACCCATGCCAAACAGTGCCTGCTCCAGGTTTTCCGGAAACGGAGGAACTATCGGGTTGCCTGTTACAAAATGCCTGCTTGTAACCAGCATGGGCGTACTTCGCCCTGATAAAGCCTGTTTAGGGTCGGGTAAAGTCAATTTTTTTGATGAAAAGATCATGGCCTGTGGTATTTTTATAAGACGATTTGGGCAAGGATTATTATGATCCTGATGCCATAAAATGCACTACTTTTTAACGGGAGAAACATGATAGAGCAAGATTTATTACGCCGTTTTTTATTTGAAGAACTGGGCGTTCGCGGGGAATGGGTTAAATTAACCCGCAGTTGGCAAACGGCAAAACTTCATCAGCGCGGTTCTGAAAACGTGCAACAGCAGTTGGGACAAGCGCTTGCGGCAGTAGTCATGTTATCGGCTACGGTCAAGTTTAAAGGCTCGATGATCCTTCAGGCCCAAGGCGACGGCGACATTAAAACCTTGGTTGCTCAGGCGACGGATCAGCGAAAAATAAGAGGCTTGGTACGAGGCAAGGACAACGTAGCCGAAGGCCCCTTGGAAGCCCTATTCGGCCAAGGGCGACTGGTGTTAACCATAGAATCGGAAAACGGTCGGCCTTATCAGGGCATCGTACCTCTCCGAGGCGGCAATTTAGCCGCCGTCGTGCAAACCTATTTTGAGCAATCCGAGCAACTCAAGACCCGCTTATGGCTATTTGCCAATGCAACTCATGCGGTAGGATTATTATTGCAGGAACTGCCGACACAGGAAAATCATCAGGCTGATTGGGAGCACATCGAAATACTGGCAAACACGGTAACCGAACAAGAACTGTTCGATCTGGATTGCGAACAGCTGCTGTATCGATTATTCAATCAGGAAAAAATCAGATTGTTTGACCCGGAGCCGGTTGAATTTAGCTGCGCCTGTTCGCGGTCAAACATCGAGAAAACATTATTCGCCATGGGCCGGACTGAACTGGAGGACATTCTAAAGGAGCAGGACGTTATTGAAGTAAACTGCGAATTCTGCAGTGAACAATACCGCTTTGATAAAATTGATGTCGAAAATATCCTGTCACAGAAAAATACCGTTAATAACTCCGAAACACGACATTGAAACAATCCTATGAAAACCGGAATAATTAAACGAAGTCTTCGCATTGTTTTTTTGCTGACACTGACAGCTTCATTATCCGGTTGCCTGTACTGGATTCGGGCTTATCAAGTCTACTTGCAAATGGATGAATTCGATCGCAACTTTTCCGTCGAGGCCGATGATGAATTTACCTTGCGCTTCAAGCATCCTATTCTTTACAGCAAAGACTTTGTTTCCCTGTCCAAACTTTATGCCAGCCAGGACGATCCGACGGCGGACGGCAGACGCTGGCGATACTGGTTTCGCAAGGTTGACGGCAACAATGAGCCGATCAAGCCCGAAGTGAAATTTTATTCCGCTTTAAGCTTCAATAAAGAAAATAGATTAATTGCCTGGTCGTTTTCTTCACTTTTTTTGGCGATTGCCCCGCCAAAATTTTTAGAGATTTCTTTACGCTCCATTGGAGGTGCCGAGATTGACCAGGAAAAACAACAGCTCAAAGCCAACCCGGCATTACTGGAAAAAATTTCTGCGGATTTGCCCAAAAAACCGGCTGTTCTTGCGCAGTTGGGCGAGCCTTTTGAAATCAAAGATGAAGCAGAGCAGGAGATGTATATTTACCGTTTTCTGCTGGAAACCAACCATATAGAAGAAGGCTATGAGGATCGCGCCTTAAACGAGGTTAAAATCACCTTCGATAAGAAAACCCAAGAACTGGCCAGAATGGCGGGGCGTTTTGCAGGGCTTAAGGTTTCAATTAATTATCGAAAGTTTCTGAATGAAGCTCAGGATGTCGCACAAAACAAACCGGAATAAACTATATCACTGCTCCCACACACTTTCGGATTGACCATAAAAAAGGCTTAGGCAATCAATGC
>JAURVK010000161.1 GCA_030655535.1 Methylobacter sp. | reverse complement strand
TAGCTATCGAACAGGCCGCCAAGAAATGGTCAATGCCGATCCGTGACTGGAAGCCTGCTCTGAATCAGTTTATGATTCTCTACGAGGATCGATTTCCAGAGATTTTTTAACGGCGGTTACACGGAAATTTTTACACCCTCGACGATGATTGAGCTTATGCATGACTGCCTCAACCTCGTCGTCGGTTATGTTCTCAAAACTGCTACCTTTGGTAAAGTATTGCCTGATCAAGCCATTGGTATTTTCGTTTAAACCGCGTTCCCAGGAACGATAGGGATGAGCGAAATACACGTCAGCGTTCAGTCGTTCCTTAATCTTCTCGTGGCCTGCGAACTCTTTGCCGTTATCTGCGGTAATTGTTAAAGTCTTATCCAGATAGGGCTGTAGCAAGCAAATAGTGGCCTCAGCAACAACTTCCGCATGTTTGCCAGCCACCTTTTTTATCAGGGTGAACTTGGATACCCGATCCACTATGGTTACTAAGGCGCCTTGATGGTTCTTACCTATAACGATATCGATTTCCCAATCGCCGATGCGGTCTTTTGCGCAACGATCTCAGGGCGTTCGTCGATACTGATACGGTTTCTAATTTGCCCGCGCTTATCCTTTGATTCGTATTGCTTTTTACGCTTCTTGTTGCTTTGCCGAAGGTGCTTATACAGCGTGCCGCCATTACGCTTATCTGCCCAGATATGCTGATAAATACGTTCATGACTGACAGTGATTTTTAACTTTTCAGAGACTTGCTCTGGACTCCAGTCCAAACGGATTTTTTTTCAATCTCAACGATAACTTCTTCGGTCATTTTTAGCGCTTTTGCAGCCTGTTTCCTGCGCTTATCCGCTTTTATCTGCACCTGCTTCGGGAAGCAACCCTTTTTGCTTTGGTTGCGCTTCAACTCACGGCACACGGTTGATCCTGATACGCCCAGCAACTTCGCTGTCTCTTTCTGATTCTTTCCTGCTTTATTTAATATCTCAATCTGGTATCTTTGTGTCCGACTTAGCTGTTTATAGTTTCTCATACGCTTTCTCGTCTTTGGTCGGATTGAAAAAAGCATGAAACTATATCAGCTAACCTTTTTCTTTTCCGCTAAGTGTCGATTGCACTTATGAGTTGAATCTAAGTAAGTTTAATGATTGAGTTTGCATAATGACCCGTTTTTTATTTGCCGTGATTGTTTCGTTAATGTCGATGACCGCTACGGCCAAATCCATTATTGTATTGGGTGATAGTATCAGTGCCGGTTACGGAATTGAAGTGGCGCAAGGCTGGGTGGCATTATTACAGAAAAAATTGGCTGAAAAAGATGCAGGCTATACTATCCCATAATGAAAGCATTAGCGGAGATACCACCGCCGGCGGTTTGGCGCGGATAGACCAAGCCTTAACCTTGCACAAGCCGGATGTCTTGATCATAGCGCTAGGCGCTAATGACGGCTTGCGCGGTTTGTCACCCGAGTTGATAAAAAACAATCTTGCCGAAATCGCCCATCGCGCACAGCTTGCCGGTGCAAAGGCGTTGTTGCTGAGCATGAAAATTCCGCCCAATTACGGCAAGCGTTATACCGATCTTTTTTACACTATTTACCCGCAGTTAGCGACAGAGCTGGGCGTTCCGTATGTGCCTTTTATCATGGAGGACGTCGTCCTGACCAAGGACATGATGCAAGCGGACGGAATGCATCCCAATACCCAAGGGCAGCCCGCCATTGCAGATAAAGTATGGCCGCAGCTGCTGCCGCTATTAAAATAACAACGACTTCAACAGGAAGAGAACGATAGATGAAATCACTAACACTTGAAAAAGCCAATATCATTATCAATGCCGCCACCAACAAGGCCCGTAAATTAAACATGGCGCCGCTTACCGTGGTGGTTCTGGATGAAGCCGGGCATTTAAAAGCCATGCAACGGGAAGACGGCGCGACCATGATCAGACAGCAAATTGCCACCGCAAAAGCCTGGGGCGCGGTCAGCATGGGCATATCATCCCGAAGTCTGGCCAGCGTCGCGGAAAAACGGCCCGATTTCATGAATGCCTTGATCGGCATAACCGGTGGAAACTTAATGCCGGTTCCGGGCGGCGTTTTGATTCGTGATACCAAAAACAATGTCATCGGCGCGGTGGGTATTAGCGGCGACAGTTCCGATCAGGACGAACGTTGCGCCATTGCGGGTATCGAGGCGGTGGGATTTATTGCCGGGGTTTGAGGGATTGGTATATGCGCAGCCGGTTTTGGTGGACGTATCTGAACGTCTAAAAAACTATACCCGGTAGCAAAAAAGTTTTGTGCTGCGTCGATCTTCGATCTGTACTATCGATTCCGGTTCCCAACCCGGAATCGGGAAGGATGAAGAGATGAATAAACTTCCGGGACGCATTTCACGACCGACCTTTTCGCCAAGTTCCGCCATGACCGCCGGGGAAAGAAACGCAAACACCGCATCATAACCGGCAAGATGGCAGTCCCATAAACTGGCGCGTTTTACCCACGCATTCGGCAGTTTGCGGCAGCGACTAGCGGCAATCAGCCACGGTAGCGGCGCGCGTTCCCACGCATCGACCCTAACGGCTCGACGTTGCGCCAGCGGCACTGCCACCGAGCCGACTCCGGCGCCGAGGTCGGCAAACGCATGGGCGTTTTCCTGTTCGACAATGGCCGCTACCGCATCAGCTACCGCGCTAGAGGACAGGAACAACGGTACATCGCCCTTAACCGTACCCCAGAACACCAGCGCCAGCAGCAGCACAACCGTCAGATACCTCCAGGAAGACAGCTGCAAGGTGAGCATCGCGATTGCCATGGGCAGAAACAGCAAATGGATCGGAACCCACCAGTACCGCTGGCGCAAAACGGTTGACCACAAGGCGGCAACAGCGCCTTGTATCAGCGCCAAACGCCATGCGCCGTGAAACAGCACAGGCGACATCCAGGCCAACGTGATGGTAAATGTCAAACCCAAGGCCTGTGCGGCCAGCGCTTTACATAAAATTACCAAGCCATCGTTCCTGAAATTTTTATCACGGTAAGGCCCGGAATATCGCCAGCTGGGTGTGTCATTGTCATTAAGTTAAGCCGAAAATAGTTACGGTTGAATGCCGTGGGGGCG
>JAURVK010000160.1 GCA_030655535.1 Methylobacter sp. | reverse complement strand
CCCGCAAACAGATTACCGTTGCCGATCGATAGACTGTTTCAATCCGCTCCCAGCGGTTAGGCCGGGAGATACGTTAATAGCAGCGGTAATATCGACACCATCGGCCGTTTCAATCCGCTCCCAGCGGTTAGGCCGGGAGATACACCCGTAGTGCCGCATTAGTTTCCGCTGCCGTCAAGTTTCAATCCGCTCCCAGCGGTTAGGCCGGGAGATACACAACGCTAGACAGGCAAAACTGGATTATGAAAAAGTTTCAATCCGCTCCCAGCGGTTAGGCCGGGAGATACGGCCTTATTGCAAGGCCATGATTATTATAGCGTGTTGCGTTAACTAACGCGAAAGAGGATTTTGTTATCGGCATTTGACGCATAAATTAAGCATCATAAATTTGTTTTTTTCTAATTCCATGGGGTTACAGAGGCTGCGAACCCTCCGCAGTTTTTGGCATCACTTCAGGTTCGCGGTTTTATACAATCAGAGTGCTTTCAAAATTAGTCGCTTTAATGTTACCAAATTCTTCCCGGTTTTTCTCCAACGGTTCAATAATCCGGTAAATTCTTAGGCTGTCTTGCACTTCGTCAATTTCACACAACAGTTGTTCTTTTAATCTAGCCATTTCCATGATGTTGACCTGACATTCAAAGACTGATTTCTGTACCCGCTGACCGTAATTCAAGCAGGTTTTTGCTACCCGTCTCAAGCGTCTGCGGCCTTCTTTGGTTTCGGTAGAAACATCGTATGTTATCAATAGCATCATAATTTTATTCGCTGGTTGGGTGAATAGTGTTCGTATCGATCCGCTCACGACACATCATCGGAAAAGTAGCTCCGTTATTGCTGAAGATAAGGCACGTAAGCTTCAATATCGTTACGTAAATACCTCGCTAATAACCGGGCTTGTATCTGGGGCAATAGACCGATATAAACATTTTGCTGGAGCAGCGGATGGTTGATCTCTTCCTGTTTTCGGGTTTGAAAAGCGGCGATGACGGTTTTACGTCCTGCATCATTCAGCAACACGCTGCCGCCGTCTCGATGGTCGAAATCTTTGGCTTGCAGTTGTTCCCGGTTGATCAGGGTAATGGCTAGGCGGTCGCAAATGGGGGCGCGAAATTCTTCCAGTAAATCTAACGCCAATGATGCACGGCCTGGACGCACGGTATGTAGAAAGCCGAGTTGCGGATCAAGTCCGACGGTTTCCAGTGCAGAACGACAATCACCCAAGAGTAGCGCATAAAGAAAAGAAATCAGCGCGTTAAAACAATCCAGCGGTGGACGGCGGTTACGGGTGGTGAAGACAAAGGTTTCTCGTGCCGAGGGTCGATTGGGCATGGGCCAGTTTATTCAGGTTTCCGGCCATTAATCGGGCGGCTTGAACCAGTGCGATTTTTTCCTGTTCATTTTTGCTGTCGCGCGCGCCGCGCATTAACACTTGTCTGCTATTGCGGATTTTTCCGGCAATAAAATACCGGGCAATCTTTAAGCTGAGTGCAACATCATCAGCGGCTCGATATTGAGTCTGGCGCAATAAAATGTTGCCGTTTACCGGCCCCTCCATCCGCGCCATAAACTTTCCGGTGCGGTTCATCCAGATAATGGAACGGCCATCGGCAGCGCAACGCCCTATTAAGGCAGGACTCATCATGGTGTCAAACAGAACGAAGGCGTTTAAATGATGCAGCGGTACTTGCAGACGTTTCTCCTTTTCAATCATGACGCAGACGGTTTCGCCTTCCAGCCTTAAATAGGCGTCCGGGGTGGTGACATAGAGTGTATTGAGCAGTAGTTTCATGCTTCGTCCGGTTCGATGGTGAATAATTGTGCGGATAATTGTTGTAAGCGGCTTTTTTCGTTGATGAGTTCCGGGTTGCACAATACGTTTAACGAACATTGCGGGCAACGTTTTTTGTCTTCGATAGGCGGCGGACATAGACAGCTATTGAGCAGACTGGTAACGGCATTGATGGTGGCGACAACTTGGTTGCGCAGGGTTTGATCTATGCTCACTTCGCGTCGTCTACGGGTCCGGATGTGATAAATGGCCGCCAACGGGATGTCGGTGTTGAGCATTTCTTCCAGACACATCGCTTGAGCAGCGACTTGTAAATCGTCATTGAGCCACTGTTTGCGCTTGCCGTGTTTGTATTCAACGGGAAATACCGTGCCGTCAGGATGAAACTCAACCACATCGCAGCGTCCGGTAATATTGAGTTGACCTGACCAGACCGGCAGCGCAAATTCCACCCGGACGCCTTTTTTAATGTCGTGCGCCAGTTGATCGACGCGTTCATGCTCATTGGTTCCGCTTTGAGTGTGGATGTTGTCGGTAAATTCACCTTCCGCATGAATCAGGTAACAACGTCTGGGGCAGTAGGCGTATTGGTTGAGCGCGGAAAGCGGGATTTTGTCGGGCGGTTCGGTGTTGTTTAATTTACTGTCGGTAATATCGATGGTCATTTATATCCTTTTTTGGCTCTATTTCTACAAACGGCATCCCACGGAGGCCGTGAGAATGAGCGATTTTATGGGTGGTCCCCATTCGAATCATAGTTGATGCTCTGTAATCTATAGCTTACACTTTAGCCGCGATTGAAATCATTCAAAGTGAAACTTTCAAAAGCTGGCTCTCGACGCTAAAAGATCAACAGGCCAATAGCTCGAATCCAAATGTGACTCGACCGATTAGCACTGGGCAACCCGGGCGATGTTAAGCCGGTGCGCGAAGGATTGAGCGAGATGCGTATCGATTACGGACCCGGCTACCGGGTGTATTTCCTTCGGCGCGGGCCGCTGGTTGTTGTATTGCTGGCAGGAGGCGACAAGCGCACTCAGGATGCCGACATAGAACGAGCTATCGCCATTGCCAAAGAGTGGAGTGATTAATAATGACCGAAAAATTTTCCCATTACGACACGGTAGATTGTCTGAAAACCGACGAGGATATGGCATTGTATTTTGAAGCATGTCTGGAAGAAAACGACCCTGCATTGATAGCCCATGCTTTGGGGGTGATTGCCCCTGCGCGCGGCATGACGCAACTGGCGAAAGACACGGGCATTGGGCATCAAGCTTCATGCGGAAATACTTTAGCGGCTATAAGCGGCTGAACTGTCATAGTCGCACATGTTAAGCATGTAGCCCGGATGGAGTTCACGGAATCCGGGACATTCGTGACACATACTCTCGGATTACATTATGTTTCATCCTGGCTATTTGCTTTCGAAAGCCACCTATTACAATTCGGATTCGTCAATGCCGGTCATTTTCATAATCTGCTTCTGCAAGCCGATTTTTAATGCACTGTCGCCATGTACCGGCACGGAAATGCGTAGATTACTTTCTGTCTTGGCATAGATATGATGGCTGCCGTTGATGCGTTTTAATTCCCATCCTCTTATTTCCAACAACCGACAGAGTCTTTTGCCGCTGATCGCCTTCACACAGCTATCTCCATTACTCTGTCGTTTCCGGTTACAGTTGCTTCATCAATATCAACGGCCAAGCAGCCTTCTACCGCTTCATAAATATTGCTCAGCAATTCATCGAACGTATCGCCTTGCGTTACGCATCCCGGTATTGACGGTACTTCCGCCCAAAATCCGCCTTCTTCTGCTTCGTGAACGATCACTTTAAGTTTCATTTATGGTTCCTTATGGTCTAAAAGCAAGCAAGTAGCAAGTAGCCCGGATGGAGTTTAAGGAATCCGGGGCATTCGTGCCATATACTCCTGGATTACACCATGTTTCATCCGGGCTACTTGCTATTATTTAGCAATAAGTTCTACACCCGTTGGCAAGCGGTCTTTATGAATAGTCAGTTCATAATCGGCAAATTTGCGCGGCGATTCAATGCCTTCTTTCTTTTTGATGTCAATAATCGACCCTAAATCGAGGAGTTTATGGGCTGGCGCGCAGCCGAGCATGGCTTGTCTCTTACGTTGTTCAAGATCTGAATCTGTGCCTGTGTGTTTGAATATATACAGTCCACGACAAGACATCATGCCTTTACTGGCTGAACGGTCATGGTCGTACATGTTAAGCAGCGCATCCCAAAACAGTTCTAAATCGTCTTCATTAAAACCTGTGTCCTGCGCCAGATTCGCGCTGATAAAGCCTTTCGCTGCGTACAGTCCGTAAGGGATGAAGTTTTTACGCCCCATGGTGCGAAGTGTTTCTTCAGGTTGTTCATCTTCCCATTTTTGATAGTCATCAATGGTTTTTGCGCCTTTTACCTCAGCCGTCACCGCCATACGTGTTACCGAAATATCCAGTGGCAACACTTTATCGAGTGATCGTGCAAAGGAAAATTGCACGGCACCACGCACTTGACCGGCATTTGCTCCAGTTGACATTACCGCTCCAAAAGTCCGTACATCATAGAAATTCTGGCACATCCAATCGCGGGCTAATCTGACTTTATCTTTTGAGGCCTTACCTTTTTCCGGGATTACGCCGTTTGCTTGTTGGTGAGATTCAGCAATCGGGCGATTTAAGTTGGTGGCGTGTTCAATAAAGATGGCATTAGGGCGTTCATTATTTTTGGCGATTTGCACATAATTTCTGACCCGACGTTTTAACGCAACATCTGAAACTAAGCCATACATGTCTTCCGGGTCGATACGCGGGGAATTACCGGCATCGGGGTCGCCGTTGGGGTTGCCGTTTTCGCAGTCAAATAAAAATAAAAATTCGTAACGGTTTTCGATGCTCATGGGTTGATTTCCTTGTTGGTTTGTTTGGCTTGTTTATTGGCTTTGTTTTCAGCCATTTTCGCTCTGATTTGTGCAAGTTGTTGGTAGTAACCGAGTGCAAATAGGCTTTGATCTTCTAAATCCAGAATTTTGGGAATGGCGGTCATCCGGCTCATGATTTCGCTGAGGCGATTTTCAAATTCAAATGCCAAGCCGCCGCCAACTTTAGTTAAATGATTTTTGGCATTACTCATTAATTGACCAATGCGCAATGCAGGCGTTTGGCTGGTTGCGGTGTAATAGCGCTGAACAACGCCCGCACCGACATCGCCTAATGCGGCATATTGCAAATCGGCTAAGACTGCGAGTAAGCGGCCACATTGATACGCTGGGTTGGGGTGCTCTTGGTTAAGGTGGATATTCATATGTTGATCTCCTTTGTTTCGGATATGGTAGGCTTTTATTAATCCCATACGAGCATGATTCTGGGCTTCTTCGTTGATAATGGCTTTGCGTGATTCTAATAATGCTTGTGTGAATGCGCTATAAGGAATCGGCTTTTTTTGATTTAATGCTGTGCGCCACAATTCGTTGATTAACGGTGCTGGCGCATCTTTTAAATCTCTGACCAGGCAACCGACCACTGCTAGAAATTTAGGAGGTGCAGTTAGTTTGCCGCCATCGCGGGCAATAATTTGTAAATCATCAAACCATGCACTGATGTTTATCAGTAATTCAGTCAGAGCCCCTTGTTGCCAATCTCTTACCATTACCCTTCCAGCTTGACCTGATACGGTTACGACGTAGTAGTAATTACCGAGTAGATCAGGGCGCTGTCCAGTATTGATGGCGGCTAATAATTGTTTAGGACGTGTGGCTTGGCCTGCTAGGGGTTCGCTTGGGTTTTCCAGTTCGGCAAACATATCATCGTCGTCATTGAGATTATGTCCAAACCAATACACCGCCAAGCCATTAACCAAGCGTATGCTTTGATCGCTAATGAGCTTATTAAACGTTTCAGCGTAACTTTTGGCGGTAATTTCATCCGTTGCAGCATTAGTTGATTTTGATAAGCCGTAAGATTGAAAGGCTTCCTTATCAAACGCCATCAAAACATCGCCAGTCCCTAAACCACCGACCGAAGATAATCCTTTTATCTTCGGATGGGTTTCAACAGGTTCAATGGCTGCGCCGGTAAATAAACAACGCATCGTTGATACTGATTTTTTCTTATCATTAATGGCGTTAACAGGTTGACGTTGTTCGCGCCACCAGTTATGCCAAGCTATTGACTTAAGCGGATAACTTTCATTAATCAAAAAGGTAACGCTATCGGTGCTTTTGGGTTTGGGTTGTTGGTTTTCGATTAGGCTTTGTAATGTTTCAAGTTGTTCGGGATCTTTAAGCGCCGCTGCGACACACGCTAACTCCGGACAGTCTTCACTGGCTAGCTCCAGTTGCTTGATAAAATACTCACGTTTGATCTGAAATTTTTTCAGCTCAGTTTCTTTTATGTCAGCTTTATAAAACAGGGCGACAACGGCTAATGATTCGATTAAAAATTGGCTGCGGGTAACGCCCCCTGCAATCATTTCGCCTTGTGATAAATCGGGACAATGATTAAACGTTAAACCATTTTTGCCGTCACCTAATGGCGTGATACCTCCGATTTCAGCTTGTTCGTTAATGAAAACGGCCCATTTAGCGGTTTTAACGGTAAATCCCGGTTCTGACTGTAAACCAGTGCGTTCTGCATACGCTAATATTTCATTCAACATGAATATCGCCCTCCAGCTTATGAACTTCCGAGCTATGGTAATCCGGTATGTTTAATACGCCGCTTTTCAATTGAGCGCGAAACACACTAATAGCTGGTTTTGCCTGATTATTGTTTACCTGATTCAAATCAAAAACATCGTAAAGCATCCAGCCTAAATCCAGGTCTAAATCAAACGGTGGAGTTTTCGGGACAGCTTTAAGTAATTCAAAATAGGCAGGAAATTCCCGGCAGCCAAAAAAAGGTTGATAGAAACATTTCCCTTGTGCAGCTCTGCGCTCGAATTGAGCGTTTAAGGCGTTCATATCGGCTTTATTATCACGACAGACGATATGTGCATAAATGCGATAATGGACATTTTTTAATGCCATGGTTTGACGTTGCGTCCGGCCTTTTTGATCGGTTCCAAGTTCGGCTTGGGTGCCATCCGCCCACAGTGGCGTAATATCTTTTGTACCATTAATCCATTTTTGTACTTCAGAAACAGAGACTTTGTCTTTTACTTCGTTACGCCGTAAGGCTATGTATTTGGGCGAATGTAGCATCTCAATACGATCTATTTGCCAATAAAAATTGTATTCCTTTTTAAAATAAATCGCGTCAAAAATACCACGCGCGGCGGAAGGGGTGATGATCGGGTAAGAGTAACGTTCTACCTTCATTTCCGGGCGACTAAAGCAAGCTAAGTCACCCCAAGTTTCTAAGCAGTGGGTCTGGATGTTCACCTATATTTCTCCATAGAATAAGTATTAATGCTGTTTAACTGTTTCAATTTATTCTCCAGCTTGGCTTTCAACTTAACACAGGACACAAAAGGTTGAGCCTTCATGCCTGTTCCGCCTTAAATGGAAAGCCTCCAGCTTGATCAGTATGAGTTTCATCGTCTGGAAAAATCGGCGCGTCGTGCCATAATGCCAATTCTTCTTCGCTCATGGGGTCATAAAATTCATCGGGCATTTCGATTTTCCCTTTCAATATACCTGGTTTTCTGTAAATACTTTTGTTCGCGTTATCTTGATTTTCTTCGTTTTTCATAGTGTTCCTATCTCCAAACTAACCATTCCAGCACTTTAAACTTTCAGGTTTCTTGTAGCCTAAGCTCTTATTGTCATAATCATCATTATCAGCCACTATAAACCAGTCTTCCTGTTTGCTATAGCGACCCTGCCTGAATTGCTGAACCGGCAATAAACTATCCCAAACAACATCCTCAGATTTAGGACGATACAGACTGATACTTAGACCGCGCGCCTGTTTTATCCACTGTGCCGTTAAGCCTTTTTCATCGGCCAGTTTTTTTAAATCTTCAAAAATCTGTTCGTCATACGGCACAACGATATTGATCATGTCGTTTTTAATTAAACGGAATTGCTGGGCGACTTGTGGAAAGCTAAGTTCTGCTATCGATTGATAAAGATCTTTTGCTAATTGTTCAGGTGCTGCAACAGTATAAAGCCGCCGATAATACCGTTCGATTACTTTTGGATTGTATAGATCGAATTGGTCGCCCAGTTCATTTTTTAAGCTCTCGGTAACATTGGCAGCTTGTTTATAAGTTCCATCAGGATAAAGCCAGCCTTCGCAATCCGGTGTGAAAATAAACGTTTGGCCTATATCTGGTTTACCTTCCCGATTACAACGTCCTGCGGCTTGGATAATGGCATCTAATGGCGCGAAAGCACGGTAAACGACTGGAAAATCAACATCAACCCCGGCTTCTATACATTGGGTAGCAATTAATCGGCACGGCAAGCCGTCTTTTAATCGCTGCCTGACTTTTGCTAATACCGCTTGCCTGTGTAATGGGCAAAGATTGGTTGACAGATGAAATAAATTCTCAGCACCTTCCAAGGCTTGCCAAAGTTCTTGGGCATGACGTTTTAAATTAACGATACATAAGACTTGCGGCTGCTGTGGATTTTTTAAGTTGTCGGCGAGGTCTTTCCAGGTCAGTTTGTTAGGTAGCCAAGTAAAATTTACACGGCGTAATTTATCCATCATGTCTGCATGAGTGGTGACAATTTCTTTTGGCTCCCATCCGCCGGTACATTGCTCGATAACGTCTTTATGTAGATGATTAAAAGCCGGTTGTGTTGCAGTTGAAAACACTACGCTGCTGTTCCAATGTGTAGCAATATGCGAAACCGCGGCTAGGCTGGGTATTGCCAAGTGCGTAGGCAAGGTTTGCACCTCATCGAATAAGATTACCGCATTGGCGATACGATGAATTTTCCGGCAACTAGATGGGCGATTAGAAAACAGGGATTCTAAAAACTGTACGCTGGTTGTGATAATAATCGGTGCATCCCAGTTTTCCGATAACAAGCGTTGCCGTTTAATTTGCTGCTCTTGTTCTTGATTGCCCTCGGCATCGGTTTTTGCTTGCTCTGCACCTAAACCCGCCATGCTATGGTGCTCTAAGATAAAGTCGTCGCCAAAATCGGCAAAAATATCACGATACACCTTGGCTGTTTGTTCAATGATACTGAGATAAGGCACGACCATAATGATCCGTTCGAGCTTATTTTCAAGCGCATGCTGCAAGGCAAAAGTGAGCATACTTAAGGTTTTGCCGCTGCCGGTGGGCGCTGTTAGGGTAAAGGCTCCGGTTTTTTGTTGGGCTTGATGCAGACAGTTCTGCAATAATTCTTGTCTAATATCATTAAGTGTTGCTGATGGATTCGGCTGCCCTGCTTTATTATCGATATGGATTCTTAGTTTTTCTAAAGCCTGTTTAGCCAAGCTATTTTCATCTGGAGCATTAAGTTTTAAGCCTGGTTTGCGCGGTACTTTGCCTTGCTCATTGCCTTTAAAATGCGCGTCGGTATCAATAAAATCAGCATCAACTAAAGCTGAAAAAAGGCGGCGCACATCCAGCATGCTATCAACGCGGGCTTGGGATTCACCTAAAGGGCCGACAAACAAACGCGGATGTGGTTTGCTGAAAGACAGACCGTCTTCACTTAGACGGGTTTCCAAAAGCTCTATATTTGCTTCGCTTAAAGTTAAACCTTGCGGATGGTTTTCTTTAAGCGATTCTGGATTTAATTTTTTTAAATCCTCTGCTTGTAAACTTTGCAAGCCAATATGATGACCTTGAATAGCCAGGGCAGCGGCGATTGCACCGCCTTTTTTAATGGCTAAGAATGCACCTTGCGACCAATGATCCAGCCCCTTATCCTGCCCATGCAATCGATTCTGAAAACGATCACCGTATTTGCCTAAATCATGAAGTAATCCGGCTAACTTGGCTTCTTCTTCACCTTGCCAGCCAACTACATGCTCACCCGCCAACCTGGAAACCGAAGTCAAATGTTCCTTTAGTAAATGCCATTTTTTATAATCGTTTCCGCTGTGTGCATAATAAATCGTCATTAGATCCTCGCTCAAAAGACTTCATCGGGTGCTAAACTCCAGCTATAATATGACACTTAAGTTACAATGCATAAATAAACTTTATATAAACATAACATGATAAATACTCTTTTGCAACCGCCTATAAAATGGGAACAACGTCAGCGCTTAACGTTGCTGGAAGCGACTGTGTTTTGGAGCGGCGAGTTTTTTACCAATGTGCTGATGGACGGTTTCGGCATCAGTCGGGTGCAGGCGTCCAAGGATTTGACGCTGTATCAGTCGTTATGTCCCGGCAATATTCGCTACGATAAATTTTTGAAACGCTATGTGGTTGACGAACCATTTAAACCGGCATTTATGACCGGCACTGCCGGGGAGTTTTTGCAAGTTTTAAAGGTTCAGCAAGGTCGGGCGGGCAGCACGGTGGTGACGCTGGTAAAAAATCTGCCGGAGGTTGATGTACTTGAACCGGTGTTCAGGCAAGTCAATGCGGCTGTTTTGCAAGCGGTCAACCAGGCGATTGTTGCCGGCAAGGAGGTGCGGGTGCGCTATCAATCGATGTCCCGCACGGAACCGGTTGAACATCGCTTGTGTCCTCATGCTTTGGTGTTTGACGGTTTACGTTGGCATGCGCGGGCTTTTAGCTATACGCATCATGAGTTTCGGGATTTTGTGCTGGCGAGGATGTTATCGGCTGAACTTAGTTATTCTGCGGAGATCGATGCTTCGGAGGATACGGCGTGGCATAAGTTTGTCGGCGTTCGGATCGGAGCGCATCCCGGTTTGAGCGCTACGCAAAAAGAGGCCATCGAGTTTGATTATGGTATGACAGCGGGGATTTTGGAACATCAGGTCAGGGCGGCTCTGATGCCTTATTTTTTACGGGTGATGCGTATCAGTCGTGACGATCTGACACGGGAGGCTATGGTTCAGCAGATTGTGTTATTGAACAGGGATGAGTTGGAACCCTATTGGGCATTTTAAGGTGTATATGGGGTACGACAATGTTTTATAGGATCTTCTCAAGTCGGTTAATCATCCTCATCCGGTATTTGCCCTCTAAATTCTTCCGATAACAGCATTTGTCCTCCGGTGACAACCAGTTG
This sequence comes from Methylobacter sp., assembly GCA_030655535.1. Lineage (GTDB taxonomy): Bacteria > Pseudomonadota > Gammaproteobacteria > Methylococcales > Methylomonadaceae > Methylobacter_A. The sequence continues at coordinate 6,477 of JAURVK010000160.1, read as the reverse complement.
CTCACCGGCATTAATGCCGGTGCCGACAAAATAACCGCCGGTCGTTGCTGAATACTGGTCTACAGCGCGGCGGCTGAACTGTTGTTCAGCAGTTTTAATGTAAACAAAGGCCTGATCCAGGTGCCAGACTAAAGCGGATTTGGGGATAACGACGCCGGAGCGGTTTTCAGCTTGTTCTGGTATCCAGGCCGCAACGCGCATGCCGGTTCTGATAGGGTTGGTGTGTATGCCGCAAGACTGCCGGGAGCAGTCGCGGCGACCGTCGGTCTGGAAGAAATAGCTTTCGCCTTGCGCGGTGGCATCGGTTTGCGGAGCCACTGAAATCAGTTCCGCTTTGCTGGCCGCACTGCGGTTTCCCGAGGCTTCAACGTAAATGCTCTGAATGTCGCTGGCCAGTTGTTTATTAACCGGCAAGGTAATTTGCAGCAGCGTTTGTTTGCCGGATAAAAAAGCGCTCAATTTATCGGAATCCGTAGATAACGCCCATTCGGTAAGTTTTCCGCCCCAATTGAGCCGGGCTTCATCTAGGATAGCCTCGCTTTGAACACCGCTTGCATCAACCTGGGCTTTGTCGCTTTGCCATTGCGCTTGCTGAACTTGCATGTTGCGCTTCGATGTCGCGCCCTCACGATACAAGTCTTGCTGGCGCTTGATGTTCTGCTCGGTCTGCTTAAATCTTGCCGTCGCGCCGCCGCGCTCGGTTAACGCGAGCAAATACCGATGACGCAACTCAATCAACGGCTGTAAATTGACCGCTCTGCCGTATGCGATAAATTCAGCATGATGGCTGACAGGGCTGAGGGTTATTGTCTGCAAACCCGATAACGACTGGGTTTTATCGGACAGGAAAATTGTTCCCGACCCTGCGGAACCCGGTCGCTTGACAACCGGCTTATCGTCATCATCTGCAAAACCTAAGGTAATACTGAGTAAAAAAATACAGGCTATTGAAAGAACATTCATGTGGACAATAAAAGGGTGTGTGGATTGAAACATGTTATAAGATTTACGTTCTTAAATGCATTTTTTTGTTGTTTTTAAAAAATTGCACGTTATCCTTGAAAACAAAGTAACTATCACTATTGAGACATTATCATGAGCGACCTACCGGATAACTTGAAATACGCAATGACCCACGAATGGGTGCAGGTGGAAGACGATAACATCGTTCGCATCGGTATAAGCGATTTTGCGCAGGAAGAATTGGGCGATTTGGTTTTTATTGAGTTGCCGGAACTGGGACGTAAAGTTATGGCAAAAGAGCAATGTGCCGTAGTCGAATCGGTTAAAACCGCATCCGATTTATTCAGCCCGGTTAGCGGCGAAGTGGTCGCTGTTAACGAAGCCGTGGCGGATGAGCCTGAGCGGGTCAATGATGACGCTTATGGAACCTGGCTGTTTTGTATCAAGGCAAATGACCTGACTGAACTGGACGCATTGATGGACGCGGATGCTTATCAGCAAATGATTGAGCAATGATTTAGACTAAAAGTACAAGGCGAAAGATACCAAACGATAGCCTTTTACCTTTATAACTTTTACTTTTAACAAGGAACACAATGAGTGCATTAATATGTGGGTCTATGGCTTACGATACCATCATGGTTTTTCATGATAAATTCAAACATCACATTTTGCCGGAAAAAATCCATATTCTGAATGTATCATTCCTGGTGCCGGTCATGCGACGCGAATTCGGCGGTTGCGCGGGAAACATTGCCTACAATCTGAATCTACTCGATGAAGAGCCGTTAATTATGGCAACCGTCGGACATGATTTTGAGCCGTATGCCCAATGGCTGGCTCAAAACCAGTTATCCAGCGAATTCATTCAGATTCTGGACAACAGCTATACCGGTCAGGCCTATATCACCACCGACGAGGAAGCCAATCAGATTACCGCATTCCATCCGGGTGCGATGAATTTTTCGCATTTGAATTCAGTCCCTACCGACAAAAAAATCAGCATCGGCATCGTATCGCCCGACGGCAAGGAAGGTATGCAATTGCATGCCGAGCAATTCGCGGAACTGGATATACCGTTTATTTTCGATCCCGGCCAGGGCATGCCGATGTTTAATGGCGAAGAACTGCTCAAGTTTATCGATCAGGCAACCTGGGTGACCTTGAATGATTATGAATCCGAGTTAATGCAGGAACGTACCGGCTTGTCGCTGGAACAAATGGCTGAGCGGGTTGATGCGCTGATCATTACTTTGGGCGCTCAGGGTTCTCAAATTCATACCCACGGCGAGTGCATCACTATTCCTGCCGCAAAACCCAAAGCGATACTAGATCCGACAGGTTGCGGCGACGCCTATCGTGCCGGGCTTTTATACGGCCTGATCAATGAATTGGGTTGGGAAATTACCGGCAGAGTCGCCTCACTGATGGGCGCCATTAAAATCGAACATAACGGCACCCAGAATCATGCATTCGATATGGGTAGTTTCAAACAACGCTACCGCGAAAACTTTGGGTCTTCGTTTTAATTTTCGCTAAACGCCAGTTAAAGCAATAGAACCCAGCATCTGCTAAGTAACTGATAACTACAACACCAAGCTTATTCATGTTAAAACACACCCAAAATCTCTTAGACATCATGTCTCGCCTGCGCCACCCTGAAGAAGGCTGTGCCTGGGACGTCAAGCAGGATTTCACCAGTTTGATTCCTTACCTGATCGAAGAAGCCTACGAAGTCGTCGATGCGATCGAACGCAATGACCTGGATGATTTGCGCCTGGAACTGGGCGACCTGCTGTTGCAAGTGGCATTCCATTCCCAGATCGCCGAGGAACAGGGCTTGTTCAGCTTTGAACAGGTTGCAGAGGGCATTTGCGACAAGCTGATACGCCGCCATCCGCATGTTTTTTCCGATGCCGTTTTCAACACCGATGAACAACGCCACCAGGCCTGGGAACAGGAAAAGGCTATCGAGCGGCGGAAAAAAAACAAAACAGAGGAGCGAGACAGTGTGCTGTCAGGTGTGGCCCGCAATCTTCCTGCGTTGATTGAGTGCGAAAAAATACAAGATCGCGCCGCCAATCACGGCTTTGACTGGCCGGATGTACTGCCTGTTTTTGATAAAGTGCTGGAAGAACTGGATGAGGTTAAAGAAGCCTGGCAATCCGGGGATCAGGCGCATATTCAGGAAGAAATCGGCGATTTATTGCTGGTTGCGGTTAATTTGGCTCGGCATTTAAACGTCAATGCCGAGGTCGCGCTCAAGGAAAGCACTAAAAAATTCTCCAGACGCTTTCAACACATAGAACGACAGCTTGAAACGTCCGGACTGAATCTTAAAGATTGCGAACTGGCTGAACTGGATGTTTTGTGGAATCAGGCAAAACAGGCCTTAAAAAATAAACCATAAAACCTGTCTCGGTTGCCTATCTGAAAAAGCTAACCATCCTGCAATCGAACCGCCATCACATCACACTTGGCGTAATGCAGGACGCTATTTGCCGTTGAACCCAACAATAGCGACAGGCCATGCCGACCATGAGAGCCGACAACGATTAAATCAACCTGCTCCCGCTCGGCAAGTTGGACAATCTCCTGTTTAGGTCCGCCCCAGACCATCCAACGGTTGTTCTGAGGCACATCCAACTGCTTGCCAATTTGCATTAACTTGGCTTTCTCCGCTTCGAGCAGCTCATAGCCTGAATCTTCGGTTAACGGAATCACCGTTCCGTAACCGGTATCCGGCATCGGAATATTATCCAACACATGAATAAGACTCAATTTGGCCTGATATTTTTCGGCCAAGTTCTTTGCTCTTCGGGCAACCGTAGCGCCATGCTCGGAATAATCCACGGCCAGTAAAATATGTTGATAAGCGCCCATTGTTTTTGCCTTGTTTCAGATAAACCTAGAAAAATCATTTCGTCCACAAAAAGCACGAAAATTTTCAAAGAGATACCAAACTATGGGTCAACACCTAAATAGTGACCGGCTAAATCAACACAACGTGCTGATTCGTTTAGTATCTTTCGTGCTTTTCGTGGACAAATTGCGGTTTTTAGGATAAATGCTGTTTTACACTTTATGGTAAATATCGGCACCTTCATCAAGAAACTGTTTGGATTTTTCATCCATGCCCAGTTTTAAAGCTTCTTCCTCGGCAATCCCTTTGGCTTTCGCATAGTCGCGCACATCCTGGCTGATTTTCATCGAACAGAAATGCGGGCCGCACATCGAGCAAAAATGCGCGACTTTGGCGGACTCTTTGGGTAAGGTTTCGTCATGAAATTCGCGGGCTTTTTCGGGATCGAGACCGATATTGAACTGGTCTTCCCAACGGAATTCAAAACGCGCCTTGGACATCGCGTTGTCGCGCGCCTGTGCGCCGGGATGGCCTTTAGCCAGATCGGCCGCATGGGCGGCGATTTTGTAAGTCACAATCCCTTCGCGCACATCCTGTTTATTAGGCAAGCCCAAATGCTCTTTTTGGGTAACGTAACAGAGCATCGCGCAACCGTACCAGCCGATATTGGCCGCGCCTATCGCCGAGGTAATATGGTCGTAACCGGGAGCGATGTCGGTCGTCAGCGGACCCAAGGTATAAAAAGGCGCTTCGCCGCATTCTTCCAGCTGTTTTTCCATGTTGACTTTGATCATGTGCAACGGCACATGACCCGGGCCTTCTATCATGGTTTGTACGTCGTGTTTCCAGGCGATTTTGGTCAGTTCGCCCAAGGTTTCCAGTTCGCCGAATTGCGCGGCGTCATTGGCATCGTAAATTGAACCGGGACGCAGACCATCGCCTAATGAAAAGGACACATCGTAGGCTTTCATGATTTCGCAGATTTCTTCAAAGTGCGTGTACAGGAAACTTTCGGTGTGATGCGCCAGACACCATTTCGCCATGATCGAACCGCCACGGGAAACGATGCCGGTCATGCGTTTTGCGGTTAATGGCACATGGTGCAAGCGCACCCCGGCATGGATGGTAAAGTAATCCACGCCCTGCTCGGCCTGCTCGATCAAGGTATCGCGGAAGATTTCCCAGGTCAGGTCTTCGGCTTTGCCGTTGACTTTTTCCAGGGCCTGGTAGATAGGCACGGTACCGATAGGTACCGGCGAGTTGCGCAAAATCCACTCCCGGGTTTCGTGGATATTTTTCCCGGTCGACAAATCCATGATGGTATCGCCGCCCCAACGGATACCCCAGAGCATTTTTTCGACTTCTTCATCGATAGACGAAGTCACCGCCGAATTGCCCAGATTGCCGTTGATTTTAACCAGGAAATTGCGGCCGATAATCATCGGCTCCAGTTCCGGATGGTTGATGTTGCACGGAATAATGGCCCGGCCTCTGGCGACTTCGTCGCGAACAAACTCGGGCGTAATGGTATCGGGAATCGATGCGCCGAACGAATCGCCGGGGTGCTGATCTTTCCACAAATGGCGCATTTCTTCCATAAGCTGATTTTCACGAATCGCGATGTACTCCATCTCCGGCGTGATGATGCCCTGTCTGGCATAGTGCATTTGCGATACGTTTTTTCCCGCTATGGCTTTACGCGGTTTGCGGATATGTTCAAAGCGCAGCTCGGCGGTAGCCGGATCTTCAAGACGCTGACGGCCGAAATCCGAACTGGGGCCGGACAATTCTTCGGTGTCGTTTCTTTCTGCTATCCAGGCTGAACGGATAGCGTCCAGACCTTTCTTCAAGTCGACTTCGACATTGGGATCGGTGTAAACACCCGAGGTATCGTAAACATAAAGCGGCGGATTTTTTTCTGCACCTTTTTCCGCGCCGAAATGCACCGGGGTATCGGATAAGGTAATTTTGCGCATCGGAACTTGTATGTCGGGGCGGCTGCCTTGAACATATATTTTTTCCGATGCGGGGTAGGAATCGATCTTTACGCTACTGGACTCAGTAGACGTAACTTCTTTAAGGACAGCGCTCATGTTTATCTCCAACAACAAAACAATAAGGCGCAGGGAAGTCTGGGCTTTCCTACGCCGGTATTAACCGGGGTCAGGTTCAAAGGGTTTTTCTCAGCCTATTGTTCTCTTGCTGTGCAGAAGAAAGATAAGCACCCCTAGCCTTTACGGATGTAACCTTAAGTTAAAGGATAATGCCGCAGATTGCAAGCCTGAGCCACTCCAACGATACAATTAACACCTTATAAAACAGATGGTTTTGTTAAACCAGGCTATTTTTAAAGCTGTATTTACAACCGACACAAGCCCATCGACTGCCCTTAAGTTAAAATATTCAATCATTGAGACATCCTGATAGAATTACGTGGAATTGAACGATATAGATAAAATGGAAAATGCGGACTTATTTTCTCGAAAAGAACTACTCCGTACCGGGTTTTCCGAGGGTGTAAAAATTTCCGTGTAACCGCCGTTAAAAAATCTCTGGAAATCGATCCTCGTAGAGAATCATAAACTGATTCAGAGCAGGCTTCCAGTCACGGATCGGCATTGACCATTTCTTGGCGGCCTGTTCGATAGCTA
>JAURVK010000153.1 GCA_030655535.1 Methylobacter sp. | reverse complement strand
TAGCTATTGAACAGGCCGCCAAGAAATGGTCAATGCCGATCCGTGACTGGAAGCCTGCTCTGAATCAGTTTATGATTCTCTACGAGGATCGATTTCCAGAGATTTTTTAACGGCGGTTTACACGGAAATTTTTACACTCTCGTTTTATCTGGATGTGTTTAATCCGCTGGGAGGGAGTTTCGGTGCAGGGATAATTCAGCTCACAGCAATGCGTACGATTGTCAATGATGATGGTGGTTTTTAACCAATAATTGATTGGTCAGAGTAAAATTTTTCTGGAAAGCTAAGGAATTAATTTTACTCTGCCCCCAATTACTCTGTGATTGGCAGTTCGCTATGCTAAAATTTTGACCGATAAATGAAATACCCGGAGAAGTAAATGACTGATGATGAATTAAAAGCGTTGGTTGTAAATCTTGCCGTTGACAGCAAAAACTTGCATGGGGCGCAACGATAAAATGTTGGCGGGAAAGCTGGGTCGTATGGGTATTACGCTGGAGAATATCGGTAAAAACCAGGGTGATGTTGCCGGGGAATTCTTTTTTTAAAGCCTGATAAAAGACAATCACCCAGGAAAAATTCACTTTGATGATGCGGTAAAAAACATGGAAAAGCGCCGAGGCCACATTCAAGAAGAATATGATTTGGTCATGGCCAATGATGATGCCAAAGAAGAAGCGTTAAGACGCGGTTATTTTATGTTGCAGCGTAGCGGTGATCTGGTACATACCGAAAGTAGCGATCATTTGACTGTACTGTAAGGGCTGTCCGAATAGTTGAATATCTCCTGATTGGGCGTAAAGCGGCCTACTAACCCCCCATATAAAAAATATAGCGCCAAAATAACTTGGCTTGATTGAATGTTAAACAGGACAGTAAAGATGAAAAAAGCGTTGATTACAGGTATCACTGGTCAAGATGGTGCCTATTTGGCTGAACTTCTGCTCGATAAAGGCTATACGGTTTACGGTACATACCGCCGTACCAGTTCGGTCAATTTTTGGCGCATTGATGAGCTGGGCATCCAGAACCATCCCAACCTGCATTTGGTGGAGTACGATCTGACGGACTTGGGTTCCAACATTTCGCTAGTACAGAAGGTGCAGCCCGATGAGATTTACAATCTCGCGGCGCAGAGTTTTGTCGGTGTGAGTTTTGATCAGCCCAATGCCACTGCGCAGATTACCGGTGTCGGCGCGCTGAATTTGCTGGAAACTATTCGATTGATTAATCCAAAAATCCGGTTTTATCAGGCTTCCACATCTGAGATGTTCGGCAAGGTGCAGGCCATCCCTCAGGTGGAAGACACGCCTTTCTATCCACGTAGTCCTTACGGCGTGGCCAAGCTGTATGCGCACTGGATGACGGTGAATTACCGCGAGAGCTATGGCATTTTCGGCTCCAGCGGCATTCTGTTTAATCATGAAAGCCCGCTGCGTGGACGCGAGTTTGTCACCCGTAAGATCACTGATTCTGTGGCCAAGATCAAGCTGGGCAAACTGGACTGTGTAGAACTGGGTAATATCGATGCCAAACGCGACTGGGGCTTTGCCAAAGAGTATGTGGAAGGCATGTGGCGCATGCTGCAAGCTGATGAGCCGGATACTTTTATATTGGCGACCAACCGTACCGAAACCGTACGCGATTTTGTCCGTATGGCTTTTAAGGGAGCGGGCATCACGGTGGACTTTAAAGGAACGGCCGAAAATGAAATTGCCGTAGTATCAGCCCTTACTCCAGACTTCTCCCAGGGGGAGAGGGGGTTAAAGCTGGGGCAAGTTGTGATGCGCGTCAACCCCCAATTTTATCGTCCGGCAGAAGTGGAGCTGCTGATCGGTAATCCTGCAAAAGCCAAGGCCAAGCTGGGCTGGGAGCCGAGTACTACGCTGGAGCAGTTGTGCCAGATGATGGTGGAAGCTGATTTGCGGCGCAATGCCGAGGGGTTCTCGTTCTAATGTCTAAACTGTTACTGACCGGAGCGCGTGGCTTTACCGGCCAGCATTTTACTAAAGCCGCACAGCAAGCTGGCTACGAGGTGCATCCGCTATCCGCTGATCTGACCGATGCAAAAGCAGTAGCTGCCGAGACTGCCGCAGCTGCACCGGATTTTGTGGTGCATCTCGCGGCAATTAGTGCAGTGACCCATGCCGATGAAGAAGCGCTTTACCGAGTCAACCTGTTCGGCACCTTGAATTTACTCAAAGCGCTGGTTGCTTTGCCCCAGGCCCCTAAGCGTATACTCTTGGCCAGCAGCGCCAATGTTTATGGTAATGCGGACGCATCACCCAGCGACGAATCTATTTGTCCGGCACCGGTGAATCACTATGCGATGAGTAAGCTGGCGATGGAGTTCATGTCTGCGACGTTTGCAGATCGTTTGTCGCTGGTGACCGTACGACCATTCAATTACACTGGCATAGGGCATGATATGCGCTTTGTGATTCCCAAGCTGGTGGCGCACTTCGCCCGGCGGGCTGAAACTATTGAGTTGGGTAATTTGGATGTTGAACGTGAGTTTAATGATGTGCGCACTGTGTGCACAGTTTATCTGCGCCTGTTGCAATTGGGTCAGCCGGGACAAACGTATAACGTGTGTTCGGGGCGACCGGTAAGTCTTAAGTCTGCGATAGAGGCATTGAAAAAAATTACCGGACATGATTTGGCTGTCAAAGTGAATCCGGATTTTATTCGTGCCAACGAGGTGCATCGCCTGTGCGGTAATCCGGCCAAGCTGGAAGCTTGCATAGGAGCGTTGCGGCACCCCCCGCTGGAAGATACTTTAAGCTGGATGTTGTCGGCAGGCGCATGAAGGTTATTTTATCGATTGACCCGGTGCGGTTTCCGCTGACCGGTATTGGACGTTACACGTTTGAGCTTGCGCGGCATCTTAAAAAAATATCTCAGATTGAGCGGCTGCGTTTTTTCTCGGGTTATCGCTTTGCTGACGATCTTCCTGAGCTTGGGCAATCGGCTAAACCCGAAGCCTCGTCTTCAATCAATATCCGTCGGACAATTCTCAATAACCGTTTGACGGTCGGAATGTTTCATTTGATATCTCCGCTGATCAAGAGCTATGCGTTGCGCGGCCATTCGGATCATGTTTTTCATGGACCGAATTTTTATTTGCCGCCTTTTGATGGGCCTAGGGTGTGTACTTTTCATGATCTTTCGGTCTTTACTTGGGCACACTGCCATCCTCCTGAACGGGTGAGGTTCATGCGTAAAGAAATCGCTCTCACGCTTAAGAGGGCGGATATGCTGATAACGGATTCGGAATACACACGGCAGGAGGTCGCGGCTTATTTTGGCTGGCCGCTGGAGAAAATCCGCGCCGTTCCCTTGGCATGTTCGGAAGATTTTCGACCCAGGACAGCGGACGAGCTACGCCCTGTATTAGGCAGGCATGGCTTAAGATTAGGCGGTTACAGTTTATATGTGGGGACTATTGAACCGCGAAAAAATTTGGAAGTGCTGCTGGATGCCTATGCGATGCTGCCGCCTTCTATCAGACAACGCTATCCACTGGTATTGATAGGATATCGTGGCTGGCGTAGCGAACAGCTGCATACCCGCATTGAGGCAGCCGTGTCAGAGGGCTGGGCGCGTTATTTGGGTTTTGTGGTTGCTGATGAGCTTCCATTGATCTATGCGGGTGCGCGTGTTTTTGTGTTTCCCTCATTATATGAGGGCTTTGGCTTGCCGGTGCTTGAAGCGATGGCTTCCGGTATTCCGGTCGTTTGTTCCAATTCATCGACGCTGCCTGAAGTGGCGGGAGATGCCGCAGCCATGTGCGAACCGCAGGATGCAGATGCTTTATGTCACTTGATTGCAACAGGGTTGGAGGATGAAATCTGGCGCAGCAAGGCGAAAAGCAAAGGCTTGTTGCAAGCAGCCGGTTTCAGCTGGCAACGCTGTACCGAGGAAACTGTGGCGGTATATGGTGAGGCGAGTTCATGAGTAAAGAGTCGCCGAGGGTTCTGCATTTTTTCAAGACTTATTATCCCGATTCATTTGGCGGGATCGAACAGGTTATTTTTCAGCTGTGCAAGGGAACTCATCGCTATGGTTATACCAGCGAGGTGCTGGCGCTCTCCCCTAACGCACATGAAGAGCCTATAGAGGTTTCCGGGCATCTTGTTCATCAGGCTCAGCTAGACTTCCAGCTGGCATCCACGGGATTTTCGTTGTCTGCTTTTGGTAAGTTCTCCGCACTTGCCAAGCAAGCCGACATCATTCATTTGCACTATCCGTGGCCGTTCATGGATATAGTTCATTTCGCCACCCGACATGGCAAACCGACTGTGGTGACTTATCACTCGGACATTATCCGGCAAAAGGTGTTACTGAAGCTGTATCGCCCGCTGAAAAACCGTTTTCTCGCCAGCGTCGATCGGATCGTCGCAACTTCCCCTAACTACTTGGCTACCAGTCCGGTGTTGAATCGTTATCGCGACAAGGTCGTGGAAATCACCTATGGATTGGATAGATCGACTTATCCGTCACCCGCGCCCGAGCTGCTTGCAAAGTGGCGTTCAAAAGTGGGGGGGCGCTTTTTCCTGTTTGTCGGAATGCTTCGTTACTACAAGGGGCTGCACATCTTGCTGGATGCTGCGCAAGGAATCGACTACCCCATCGTGATTGTTGGGGCCGGTCCAATTGAGGCGGAATTGAAAGCGCAAGCAGCGCGGCTGGGGTTACGCAATATTTTCTTTCTGGGTGCTGTCCCGGATGAGGATAAAGTTGCGCTATTAACGCTATGCTATGGGGTGGTTTTTCCTTCGCATCTGCGCTCTGAGGCTTTTGGCATTTCGTTGCTGGAAGGCGCGATGTACGGAAAACCGATGATTTCCAGCGAGATCGGTACCGGCACGACCTTCATCAACATTGGGGATGAGACCGGACTGGTGGTGCCGCCCAGCGACCCGGTGGCGTTGCGGCAAGCCATGTGTTATCTGTGGGAGCATCCTGATGAAGCTGCAGAAATGGGCTTGCGTGCCGAGGAACGATATTGGAAGCACTTTACGGCTGAGCAGATGGTGAAGTCGTATGTGAATTTGTATGATGAATTGGTAAGAAATTACCATGGCGCGGAGCATTGAACTAGCCGTGTAGGTCGGATTCCGACTGCACGGACAGATATTTGCTCCTCGGTAACCGCTCCTGCGTTACTCTACTACAGGCCATTCATGGCCTTATGCTATATCTCACATCCATGTGGATTATGCAGGAGCAATTGCCGAGCGTAGCGTAACCCGACCGTACTGACTGGCAGCGCGCCCACCAAGCGGGTTAAGATAGGCGTGATTTTTCGTTAGGCCGGATACAGTAATAAGTGAATGGGAGATAAGCAGATGACTACAATGGAAACAGCATCTCAATCTGTGCCGATTATAGATGCGCAACTCAAGGGAGTGTTGGCGCATTTTCCGAAGATTGCTTTCGCGATGCTATTTGGTTCTGTAGCCGCAGGTCGCCAGCGTGCAGATAGTGATTTGGATATGGCGGTTGCTGCTAAACAAGCGCTGACTGCCGATGAAAAAATAGAGCTAATCGGTGCATTAGCCGATAGTACCGGACGGCCTATTGATTTGATCGATCTGAAGGTGGTGCCAGAATCCTTGCTTGGGCAAATACTGCGGCATGGCAGAAGAATAATGGGCAGCGATACTTTATACGGCGAGTTGATTAGTCGCCACCTGTTTGAGCAGGCAGACTTCATGCCATATCGGATCAGACTTTTTGCAGAAAGGCGGATGGCATGGATCGGGAAGTAATCGAGCAAAAATTGAAGTCTTTGCGCCGTTGTTTGCGGCGCATAGAAACAAAGTGCCCAACAGATGTTGCCACGCTAGTGACAGACATTGATTTGCAGGACATTGTTGCGCTTAATCTCAGCCGGGCTGTGCAAATCTGTGTTGAATAACGAGTTGGCAAGCGGTCTCAAAAAGGCAGTAGGCTTTCGTAATATCGCGGTTCACAACTATGAAAGCATTAACTGGAAAATTGTGCATAGCATCGTCACATTTCACCTTGCAGACTTTTCAGCGTTTGCCAAGGCGGTAGCGATGAGACTGGAAAAGTGAATGTTCACCTGCGTCGTAACACTCTTTGGAACCTTGCCGGCAGTGGACTGCCGTTAATAGCGGCGGCTTGCCTGATCCCGTTTACGCTTCATCGCTTGGGCAACGAGGCTTTCGGAGTGCTTACGCTTATATGGGCATTGATCGGTTATTTTAGCCTTTTTGACATGGGCGTTGGCAGAGCGCTCACTTATGAGCTAAGTAAATTAAGGGCGGTGAACAATGTTTCGGAAATCTCACTCACACTGAAAGCCGGTTTACTACTTACGTTTGCAGCCGGGGTGCTTGGCGCGGCAGTGATGTTGATATTGGGGCCTTGCCTTGCAACTAGCTGGCTTAAAATCAGCCCTGCTTTACAGCAAGATGCGATGCTATCATTTAAAATCGCTGCAATAGGGGTCATTCCAACTACGATTACCAGTGGTTTAAGGGGGGCGCTTGAGGGATTAGGGCGGTTTGCAGCATCCAACCTAAATAAAATAATTCTCGGTTTTTGTATGTTTGTACTCCCGGCGCTTTCAATCATGCTGCATGGCAACCGCCTCTGGGCTGTTACTCTATACTTGGTGTTAGCGCGCTTAATTGTTGCACTTGCAGCGGTAACACAACTTCGGCATTATCTTGTGGCATCGACAGCAGGTCTTATTAGAAATTACCTTAAGCCGCTGGTTAATTACGGGGTATGGGTTACCGTCACCGGCATTGTCGGCCCGCTGATGATTTATGGGGACAGGTTTTTTGTGAGTGCCGCCGTTGGTGCTGCACAGCTCCCGCTCTACGCAATCCCTCAAGAAGGGCTGCACAGACTTTTGATCATTCCGGTTGCTTTGTGCGGCGCATGGCTTCCTCAACTGGCGGTATTGAGTTCCGATAATGCTGCGGCATCTTACCGGTGCAATTACAAAAGAGTCGCTGTGGTGATGTTCGGTATTTGCTCGCTGGCATCATTATTGGCATATCCTGCGCTTACCTGGTGGCTTTCAGCGGAATTTGCACAACAGGCGCTGCCCATTGTTTTGGTTCTGTCTGTTGGAATATGGCTTAATTCAATGGCATTAGTGCCCTATACACTGATGCATGCAAATGGAAACCCAAGGATAACAGCATTATTTCACTTGCTCGAACTGGGTCTATATGCGCTAGCGTTATGGTGGCTTACTACTCGCTTCGGTCTAATCGGCGCCGCGTTAGCCTGGGTGGGGAGGGCTCTGCTGGATCTTATCCTGCTACACCTTGCAGCCAATCGACTGTTACATGCCCTCCAAAGAAAAATAAACGACTATGCAGCTCTATAACGAAAAAAAACCGGATTATTTTTCTTCTTCACGCAGTCAGATTATTGACCTGTTGCCTGATTTTTCGCAGCGTGTACTTGAAATAGGATGTGGTTCAGGTCAAACCCTTGAGACGCTTAAAAAAATGCAAGCTTGTGCGGAAACGGTTGGGGTGGAGCTTTTTGAAGCTGCGGCTGATTCCGCACGAAATAGAGTCGATACTGTTTACTGCCTGGATGTAGAGAAAAATCCACTTCCAGCACACATTGGTAAATTTAATTTGATTTTATTATTGGATGTATTGGAGCACTTAGTTGATCCATGGACGCTACTCAAACGTTTAAAGGAAGAGCATTTAGCCGTTGATGGGAAAATAATCATTTCATTACCCAATGCGCGGCATTTTTCACTGGTGTTGCCTTTGTTGGTTGGTAGATTTGATTATGTTGAAAGAGGGATTTTAGATAAAACCCATTTAAGATTTTTTACCAAAGACTCTGCTACCAAGCTGTTGAAAAGTGCTGGTTTGAATATTGAAGCAATAAAACCCGCCAGTCTCGATATTCGCTTGAATTCAGGAAAATTGAATGTGATTACACTTGGATTGTTCTCTGGATTTATTGCCAGTCAATACCTGTTTAAGGCAACAGCGGAAAATAAAATTTAAACAAGCAACATGATTTTGACTAGACTTAAGGGTTTTGATTTCAGGGAATGTTATTTGTTTTTACCATGAAGGGCATGAAGAATTTACTGTATTTACTTCCTGCGTTTTCTTATAGAGATAATTTTATAAAACAAAACTTTTTAGTCCTTGCTTGAATAGCTTTACGGTAAAGTTGATTAGAAATCCTTATTCGACAAATAGCCCAATTCTCTTTACTTCATTATCTTCATGTCCTTCATGGTCATAAAAACAAGTTATAAACCGGATAAAGAATCGATGAGACATTGTTACGCATCAGCACCCAGACTTAACGAGTGTCAGGTGATGTTTTTTGGAATAAACAGGTAATTACTTTTAATGATTAAAGAATGTAGCAATAGTCGGTTTTTGTATGCAAGCTGATGCGGTTATCGTCAACTGGAATGCCGGCATTCAGCTCCGTGAATGCGTTGATTCTGTCATTCAACATGGTCATTCATATATTAATCGCATTATCGTTATTGATAACGGCTCAACTGACGGCTCAGAGAATGCTGTTGAAGGCTTACCAAATGTCACGCTTATCCGAGCCGGGTTTAATCTTGGCTTTGGCAAAGCCTGTAATTTGGGCGCAGCGCAGGCAAGTACGGATTTCATCCTATTCTTAAATCCCGATGCGCGCTTGTTTGCCGATACCTTGGCCGGTGCATTCAGCTTTATGCAAAGACCGGAAAACGCAAAAGTCGGCATTTGCGGCGTGCAACTCATTGATGAACAGGGGCATATCGCACGCAGCTGTACACGCTTTCCATCCGCCTGCGGTTTTGCTGTTCATGCAACCGGGTTGGATCGTATCATCCCAAAGCTGGGTCATTTTATGAGTGATTGGGATCATACCAGTACTCGGCAGGTTGATCAGGTTATCGGCGCTTTTTTTCTGTTGCGAAGAACTGTGTTCAATGCGTTACACGGATTTGACGAGACATTTTTCCTTTATTTTGAAGATCTCGATATTTCTTATCGCGCTAAGCAAATGGGTTGGTCCAGTACCTACTTTGCCGAGGTGAAGGCATTTCATGCGGGAGGCGGAACATCCAAACAAGTAAAAGCAAAGCGGCTTTTTTATACGCTCCGTAGCCGTACCTTATATGCCTTCAAACACTTCAGTCCAGTTGCGGCGACCATGGTTTTGCTCGTGACCTTGTTTGTCGAGCCGCTGTCGAGATCTGCTTTGGCAGTTGGCCAATGCTCCTGGACATCCTTCAAAGAAACCTTGAGCGCTTATGGCATGATGTTTCAATGGTTGCCTCGCTGGATTTTTAAAGGCATCACACGGTGAGGGTTCTTGCATTTAGTCGCTATGCCCAGCTTGGCGCCAGCAGTCGTTTGCGTCTATATCAGTACCTTCCTTATCTTAAGGATGCTGGAATCGAGGTGATTGTAGCGCCATTATTGGGTGATGATTATGTTCGCGGCCTTTACGGTAATAATGTTTCCAAACTGTTAGTATTTAAAGCTTATATTGCCCGCCTGATGTTCATGCTGAGAGCCGGTCAGTTTGATATGGTTTGGGTGGAAAAAGAAATGCTGCCGTGGCTTCCCGGCTGGATTGAATTGGGATTGTTTCCTGCCAGCATCCCGTTAGTTGTCGATTATGATGATGCCGTTTTTCACCGCTACGACCGGCACCGATTATCGATAGTACGCAGCATACTGGGTCGGAAAATTGATAAGGTTATGCAGCGTGCGAATCTTGTGGTGGCTGGTAATGAATATCTGGCTAACCGCGCGCGAAGCGCAGGCGCGTTCCGGGTGGAAATTGTTCCCACGGTCGTAGATATAACACGCTACGCTATTTCTGAATCAGACAATAATGCCCTTCCCATCATTGGCTGGATTGGTTCGCCATCAACAGCAAAATTTCTGCATCAAGTCGCCCCGGCATTAAAAGAGGTCGTAGCGATGCGGACAGTGCAAGTGATAGCCGTCGGTGCAAACGCTGATCAGACAGCTGACTTGCCTATTACGGCATTGCCGTGGACAGAGGCAACTGAGGTAACGGATATTCAGCATTTTGATATGGGCATCATGCCATTGCCGGATGCCCCATTTGAACGGGGTAAGTGCGGTTATAAACTCATTCAGTACATGGCTTGTGGTAAGTCTGTTATAGCATCACCTGTTGGTGTTAATTGCAAAATCGTGGATGACGGGGTGGATGGATTCCTGGCGGCGACACATGCCGATTGGGTAGCTGCTTTAATAAAGTTAATTGACCATCCTGAATTACGGAAACAAATGGGCTATGCAGGGCGCGGCAAAATCGAGACGGGATATTCTCTGCAAATGACGGCGGGTCGAGTTGCGGACTTATTGAAGTCAGTTGCAATGTGATTAATTATGAAAACTAACGGTTTAAAAATACTGTTTTTTGTTACAGAAGATTGGTTTGTCTGTTCACATTGGTTGCCGCTGATTTTTGGTGCAAAAGATGTCGGCTTTGAAGTGGTTGTGGTGACAAGAACTAATAAGCACGCTGAGAAGATTCTGCAGCATGGCATAAGAGTCATTCCTTTCGAAATTTCTCGACGCGGATCAAATATTTTTCGTGAGATGAGGACTGTTCTGCAGCTCATGGAAATTTACCGCAAAGAGCAACCGGACATTGTTCATCATGTAGCAATGAAACCCATGCTGTACGGATCGCTGGTTTCAGGCCTGATGCGGGTTCCGCACACAGTGAATTGGGTGGCTGGAATGGGATGGCTGTTTATTGCCAATACTTGGCGAGCAAGAATGCTGCAAATTGTCGTACGAAAAGTGCTTGGCATGCTATTACACGGGACGGCGGTAATTGTTGAGAATAAAGATGACGAAGCCGTGATCGCCAACATCGGGATTGCAGCTCAACAACTGCATTTAATTCGCGGCGCCGGCGTGGATACCTTGTTATATGCCCCATCTCCCGAGCCCGGGGGAGTCCCCTTGGTGGTATTGCCGGCCCGGATGCTTTGGGATAAAGGCGTGGGCGAGTTTGTGGAAGCGGCAATCCAGCTTAAGAAGCGCGGAGTGAGCGCAAGATTTGTTTTGGTGGGTGAGCCTGATGAAGAGAATCCTGCGAGTGCTCGCGAACATCAGTTGGCAAGCTGGCAAAAGAATGGTGTGGTGGAATGGTGGGGTAGACGCGAGGATATGCCTCAGGTATTTGCGCAATCCCATATTGTTTGTTTGCCCTCGTATCGTGAAGGCTTGCCCAAGTCTTTGCTTGAGGCAGCATCCTGCGGACGTCCTATTGTGACAACGGACGTGCCTGGTTGCAGGGAAGTCGTTCGTGACGGAGATAATGGGCTTTTGGTAGAGGCGCGAAATTCGACGGCCTTGGCGGATGCTTTGGCTAAATTACTGGCAGAGCCCGAATTGCGGCAACGGATGGGACGGCGTGGACGGGAACGGGTGATGAATGAATTTTCTCAGGAAATAATTGTTTCCCAAGTATTGGCGTTTTATCGTGAGGCGATATCGTGAGGCGCGTCCTGGTCACCGGAGCCAACGGCTTTGTCGGTCTGCCTCTGTGTGCAGAAATGCAGCGCCAGGGTTGGCAAGTCAAGGGCGCAGTGCGCTCGTCGAGCCAATTGCCTGCGGGTGTGGAGTTGGTGCCTATCGACGAGATAAACGCTGAGACGGATTGGACTGATGCTTTGTTCGGTATAAAAGTGGTCGTTCATCTTGCTGCGCGTGTGCATGTTATGAAGGATAACGTCGCTGATCCGCTGGATGCGTTTCGCAAAGTAAATGTTGACGGCGTTTGGAATCTTGCTCGGCAGGCAAACGATGCAGGCGTGCAGCGCTTCATTTTTATCAGTTCGATTAAGGTGAATGGCGAAGCTACGCTATTGGGGCAGCCCTATACCACTGAAGATCAGCCGGCGCCGATTGATCCTTACGGCATTTCCAAGCGCGAAGCGGAAGATGCATTGCGGCAGTTGGCTGATCAAACCGGCATGGAAGTGGTAATCATTCGTCCGCCTTTGGTCTACGGGCCGGGTGTGAAGGCCAATTTTCACAGCATGATGCATTGGTTGAAGAAAGGTGTCCCGTTACCTCTGGGTGCGATTCATAATAAGCGTAGCCTGGTTGCTCTGGATAATTTGGTCGATTTGATCGTAACCTGCAGCGCTCATCCTGCTGCAGCTAATCAGACGTTTTTGGCCGGGGACGGTGAGGATCTGTCGACTACCGAATTGTTGCAACGCATGGGTAACGCGTTGGGCAAGCCCGCCAAGCTGCTGCCCCTGCCTATCGGGGCATTAAAAGCCGGCGCTATGTTGCTGGGCAAGCGTGATATAGCGCAGCGTTTGTTTAATTCCCTCCAAGTCGATATTAGCAAGGCGCGAGATCTGCTGGGCTGGCAGCCTCCTGTGAGTGTGGATGATGCTTTGAAAAAAACCGCATTAGATTTTTTGCAAAAGTTATGACGAGTGGAGGGCGGACAATAGCGAGTGTAGAACCGGATTTACTTGTGCCCTGTGGGTATTCGCCCTACAAAAAGAGGTACAAATGATTTTTTGGTGGTTTTTTTTGCTGGCCGGTGTTGCATCTTGGATGCTCACCGGTTTTTTGCGCCGGTATGCCTTGGCGAAGAACTTAATCGACATTCCTAATGAGCGCAGTTCGCACTCGGTGCCAACGCCTCGCGGCGGCGGCGTTGCTATAGTGGCGTCATTTCTGATTGCTCTGCCCATTTTAAACCAGTTTGATTTGATTTTTACCCCGGTGTTTTTGGCCTTATGGGGCGCCGGATTTGCCGTTGCGGTAACCGGCTTTCTGGATGATCACGGGCATATTGCCGCGCGTTGGCGCTTATTGGTACATTTTTGTGCGGCGGTTTGGGGACTTTATTGGCTGGGCGGTTTTCCACCGCTCACGGCTTTTGGCTATTTGCTGGATTTGGGATGGCTTGGGTATGTGTTTGCGGCGGTTTATATCGTCTGGCTGCTCAATTTGTACAATTTCATGGATGGCATTGATGGTCTTGCCGGCATTGAGGCGATTACGGTCTGTTGCAGCGGCGCTTTGATGGTATGGCTGGTTGCACCGGATTCAACCGCATGGATGCTGCCGCTCCTTTTGGCGGCAGCCGTTTCGGGATTTCTTTGCTGGAATTTTCCGTCTGCGCGTATTTTTATGGGGGACGCCGGCAGCGGTTTTTTAGGTATTATGCTGGCCTTGCTTTCGATGCAAGCGGCCTGGGTCGATCCCCGGTTATTGTGGGTATGGCTGATTTTGCTGGGTGTATTTATCGTTGATGCCACCGTTACCTTGTGCCGCAGGGTCTTCCGAGGGGAGCAGTTTTATGAGGCGCATTGTAGTCATGCTTATCAATATGCATCTCGTGTTTTGGGCGCTCATCGCCCTGTCGCCTTGGCCATAGCTGCTATTAATGTTTTTTGGCTGATGCCTGTTGCAAGCTTGGTTGCGTTAAATAAATTGGACGATGTTGTTGGGCTCATGGTGGCGTATTTGCCGTTATTGTTGCTGGTTTATCGCTACAAAGCGGGTGACCGGGAGGCTCAGTGAATTTATTGAAATGCAGGGACGAATTCATTCGTTTTTGGGTGGATACCTGCAGGGCACAAGTAAATCCGTCCCAGCATAATCGGGTATAATAAAATCGGTTATTGTGATAAACGATAGGACTGATTCATGAGATCACAAGTGCGCACTTCATTTATAGGCCTTCCTCGACAAATGAAGGTCTTTATCCTGATTAGCGCCGACTTATTTTTTGCCATGCTGGCTCTTTGGGCTGCTCTTTCTTTGCGCTGGGGGGAACTGTATCTCCCGAAAGGCGATGAATGGTATCTGTTTGCTGCGGCCCCTGTGATCGCCGTGCCGATTTTTGTTAAGCTGGGTCTGTATCGAGCGATTATCCGCTATATAGAAGTCAGGGCCTTATGGACTATTATTCAGGCGACTACGCTTTATGCGCTGGTTTTTGCGTTTATCTTGTATGAGTCCGGTATCAAGGGCATTCCCCGGACGGTGTTGCCGCTAAACTGGTTGAATATGATGCTGTTGGTTGGCGGCAGTCGTTTTCTTGCGCGCTGGTGGTTGGGAGAGGTTTATTTAAACCTGGGAGGAGGCCGGGGCGTAAAAAGTCACAGCAAAAAAAATGTGGCGATTTATGGCGCGGGAAATGCCGGTGTCCAGTTGGCTTCGGCATTAAGTTACGGGCGTGAATTTAAACCGGTCGCGTTCATTGATGACGATGTGTTGTTGCATAAACAAAAGGTCAACGGTCTTCGGATTTATCCGCTCAGTTCCTTGAGATACTTGATAGAAAGGCACCGGATTTCAGATGTTCTGCTGGCTATGCCATCGGCCAACCGGGCGCGTAAAAGTGAAATTATCCGTTTGTTGGAGCCTTTTGCCGTTCATGTGATGTCTATGCCTGGCTTGTCTGATATTGCCCAAGGTAAAGTCACCGTTGATGCGCTGCAGGAGGTCGATATTGCCGATCTTTTGGGACGCAATGCGGTGGTTCCGGATCAATCGCTGCTGCATGCCAATATTGCCGGTAAGGCGGTGATGGTAACCGGCG
Organism: Methylobacter sp.; assembly: GCA_030655535.1. Lineage (GTDB taxonomy): Bacteria > Pseudomonadota > Gammaproteobacteria > Methylococcales > Methylomonadaceae > Methylobacter_A. Next base: position 12,472 of record JAURVK010000153.1, on the reverse strand, counting down.
CAGGCGGATCAATCGGCTCCGAGCTTTGTCGGCAAATTATCCGTTTGCAACCGAATGTGCTGATTCTTTTTGAAAGCAGTGAATTTGCGCTTTATGCGATAGAAAAAGAGTTGCAGCATCTGTTAGGCAAACGCCGCGCCTGTTCCCGGCTGGCCGACGGCATACACACCATCCCTGGCGATATAAAAAATGCTGAAGAAATAAAACTGATTCCTGTATTGGGTTCGGTAGTGAATAAGACTCGTATTGAAAAAGTGTGTAAGACGTTCGGTGTGCAAACCATCTATCATGCGGCGGCTTATAAGCATGTGCCGATGGTGGAGAAAAACCCCGGTGAAGCGGTCTGGAATAATGTCTTTGGAACGTTGCGCACAGCACAAGCGGCGATAAACGCAGAAGTTGAAACCTTTGTGCTCATTTCGACGGATAAAGCCGTCAGACCAACCAGTACCATGGGGGCGACCAAACGCTTTGCCGAATTGATTTTGCAGGCGCTCGGCACACCGCTGCGCTGCTCCATGCATTGCTCTACCGCCATCCATGCAATCGTCAGTTCGGATGCTGTTAATCATAAAACCCGTTTTACTATGGTGCGGTTCGGCAATGTGTTAGGTTCTTCAGGTTCCGTGGTGCCGTTGTTTAAAGAGCAGATCGCAAGAGGCGGGCCGGTAACGGTTACCGACGAAAGAATCACCCGCTATTTTATGACCATACCCGAGGCATCGCAGTTGGTTATTCAGGCCGGAGCAATGGGTCTGGGCGGCGATGTGTTTGTGCTGGATATGGGAGAACCTATTCGTATTGTCGATTTGGCTAAGCGAATGATCCATTTGAGCGGCTTGGAAATCAAAGATTCAGAACATCCAGACGGCGATATCGAGATTGATTTTACAGGTTTAAGGTCTGGAGAAAAGCTATATGAGGAGCTTCTGATCGGCGACAATGTTTCAAAAACCGATCACGCAAGAATTATGCGCGCACAAGAGCATGTTATTCCTTGGGCTGATCTGGAAAAGCTGCTGGCGACATTGGAGCAAGCAACGAAAGATGACGATTTTGAGCGGGTTAGAAGAGTTTTAATGGATGCCGTTTCCGGTTTCGTGCCGCAGTGCGAGATTGAAGATGTGTTATGGAAAGAAGATAGGCGGATTGTAAATGGATAACATACAGCATGAATATTTTTGTTCGAATCGTAAAGGTCGGGAGTTTTTTGTAAATGGATAAATTGACCAGTATGAATGTATTTGTTCGCGTGGCAAAGGCCGGAAGCTTTGCCGGCGGTGCGCGAGACCTGGATATTTCCAGAGCTATGGCGACCAAGCATATTATGCATCTTGAGGGGGTTCTGGGGACGCGATTATTTAACAGAACTACGCGCAGCTTAAGTTTGACCGACGTGGGCGCATCCTATCTGGAACGCTGTCAGCAAGTGTTGCTTGAGGTTGAGGAGATGGAAGCCGCGGTAACGCATTTACAGACTGAACCCAGGGGGATTTTAAGAATCAGCGCTCCGCCGGTCATCGGTGCGACGCATATTGCTCACGCGGTGTCTGCATTTTTGAAATTGCATCCCGATTTAACTGTCGAGATGATTTTACAGAGCAGCTCCGGCGATTTGATCGATGAGGGGATTGATCTCGCTATATCCTTGGGTTCGTTGGATGATACCAGCATGTTCGCACGGAAATTAGCCAGTTCGTCGTTGGTGGTTTGCGGGTCGCCGGACTATTTTGAACAATACGGCATTCCCCAGATTCCGGAAGATTTGGAAGATCACAGCTGCCTGGTTAATTGGGCTATCGCGCCGAGGAATAAATGGCTGTTCAAAGGCGACGCCGGCTATACCGGGATAACGGTTTCCGGGCGGATACAGGCCAATGCGGCCGATCCGATACGCATCGCCGCAATTAACGGCTTGGGACTGGTGATGCTGCCCACTTACATTGTCGGCAGGGATATTGAAAAGGGCAAGCTGAAAGTTGTTCTGGAAAATTACACCTCGCCACCCCTGGATGTTCATGCGGTCTATCCGCATCGAAAGTATTTGTCAGCCAAGGTCAGAGGTTTTATGGACTTTTTGCAGGAATGGCTGGAACATCGGGTCAGTCTGCCGGGAACGGAATAAAAGGCTACCCATTATCAACTTGAAGCGTGACAGATCAGGAGTACAGGCTTTGCCTGTTCGCAAGCAGAGCTTGCACTCCGCATGTTATAGTCTTCACGTTGTTCCGTCTTAAGTTGGCAGCCAGCCGAATAAGAGGATTGATTGTGCGTCTATTTCTGGCGGTCGCTGCCTGGAATTTTGTCTATGGCGATTGATTAGGTCATGGCGTAGGCAAACCGGCAGAGGCTCAATAACCATGCCCGCCAAGAAAAATTTCTCATTATGTTTGCACAGAATGCGGTTTTGATCTCATCGTCGAGAGTCGATTTCTTGACCGTGGCCTAGGGGATGCGATAATAGATAGTTCTAAAACGGATGGATTGCTGTTTTATCAGGCTTTTACGCAAGAAAAAGCAGAACCGTAGGCTGTACTGACGACTGAAATTCTGTTTGTCGGCCGAAAGCGCACATAGAGATTAACACGATGATAGAAAATTTAGATCCGCAACAGGCATGGGATTTGTTACAAAATAATTCCGATGCGGTATTGGTGGATGTAAGAACAAAAGTTGAACATTCCTTTGTAGGACACCCGCCAGGTGCAATATCTATTCCCTGGAAGGAAGCACCCGATTGGCAGGTTAATTCACAGTTTATTGCCGATGTTAAACGCGTCGTAGTTGACCGCAATACGCCGATTTTATTGCTGTGTCGTAGCGGCCAACGCTCGCTGGATGCGGCAAAAGCGTTGGAAGAGGCCGGTTATCAGCTGTTAATCAATATTGTCGACGGTTTTGAAGGTGCCTTGGATGAGCATAAGCATCGCGGCAATCTTGGCGGCTGGCGCTTTCATGGCTTGCCTTGGGAGCAGAGTTAATTTTATAGTCAAATTGAACCAGACCGTTTGCGTCCAACAAAATCGTGTAGGGTACGCATTGCGTACTCTTTTTCAAATACCACCCCCAGTTTAAAAGAGCGTGCACGGCACGCTCTACATTTGTTTATTTAAACCTTAGAGACCATAAAAGTGATCGAAAAATTAAGAAACATTGCAATTATTGCCCACGTTGACCACGGTAAAACGACTTTGGTTGATAAATTATTGCAACAGTCCGGCACCTTTGCCGCTCATGCTAAAGTCACTGAGCGCATTATGGACTCCAACGATATTGAAAAAGAACGCGGTATCACCATTTTGGCCAAAAATACCGCGCTGGATTGGAACGGCTATCATATCAATATCGTCGACACCCCTGGCCATGCCGATTTTGGCGGCGAAGTGGAACGGGTATTATCGATGGTTGATTCGGTATTGTTGCTGGTCGATGCGGTGGACGGTCCGATGCCGCAAACCCGTTTTGTGACCCAAAAAGCCTTTGCTTTGGGTCTGAAACCGATTGTGGTTATCAACAAAATTGACCGCCCGGGTGCGCGTCCGGATTGGGTTGTCGATCAAACCTTCGACTTATTCGACCGCCTGGGCGCAACCGATGAACAACTGGATTTTCCTATTGTTTATGCCTCGGCAATCAATGGTTATGCCGGATTGGAACACACCATCACCGGCGGCGATATGACGCCGCTATTTGAGACGATTGTTTCCAAAGTGAGTCCGCCGCCTGTTGATATGGACGGCCCTTTTCAAATGCAAGTGTCCAGTCTGGATTACAACACGTATACCGGCGTCATCGGTATCGGTCGAATTCAGCGCGGCACCATCAAGCCCAACATGCCGCTGGTTATTGTTAACCGCGAAGGCGTCGAACGTAAAGGCCGTATGTTGCAGGTTTACGGCTTTCACGGCCTGGATCGCGTTGAAGTCCAAGAGGCGCGTGCCGGCGATATTATTGCTTTTGCCGGTATTGAAAAGCTGGAAATATCGGACACTATCTGCCATCCCGATCATGTGGAGGCCATGACGCCGTTATCGGTTGATGAACCTACCGTGACCATGACTTTTCAGGTCAATAACTCGCCGTTTGCCGGACGTGAAGGAAAATTCGTCACTACGCGCCAAATTCGCGATCGCTTGGATAAAGAATTGCAGCATAACGTCGCGCTAAAAGTTGAAGATACCGGAGACCCGGATAAATTCAAGGTATCGGGCCGCGGCGAGCTGCATTTATCGGTATTGATTGAAAACATGCGCCGCGAAGGCTTTGAAATGGGCGTGTCCCGTCCTGAAGTTATCCTTAAAGAAATTGACGGCAAAAAGTGCGAACCGTTTGAAATGGTGACCATTGAAGTGGAAGAAATCCATCAGGGCACGATTATGGAAAAACTGGGCGACCGTAAGGGCGATTTAACCAATATGGTGCCTGACGGCAAGGGCCGTATTCGTCTGGAATACATGATGCCGTCACGCGGCCTGATTGGCTTTCAAACCGAGTTTATGACCGCCACTTCCGGCTCCGGTCTGCTATACCATGTATTCGACCATTACGGCCCGATGAAACCGGGCGAAGTGGGCAGTCGTTCGCGCGGCGTGCTGATTTCAATGGTTGCGGGTAAAGCCGTCACTTATTCATTGCATCCGCTACAGGAGCGTGGAGAGTTGCTGCTGGTGAATGGCGATGAGGTTTATGAGGGCATGTTAGTAGGTCTGCATTCACGCACCAATGATTTAACTGTTAATCCCTGCAAACCAAAACCGCTGACTAACGTTCGCGCATCGGGTACGGATGAAAGTTTGGTGTTAGCCAGAATTCAGAAAATGACTTTAGAGCAGGCACTGGAATTTATTGCCGAAGACGAATTGGTTGAAGTTACGCCAAAATCGATACGTTTACGCAAGAAATACTTAACCGAAAATGAGCGCAAAAGAGTATCTAAGAAATAAGCTAAGGATTTAGTATTCATTGGCTTGCCTGATCGGGCAAGCCAATAGTTAACCCTGTCTCATAGCTATCTGCACAAGTCGCATTAGAAAATCCTGGGCTGTTTCTTGCAAAACGGCAAGCTCCTCATGGGGGTAGGAATTCAACACTTCCCGCATAGAAAGCCCCCCATAGAAGAAATAACTCGTAAGGTAGTCCCGCATCAGCAAACCACCATTGTGTAATGAATTAAAAATCAATCCATTCTTTAGCCACTGCACTTCAAAAAACTTACCAACCATGAATCAAGACATCCGCTGGAAACAACGCTTCGCCAATTATCAAAACGCACTAGCCCAGTTAACAAAATTTATCGACAAAGGCGAGCTCAATGAATTGGAAGAGCAAGGCTTGATTCAGGCGTTCGAATACACGCATGAGTTGGCATGGAATGTATTGCGCGATTATTTACTGGAAAAAGGCCATCAGAACATCCACGGTTCGAAGGATGCAACCCGTACCGCATTCAAGCTGGATTTGATCAGGGATGGCGATAGCTGGATGGATATGATTCGGGACCGTAACCGTACCAGCCACACCTATAATCAGGAAACAGCGGACTCAATCGCCAATAACATTAAACAACGCTTTTTCGGGCTATTTGTTGAGTTGCAATACACCCTGAGGAATTTGCCGGATGACGACGACTGACACAGCAATAGCGAATGACCGGTTTGGGTTAAAACGGCACACGATTAGCACGATTCAGAACGTGTTTGCCCGGCACCCGGAGATTAAGCAGGCCGTTTTGTATGGTTCGCGGGCAAGGGGCACGCATCGCCCCGGTTCTGATATTGATTTGACGTTGTTCGGCGAAGCATTAACCTATACCGAACTTGACCGGATTGAGACGGAAATCGACGATTTACTGCTGCCTTACACCGTGGATTTATCGCTGTACACGCAGATTGATAATGCCGATTTGTTGGATCATATCCAGCGTGTTGGGCAGTTGTTTTATCAACGTGATGAGTTTGCGATAACCTAAGGATTATCACATCCTTGAGTAATGTACGCCGTACAGCGCGGTAAGGCGCATCCTGATACTGGAAAAGAACGGTAGTTTGGGACTGATGCCGAGGGAAGCGCCTCAATATCAACAACCAATAACAAAGCGATGCGTTTTACTGCGTTCAGCACATACACTCACTGATGACAGGCTCCACCTGTCGGTTGTTGCCACGTTGGATCACATGTTGGGGAATTCCTACAGGACACACCCGGGGGAATCTTGCCATTTGTGTTGCCCGAAGTTAATGGATAGGAGCAGTATAACGGAAATATACTCCCGTCTTACTGTAAAACCGTACAATTTTAGGCTTCCCATTTAAAGCGGGACAGTGTGAATTGCCTACGCCATGCGGAGTGCAAGCTCTGCTTGCGAACAGGCAAAGCCTGTACTCCGATTTGTCCCGTCTTAAGTGGGAAGCCCAATTTTAGACAACACAAGTCCATTGTTAGCCAAGGGCTACAGGGTTTTAAAGTATACGGTTTCTGACTCAAATGGGAGTAATGTTACTCTGACCCTAGTTATTCTAGTTATTCTAGTTATTATACTTTGTCGATCATGGTTGCCTCTAACGATGGGTTAGAGCGGATTTTTCGAGACGCTCGGCAAGCCACACTTTAATGACAGATTGCCTAGTAACACCAAGCCTCCCAGCCTCTCGGTCTAAGGATTCAATCATCCACGTTGGAAAATCGACATTCACACGTTTTTGTTCTAGTAAAACGCGCTTTGCCTTTGATAAGTCTAGCGAAGCGGTAATATCAATATCTTCATCAAATTGTTGTTCAAAGTCTTTAGCTTTCATATAGCGCCACCTCCTCAGTACGTGAGCGACGAACAGAAATAAGTCGGATATTTGAACCTCTGTAGGTGATAACTGCTGACCAGTGTTTCTCGTTAATTAGTCCTATCATGAGGTATCGTGGTTCATCTTCTATTTTTGCAGGAATTTCCAACAATCTCGGCTCATTCCATAAATCTTGAGCATCAGTAAAGTTGATACCATGTTTAAGAAGATTAGCCTGACTTTTCGCTTCGTCAAATTCAAATGTAATCATGGTATATAAAATATACCTTTATTGCATTAAAATCAATTCCAGGATGATTGCTCTAACGTGTTAGGCATGAGCTGCCCTAAAAGTAGAAACGATTTCATCTTTTTTAAGGTAAAAAAGGGGACGCTTCCCTTTTTGTTATGATCGAAATGTTTATCTCGGTTGGTTAAAAGCGTATTGCGGTAAACACGGAGTTGATATTTTGGCTTACTGTCTGATGACAAACCACATACACCTCATTGCCGTCCCGGAGACGGAAGAAGGATTACAGCGAGTTTTAAAGCCGTTGCACATGCGCTATGCACAGAGGGTTAACCCGGGATCGAGGCTGGAAAGGCCACTTGTGGCAAGGGCGATTCTTTTCATCCCCTTTGGGAGATGCGTATTTATGGGCAGCCATCCGTTATGTTGAACGGAATCCGGTGAGGGCAAATGCAGCAATCAGCGGGCTCAATCATAAAGAAATTTCAGGCCTTAAAATCCGGGTAAAAAAAGCGGATTTGAAATAAGATTTCGGATTTTTTTACCCCTGATTAATGCCAGGCTGAATGTATAAGGGGTCCTGTCGAAACATTCCTTCAGTTTAATCGCCCAACTTCCGATAAAGCCTGCCTCGGTCAATGCCCAAAATTTTAGCCGCTTGCACCTTGTTGCCCTGGGTTATTTCCAAAACGCGGCGGATATAGGCGATTTCCAATTCTGCCAAGGTCATCGACTGAGTTGCGGCATTGCCTGGAAAACTGCCATCAACCGGTAGCTGGGTTGCCTGAGCCAAGTCTTCCAGTCGGCAACGATCGGCGGCAGGTCTTTCGCAGCCTTATAGCTCAGTTCGACCTGCTTTTTATGCGCTTCGTATTCCAATAGATTCAGCACTGCATTCACGGGTTCACGCAGATCGATGCGGGTGAAATGAGGCGGGCGCCGCCGGGCGAATTCCAGCAGTTGTTGAACGATACGGGTAATGCGTTCGGTTTGGGAAGCCAGTATCCGTGCATGACGGATGACTTCCTCGGGTTGGTCGGCGCACAACAGCAGATGCTCGGCCCGGCCTTTCAATATCTGTAGGGGCGAGCCGATTTCATGCGCCAATCCCGCCGACAACTGTCCGATGGTAATCAGTTTGTCCGCTTCCTGAAGAGCGGCCTGGAGATGGCGGCGCGCTTGCGCTTCCGCTTTAAGTTTTTGCCGGGCGTTGGTCAATTCCGCAGCCATGGTATTGAACGTCTTCAGCAGTACGCCAATTTCATCCTGGTGATTGATAAGAGGCAGCGGGGAGAAATTCCCGTCCCGTATTTGTTTCATGCCATCGGTCAGCCGTTGCAAGGGCCAGCCGATATAAATCAAACAGATAACCGTGCAAAGCGGTGCGGCAATCACTTTCAAGCATCGGAAACAGTGACTATCGCAACGAATTGTCTTCGTCGAGCAAAAATATTAATTTAACAAAAACAAGGCATTGAATTTTATTGGTGCTGACATAACGGCATCAAGTCCCAAATTTTTGTGTAGTTGGCGCGATTATTGAAAGGGTTTGTACGGTCTTCCTAAATATATACAAAAACCATGCGCGATTATTTATTGATTTTTTTCATTCCAGTCCTTTTGCTCAACGGCTGTACAGAGTCCGGCACAGACAAATCTGCTCACAAACCATCATCGGTTGTTGCAGCAGAAAATGACAAAGCCCCTCAGCATCCATGAAAAATAAGACTCATCGTAAGCAAAATCCCATCAAACAAGGCGTATTTTCATTTTGCTTGACGTGCCTGATATTAGCAATTGCCTCTCCTGTACAGGCTAACGACACCCGCTCCGAAATCGGCGACACTGCGCTGAGCAGCGATGCGCCGCACATTCCTGAGCCCATGGTTTTCGATTTAGTCAGACCGCTAGGCGTTCGTCAGGGCGATCTGGAAGTGAATACGCTGTCAGGACACTCGCTTCGAAGCGGTCGCACCGAGTGGGCGCCCGAAATTGAATTCGGCTTATTCGACAACCTTGCAGTGGAATTTGAGCTGCCCTTCGATCAGTTGTCGCTGAGCGAATACAAGATGGCCATTCAGGGCACATTCGGCGCCGAGTTTAACAACCGTTTCATCCATGGCTGGCAAATGATCGGCTATCATGATAGAAAAGAACGAAAGTACACGATTGACGGCCTTTATCTGGCCGGATTTCGTTGGAACTCCGCAATCAGCAACTTTAATATGATTGGCTTACGCCGGGAAAACGTCGAACGTGATGGCCATTTTGTAGGGCTATTCAACACCAGCTGGTTTTACGATTATTCGCAAAAACTGACCTTGGGGGTTGAAATGAATAACGAATTCAGCCGGGAATCGGAATGGCATTATTTGCTGATGCCTCAAGTACACTGGGATTTTAATGATCATGCCACACTTCAAGTAGGCACTGGATTCAGTCAGGTCGATGGCCGTCAAACCGACTGGTTGGGCACCTGGCGAATGGTTTACGCCTTTTAGGCGTATTCAAGTGGGAGACAGATTTTTCATTGTGCATTAGTCGCGATAGTGGATCGGGTATCCGAGTTCGCCCTGATTAAAAAAGCGAACAGCAAGCGCGCCGAAGCCGTTACTGAAGCGACCATTATCCTGCTGCAGCCCTATCTGGATAAGACCTTGACGATAACTGCGGATAACGGCAAAGAGTTTGTCGGACACGAAAAAATCAAAGGACAGCTAAACGCTGATGCCTAATTCGCGCATCCTTATCATTCCTGGGAGCGCGGATTAAACGAGAATATCAACGGATTGATCGAGCAGTACTTTACCAAAGGCAGCAGTTTTGAGAACATAACTGATGATGAAGTTGACGCGGTCGTGCACAAACTCAATCATCTTCCACGAACTGAATCATCTGGAGCTGGTGATAGGTGAGATCGAGGCCGAACTTGACGCCCTGATGGCATCGGGTCTATTAGCGGCTACTTTTGAAGATTTGAAGTAAACAAAAAAATATTGACAAGCACATGGCGATCAACAAAACTGGAATTCTGCCAGAAAAATCAAAATGTTGTTCCTCCGGACGGTAATTGGACTGTTCGAGGTTTACTCTTTTTTCAGGTTTCCGGATATTGTCGCGCTCGTTTGAGCGATGTAATCCTTTGTATAATATCAATCATTTTAGCAAGAAAACTATGCACTTAAATTCATTTGATTATTTTAGAGGTCTGGCAATACTCTTTATAGTTGTCGGCCATTCTTCTGCCTACTGGACTATGGAGTCGTTTTATGAAAAAGTGTTTACCAACTTAATCATAGGGGGCACTACTTTTTTTGTTTTTATTTCCGGCTTCTTTTTTCATCATGTTTTTTATCCTAAATTCCAGTATCAGCAATTCATATTGAAAAAAGCGAAATATGTTTTGTTGCCGTACACCCTGCTATCCCTCATCGGTGTTGCGTGTTTTGTTTTTTATTTGGATCGCCCTCCTTATGCAGAAATTTTTATCACCGACCAAACAAACAGTTGGTATCAATATATCCGGCTATACGTTCAGTACTGGTGGACGGGAAGTATATTGGATGCTTATTGGTATATCCCTTTCATCATGATTATTTTTGCGCTTTCACCCCTATTCATTAAGCAGATACAACTACCCATAAAGGTTCAGGTGGGGTTGTTTATTTTTCTATTATGCATTTCTACCCTTATTCATCGACCAGCTCATAATTTATCGCCCATACATTCTGTCATTTATTTTATTCCTGTTTATATGCTGGGCATTATTTGCTCTATAGAAAAAGTTAGAGTATTTAAGTTTATAGAAGGAAAGAGTGTTATTTTAGGGCTCTCTGTTGCTTTGATGTCGGCAGCACAAATTTTAATCTACAACACATATGGGAATTTTCATAAGGAATCCATGTTCTCCTATGAAGGGATTGATATGATAGTTCTGCAAAAAATACTGATGTGTTTTTTCCTGTTATCTGTAACACAGAAATTTGAGCATAAAGATCTACCTTTTTTAAAATATATAGCATCTGCAAGTTTTGCAATTTATTTCATACATCCATGGATTCTTTATTTTTTTGATTATTTATCGGTTTTTAAACGCTTCAATTTTCTTCCCGGAGTTCTGGGTTCCGTGATTACAGTACCGTTAGTTATAGCGATATGTTTGTCCATAGCAGCCATGTTTAAATGGGCTCTCGCTAGTAAAAGTCGCTTTGTTATCGGTTGGTAACGTCATGATTAATAAAGACCTATATTTAATCCAAGGAACCGGTCATGCGCTCATGCAAAAACAAGCTTTCGCGAAGACGGTTCACTCAACGTTGTTTTGTCATTGAAAATAATAGAAAAGAAGCAAGTAAGTTTGTTATTATCTCAAACTATTAACCTTGCAATCCATCTATAAGGGTTTACTTAACTTTCTTGAAGCAGAACCAGGAGTCAAGCATGCGTAATTTTATTAAAACGAGTCTGAAATATTTTATAGTCGGTATTTTAGCGTTAATTCCGGCTGTTATTGTCATTCAAGTCCTGGTGTTTTTGGAAACTATCCTGAGGCATTTTTTTATTTATATTTACGGATACTCCAACAACGTCTTTATAACTGTTCTGGCATTCACGCTTTCTTTTATTGCCATTTCTTATGCCGGTTATAGAGTCACAATATCCGAAAAATTATGGGTACTGCATCAGGTTGAATTATTGATTAACCGAATCCCAATGATCAGAACGATTTATAGAGTCAGTAAAAAATTGGTCAATCTGCTCGGTAATCAGGAAAAAAGCGTAGCCAAAGAAATTGTCTTTATTGAATATCCCAAGGAAGGCTTATGGGTGCCAAGTTATGTCACCAATAAGGTGGGAGAAATGCTGGTTGTTTATGTACCCACTTCTCCCAATCCGACTTCAGGATTCACCATTATTGTACACCGATCAAAGGTCGTAAAATCGAAGATGGATATTGAAGCAGTTACCAGCTTCATTGTCAGTGTCGGTGTTGATTTGCATCAAAAAGAGGAGCTTGAGAAGCTTGCTGACTTGTAAGCGTTCAGACCCCTCTTAGAAAAAGAGGGGTCAGGGAAAAATGGCACTTACTTAAGAGGTAAGAACATGAATTAAAAAGAAAAAGCTGGCATGGCGGTAAACTTAAGTCACCAAACCATCGTCACCACCTTAGTGCCGGCTGCCATGCATATCAACCGTTCTATCAAGCCTCAACAACAACGCATCAAACATTACGCTACCAACAGCAACGCATTTTGTTTTTTTAATCGGCTTACCTCACCCGAGCTACTCGAGACGATGGAATCAAGCCTGCCTGAGCATCGAGAACGGCTATTTCCTCCGACAGAAACACTGTCCATGTTTCTTGCGCAAGCCCTTAAGCCGGATCGTTCCTGTCAAAACATTGTCAATGATGCCGCTGTTAAACGCCTAACCGGCGGCTTACCGC
>JAURVK010000168.1 GCA_030655535.1 Methylobacter sp. | reverse complement strand
AGGTTCAAGGTTCAAGGTTCAAGGTTCAAGGGGCAATATTTTTATAGTATCACTCCTTGAATCTTGCACCTTGCACCTTTTTACTGCTTTTATTTTATAGATTCTTATTTACCTTGAAAAGAATTTTTGGTATAAAGCTCGGCTAACTTTTGAATTTATGTACGCATTAGGGGTTAATCATGTCCAGAGTATGTCAAGTAACAGGCAAACGCCCGGTTACAGGTAACAACGTTTCACACGCTAACAACAGAACTAAAAGACGCTTTTGTCCGAATCTGCAACACCACAGATTCTGGGTAGAGAGCGAAAACCGCTGGGTTCGCCTCAGAATTTCCACCAAAGCTATGCGTATCATTGACAAAAATGGCATCGATGCCGTTCTTGCCGACTTGCGTAAATCCGGCTATAACGCTTAAGAGGATAGAAAAATGCGCGATAAAATTAAATTGGTTTCTAGCGAAGGCACCGGGCACTTTTATACCACTACAAAAAACAAACGGACTATGCCCGAAAAAATGGAGATCAAAAAATTTGATCCTGTTGTTCGTAAATACGTTATTTATAAAGAAGCTAAAATCAAATAATTAGTTGATTTAAATGCTTTTCCGGCTTGTGCTCCGCGAGCGCAAGCCAAGCGTGCCGTAGCCCGACGCCAGTAATGTTGACTGTCGGCTTAGGTTGCCGCTGTTTTGTACAATGGGCAAAGCCAATCCGCCTTACTTCACTCTCTCGCTCTTTAGTTTATCCAGTATCTGGGTTAACTTCTCCATCTGCTTGTGCAATACCCGGCATTGTTTTTCAGCATTCTGCTTGTCAAATTCCAGCTTCATGCACTTATTATTAAGCTGTTGGCTGGTATTTTTAAGCGCTTCATTTTCCAATTTAAGTGTGTTCACTTGATCTTCGAGGAGACGAGTAGAGGCATTTTCTGACGACTGCATTGATGCAGGAGCAGTTGCCGAATGATCGACAGATTGTTTTCGCTCACTCTCTTGATGGGAACTTTCCGGGCGAACATCAGCAGAAATAGATGCTTTATTTTCCGGTTCAGGCGCAAGGCTTTCCATCCCGCCCCTCAAAATCATGGCTTCAATCTTATGCCTGAGCAGTAAAAATGCGGCTGCCTCACTAATTTTGCCATCCCGACAAATAACAACGACAAGCTTTTCATGACTTAAGGTTTTAAGCTGCATTCTTAAAGAGAAAAAAGGAGCATTGATACTTCCGTCAAGATGTTGGTCGTCATATTCATCCTGCGAACGGACATCCAGCAAAACGGCTCCTTTTATTGCCGCCGACTGCATTTGTGCATAATCAATAAACTTTAAAGAGGGCTCTTTTATTAAAGATACAAATTGTTTTTTGTCCAAGCGTAACAAAGTAATATCCGTCGCTGCTGTAATAGTTACGTTTCTAGGCGCGTCGGAAAGCAATGAGTCCTCGCCAAAAGTGTCGCCGTTTGTCAGCTGAGCTAATTTAATCTCTTTGGCATTAGGCGATGGCTTACGCGTTAACAGACATTGTCCGTTTTTAATCAAATAATAATAATCTCCTGTATCGCCTTGCTCGAGTATGTTTTCACCCTTTTTGTAGTGAATGGCTTCCAAGCTCATTAATATTTTTTGTAAATTGGCGGGGGGGAGACGTTGAAAAATAGGCGATTTCAATAACGCTGTCATCCAATCATCCGGATCATCTTTAGTCTCGTCAATGACCATGTAACTGTTGTCCTCTTTGTAAGCAAGGGGGGGATTATTAACAATATCAGTGTTCAGCCGTAAAAAACGTACCACTCCGTTCGCGACTACATCGATTTTTTTTGGGATCTGGTGCGCCAATGCAAACTTGGCAGAATCGCTGCTCGCGGCTATCACTTCGACAACCAACCCGGCCGCCTGAAGCGTAACCTCGCCACTTATCAGATAAACAAAATGGGGGGCTACATCGCCTTTTCTAAATAAAAAATCGTCCTGGATTTCTTCGACAGTCATTTCAGCGCATAACGCATTAAACTGAGCGCCCGGCATTGTTGCGAGCGGGATTAGCTTACGAATAATCAGCCCATCTTCAGAATTGACGTCTACGACCATTTGAATATTCTATGCAAGATCACAGTTAAATGACAGTGTTGATTGTTTAAAAAACTACTTTAACACACCTTGTATTAAATATTTTTGCACGTATATTATTGGTTGTGTCTATTTAACAAGTTCAGGAAAATCATGATGAACATTAAATCAGCAAAACGGCTATTATTTATAATTATAACTTTTCTACCTGTTTATTATTGTACAACTTCTGTTGCGCAGGCCGACCTGCCGCCCTACATTGACGGCCAACCATTGCCGTCTCTGGCTCCTATGCTTGAGCGCAGCATGCCGGCGGTGGTCAATATTTCAACGTCGACCCATATTATGGTCAGTGAAAATCCGCTAATGCAAGATCCGGTTTTTCGCCAATTTTTTAATGTTCCCAATCAAATGCGTCAACAGCAAAAAAACAGCTTGGGTTCCGGCGTTATTATTGACAGCAACCAAGGTCTGGTTCTGACTAATAACCATGTTATCGATAAGGCCGACAAAATTATGGTGACCTTGAACGATGGTCGCCAGCTTCCTGCTAAATTAATCGGCACCGATCCTGAAGCGGATGTCGCTATCATTCAAATTCTTGCCGAAAACTTAACCATGTTGCCTATTGCCGATTCCAGCCGACTGAGAGTCGGTGATTTTGTTGTCGCTATCGGTAATCCGTTCGGCTTGGGGCAAACCGTTACCTCCGGCATAGTCAGCGCCTTGGGTCGTTCCGGTCTTGGCATAGAAGGCTACGAAGATTTTATTCAGACCGATGCATCGATCAACCCCGGCAATTCAGGCGGAGCGCTGGTTAACCTGCGCGGTGAATTTGTCGGCATGAATACCGCAATCCTTGCCCCCAACGGCGGCAATGTCGGCATCGGCTTCGCGATTCCCTCCAATATGGTCATGACCATCAAAGAGTCGCTGGTTAAGCACGGCGAGGTTCGTCGCGGACTGTTAGGCGTTACCACCCAGGATCTGACGCCCGAACTGGTCAAGGCGTTTAATTTAAAAAACAAACACGGCGCCGCTATTAGCCGAATTGAGAGCAACTCGCCGGCAGCAAAAGCTGGTCTGGAGCCGGGCGATATTATTGTTGCAGCGAATGGTCGTCCGATTAAAAACAGCCATGATATACGCAATATCGTCGGCCTGATGCAAATTGGCGATGATGTCGAGTTGGAGTACTTCCGCGACAACGAGAAAAAACAGGTTACCGCAACGATCGGCAAACAGGAGTTGCCGCGATTGGCCGGAGATAAGCTGCATCGTACCTTACAGGGTACGCTGTTAAGCGCGCCGCTAAAGAGTCAGATCGAAGGCGTTTTAATTGAAAAAGTCGATACGGCGTCCAATGCTTGGCGCGTAGGCTTGCGTCCCGGCGACGTTATCGTGTCGGCAAATCGTTATCGCGTTCGTAATCTTGAAGAATTAAAACGGGTCATTGATCCGAACGGCGCGTTGCTGATTAACATTCAACGAGGACAGGAAGGCTTCTTCATTGTGTTAAAGTAGTGAGGTCAAAGGTTCAAGGTGTGTACTTCTCAACCTTGAGCCTTGAACCTTGAACCTTTGGCCTCTATTAAAATATGACTACAGACAGAAAATTCATCCCGTTAAACATCGCTATCCTGGTCGTTTCCGACAGCCGTACCGATGACGATGACGTATCCGGCAAAATGCTGGTAGAACGCGCAACCGACTTCGGACACCACGTCATCGAAAAGAAAATAGTCGCTGACGACATTTATCAAATCAGGTCGGCGGTTTCAAACTGGATTGCCGCAGATGAGGTTAATGTCGTGATCACCACCGGCGGCACCGGCGTCACCGGCAGGGATGGTACGCCTGAGGCGGTTGAACCTTTACTGGACAAGGCTTTGGACGGTTTTGGCGAAATCTTCAGGATGCTGTCCTATCAGGATATTAAAACCTCAACCATCCAGTCCAGAGCTATTGCAGGCGTCGCCAATGCGACCTATATTTTTTGCCTGCCCGGTTCATCGGGAGCCTGTCGCACCGCCTGGGATGATTTAATCAAAGATCAGCTCGATCACCGCACCCGGCCCTGCAATCTGGTGCAGCTGATGCCCCGGCTATTGGAAAAATAGATGAATTTTTTATTGCTCGGCGCGTTAAGCGCATTAATCGGCGTCGGCATGGGCGCATTCGGCGCTCATGGTTTAAAAACCGTCATCAGTCCCGAGATGTTGATCGTCTACCAAACCGGCGCGAGCTATCAGATGTACCATGCGCTAGGCCTGATCGGCGTTGCGCTGATCAACCGGCAAACGCCCGACTCCGGATTATTGCATTGGGCCGGTTGCCTAATGTTCGTCGGCATACTACTGTTTTCCGGCAGCTTGTATTTGCTGGCTCTTCTTAATCTTAAATGGCTAGGCATGATCACCCCCATCGGCGGCGTTTGTTTTTTAACCGCCTGGTTACTCATCACAATTTTCGCAGCCAAAAACATCCGGGCTTCCGATCACCACAACAGGTAACAATAATGCGCGACGCAAATCCCCAAACCATTTATCTGAAAGATTACACCGTACCCGAATACCTGATTCATAGCGTCGCCTTGAATTTTGCGCTGGATGATGAATGCACCCTGGTGAGCTCACGGCTCACCCTAAGCCGCAACCCTGCCAGTCAGTCCAAAGACACAGCGCTGACCTTATCGGGTGAAAATATGAAACTCATCCGCATCAATCTGGATGACGGCACAAATCCGTCTGGAGCGGATTTGCATTTACCCGAAGGGCTCTGGGCAGGACAGCCCAGAGTGAATGACTTAAGCAAAGATCAATACCTGCAAACCCAGGATGCGTTAATCATTAACCAGGTTCCGCAGCAGCAACGCTTTGTACTGACCATCGAAAATAGCATTAACCCGAAAGCCAACACCGCTCTGGAAGGGCTATATCTTTCCAGCGGCATGCTGTGTACCCAGTGCGAGGCGGAAGGCTTTCGGAAAATCACCTATTTTCTGGATCGCCCCGATGTGATGACTCTGTTCACCACGACCCTGGTCGGCGATAAAGATCGTTATCCGGTGTTGTTATCCAACGGCAACAAAGTCGCCCAAGGCGAATTGCCGGATAATCGCCACTGGGTAACCTGGGAAGATCCGTTCAACAAGCCGTGCTATTTATTTGCGCTGGTTGCCGGGCAACTGGAATGCATTGAAGACCGCTTTACCACGCAATCCGGACGCGACATCGACCTGCAAATTTTTGTCGAAAAACACGATGTCGATAAATGCGACCATGCGATGCAGTCGCTGAAAAACGCGATGCTCTGGGATGAACAGGTCTATGGCCGCGAATACGATCTGGATTTATACATGATCGTCGCAGTCAGCCACTTCAACATGGGTGCGATGGAAAACAAGGGGCTGAACGTATTCAATACCAAATTTGTGCTGGCACGGCCCGATACCGCAACCGACTCCGATTATGAGCATATCGAAGGCGTGATCGGTCATGAATATTTCCATAACTGGACCGGCAATCGCATCACCTGCCGGGACTGGTTTCAGCTCAGCCTGAAAGAAGGCTTTACGGTGTTCCGCGATCAGGAATTTACCGGCGACCGCACTTCGAAAGCCGTTAAACGCATCGAAGATGTCAACATGCTGCGCACCCGCCAGTTTGCCGAAGATGCAGGGCCGCTGGCGCATCCGATACGCCCTGACGCCTATATAGAAATCAACAATTTTTACACCTTGACCGTGTACGAAAAAGGTGCGGAAGTGGTGCGCATGATCCACACGCTGATTGGCGCTGACGGCTTTCGCAAAGGCAGCGATTTGTATTTTGAGCGTTACGACGGACAAGCGGTTACCTGCGATGATTTCGTTAACGCGATGGAAGCGGCCAACGGCATTGATTTAAGCCAGTTCCGCCGCTGGTATGCGCAGGCTGGAACGCCGGTATTGACCGTTCAGCAGCACTATGACCCATCCGCACAGACACTGACTTTAATCCTAAGTCAAAGCTGTCCGCCGACGCCGGGACAAGCGCTTAAAGAGCCGCTGCATATTCCGGTAACGATGGGTTTGCTTAACAAAGACGGCTCGATAGCGCCTTGCAATCTACAAGCTTTTGGGGGTGACTGTAGGGGCGACTTCAGTCGCCCAGGGCGGATAAATCCGCCCCTACAAAGCCTTCTGCAACTCACCGAATCCGAACAAACCTTTACCTTTGAAGGTTTAGCCGAACAGCCGGTAGTATCTATGCTAAGAGGCTTTTCCGCGCCGGTTAAACTGGTCATGGAACGCAGCCTGGATGAGCTGGCGTTTTTATTGAGCCACGACAGCGACACCTTTAATCGCTGGGAAGCCGGGCAGCAACTGGCCGGACAGGTTATTTCAGGGATGATTGCCGATTGGCAAAACGGCAGAGACATGCACGTCAGCCCCATTATGGTTGCCGCCATTAAACAGGTACTGGAGCAATCCTGGGATGACTTGTCGTATTTCTCTTTATTATTAAGCCTGCCCTCGGAAACCTACTTGGCTGAACAAATGCAGGTTGTCGATGCTGAGGCCATTCATGCCGCCCGCGAATTTGTGATACTGACTTTAGCCGAACAGCTGCAGACACAATTCCAGGCTTTATATCGGAATAATCATCAGGAGGAATCCGGCAAATTCGATTCCGGTTCCATAGGCCGCAGACGCATCAAAAACACCTGTTTAAGCTATCTCAGTAAGTTGGAAAATAAGGATATTTATCAATTGTCCCAACAGCAATTTAGCCAAGCTAAAAATATGACCGACCAAATGGCGGCATTAACGGTTATCGTCAATAACCCGCATCCTGCCAAACAACAGTGCCTGGACAGCTTTTACCGTCAATGGCAAACGGAAGCGCTGGTTATCGACAAATGGTTTGCGCTGCAAGCCTCCGGCAGCATGCCCGAAACCTTTGCGACAGTGCAGGCGTTAATGCAACACCCGGCATTCGATTTAAAAAATCCGAACCGTGTCAGGTCGTTAATCGGCGCCTTCAGCCAGTCCAATCCGCTGCATTTTCATGCGGCAAACGGGCAAGGCTATCGATTTCTCGCCGACCAGATTATCGCCTTGAATACCTTGAATCCGCAGATTGCCTCGCGCATGGTCGGCGCGTTAACATCGTGGCGCAGATTTGATGAAGGCAGGCAAGCCCTGATCAAAACCCAACTGGAACGGATCATGACCACCGAGGCGATTTCCAAAGATGTTTACGAAGTGGCGAGTAAAAGTCTGGCCGTAGAGGCGACCGGCCGGTCGCCCCTACAAAATCAATGAATAGTCAGACAACAAACGTACTGATTACCGGTGCCGCCAAGCGCATAGGCGCAGCTTGTGCGCGGTTGTTGCATAGCGAGGGCTGTAATGTTTTTTTGCATTATCGATCTTCGGCCGCAGCAGCGCAGCAGCTTTGCAATGAACTGAATCAACAGCGGCCCGATTCGGCAAAAATCATGCAGGCCGATTTGCTGAACATGGCCGAACTGGAGGCCGTTGCCGGAGAAGCCAGTCTGGCTTGGGGCGGTATCGATGTGCTGGTCAATAATGCCTCATCCTTTTATCCAACGGCTGTGACTGATGTAAGCGAACGGCAGTGGGATGAATTATTGGGCAGTAACTTAAAAGCGCCGTTTTTTCTGGCGCAAGCGTTGGCGAAGACCTTAGCCGACAATAAGGGCTGCATAGTCAATATTGTCGACATCCATGCCGAACGGGGCTTAAGCGGTTATCCGGTATACAGCATCTCAAAAGCCGGGCTGGCCGCCATGACCAAGGTTTTGGCCAAGGAGTTGGGGCCGGAAGTCAGGGTCAACGGCGTAGCTCCGGGAGCCATACTCTGGCCCGATAACGATTTATCCGAATCGGCCAAACAGGCGATTTTACAGCGGGTAGCCTTAAAGCGTAGCGGCGAGCCGGATGATATTGCTAAGGCAGTGCTGTTTTTGATTAAGGATGCCGATTACATCACCGGCCAGATACTGACCGTCGATGGCGGGCGCACCCTATTTTGTTGATTCCCAGGATGGCGTGACCCGCTTTTGCTTGAGGTCGGTCTTGTCGAATTGCTCCCAAAGCTCGGCGTAGCTAAGCTGGCTGACAGGATGTTTCAGGGTCGGAGCGATTTCCGCCAAAGGTTCAAGCACAAAAGCGTAATGTTCAATTTCATCGCGGGGTATTTGCAGGCGGCCATCGTTGATAATCAGGTCGCCGTATAAAATCAAATCCAAATCCAGGGTGCGCGCAGCAAATTTCCGGCTGTCGCGTGTGCGACCATTATCCAGCTCAATTTGCCGCAGCAGTTTGGTGACCGTCTTCACCTCCAAATCGGAATCAAAACCGACCACCAGATTGTAGAAAACATCGCCGGTAAAGCCCACGGCTTCGGTTTCATAAATACTTGAAATCGTCAGTTCGCCAAAGGTAAGCTCAAGCGCCCTGAGACTGGCAGGAATGTGTTTGTCCTTGTCTATATTACTGCCTATGCTGATGTAGCCTCTGGTCACGGGTTTGTTTCTCCACGTTCAATCACAATGCCGACATCGCTGGCACCGCTGATAGCGCCTTTTTTATTCAGGGTTATTTTTACCCAGGGCACACTGAATTCGTTGCGGATAATATCGGCTATTTCTGAAATTAATTTTTCAACCAGCAAAAACTGGCTGGCCTCGACAAAAGAAATAATACGATGAGAAACTGTTTTGTAATCAAGCGTATATTGAATATCGTCGGTTTCTGCGGCTTTTCGAATATCAAAAGCCATCTCAATATCAAGAACGACGGTTTGCTTGGTCACTCGTTCCCAGTCATAAATGCCGATGATAGTTTCAACTTCCAGTCCGCCTAAAAATATGATGTCCATAATGATTTCCGGTTATGATGCGTGTTTTTTAAAAAGCGCTCAGTATCAGGGAAACGTCCGGTGCTGACAAGTTCAAAATGATGAAAAGGTTAGCTAATGATTGAATGGTTGTTTGTTCCGGCCGCCTATTTGATAGGCTCAATTTCCAGTGCAATTATTATTTGTCGTCTGATGGGTTTGCCCGATCCCAGAGAGCAGGGCTCGGGAAATCCCGGTGCGACCAATGTAATGCGTATAGGCGGGAAAAAAGCGGCAGCGATTACCCTGCTCGGCGATATGCTGAAAGGTTTGATCCCGGTCTATGCCGCGAATGTGTTGGGACTTCCGGTTGAACTCATTGCAGCAACCGGCTTGGCCGCCTTTATGGGTCATCTCTATCCGGTGTTTTTCGGCTTTAAGGGCGGCAAGGGTGTTGCGACCTCAGTCGGCGTGTTGCTCGGATTTTCCTGGGCGCTCGGCTTTGCCTTTATGGCAACCTGGTTTCTGATTTACAAGTTGGGCAAGATTTCATCCTTATCCGCATTAGTCGCCTCGATCCTGTCGCCGATTTTTGCCTGGTTTATAGCGGGGAACGAGGCTATCGTTGCCGCTTCATTGATTATGACGGTTTTTTTATTATGGCGGCATAAAGGCAATATTCAGCGCTTGCTGGCTGGGGAAGAGTCGAGCAAGGCTAAAGGATAAAGGCTTAATTGAAAAATTAAGTTCTGTAGGATGTGCTGAGGTACGAAGCGCATCACTCGCGAACGATGCGCTTCACTTTGTTCAGCACATCCTACGGCCCTGACCGGCCGGTCTTGACGCATTCCTGCCATGCCGAATAGAAGTATTGAGGTCTGCTCAGGGTCGCTATGTGTAGATTAACATAGCGACCCCTATGTGTAGTTCCGAACTATGTGTAGAGTACAGAACTCTGTTAGCTACCAAGTTCAATTTCATTGGCTTAGAAGCCAAGCCTTCATCGTATTAACTTGACATAGTTTT
>JAURVK010000142.1 GCA_030655535.1 Methylobacter sp. | reverse complement strand
AGTATGCGTCCTTCACCTTTATCGCCACGTTTAAAATCAAAGCCGCTAATATCTTGTGCGGGTATTAACGCCGCAACCACCTCATTAGTTGTCTTTGTTAGAACAGATGCTGCAACGGGTTTTGCCACAACAGGTTTTAGTGGCGTAGGCATTGCAATCTTTGCCTGCGTTAACGTCAACAATACTTTATTGCCAACCACCTTGGTTTCAAACGGTGTTGTCTCAACCAGATTAACAACAACACGCAGCCTGCCGGCGGCTTCCACCACATAAATACTACTCGCTGCGCCTTGATTTATTGAGTACATTTTTTTAGGCAGCGCACTTTTTACACCGGGAAAGTCCAGTGCGATACGTGCGGGGTTATCGGTCTTAAATATTTTTGGCGTCATAGCGGCGCCGGTCATTTCCATTTCAATCTGTAGCTTATCGCCTGACAGTGCCGCAAATTCTATACCCGATAGCGCAAGATCCCCGGCTCTGACAGAGGCGCTTTGGAATACAAATAAGAATAGTCCTAAGCCAATATAAGCAGATAATGACTGTGGGCGCGAATTTATTCGCGCTCTGTAGATAGTAGACACAACACCGCCTTGTTCATTATTCATTTTTTTATCCTTTTTCATCACTCTGTCAACGCTATTGAAGTTGGTTGTTCGCGCCATGTTCCCGGTTTATCAGGGACTATTTCCATCAATTCAATTTTATCGCTGACTATCCGTATAATTTTTCCATAATTTTTACCCACATAATTCCCTGTCTTGACGCGATAAATTGTGCCGTCGCTCGCTTTTACCAACCCCCACAAAGTCGACTTCATATCGATAGTACCCACCATTCTTAAGCCATCCAGCGGAAATGATTCCAATTCTTCTTTATGCCGGGCGGTATCCGGCCTTATACCGCTACCCGTTGAAACATCCGCGCCCTCGTTCTGTTCAGGCTGTTCCAGCGGCCTAAACGGATCGCGCAGGCCTTCCGGTTTAAACATAAAAGGTTCAATTACCTTGATTTCAGGCAAGGGTTTAATAGGTTGCTTAGGCCTGGCCTTAACTTCTGAGATATAGCGATTTAAATCACCAAAATCATCATTGCCGCAACCTGCCAGCAAGACCATAAAAAACACGCAACTGATCTGTATTATCATTATTTTTGCCCCCTTTTCTTTTTGGCTGCTGTCGTTACGGTTCCGACATCACCTTCGTTATAGGTCTTTACCGTTGCCGTCATCCTCATTTCCCCTTCCTTACCTTCGGGAACAATGTTTACATCGTGTACGGTAACAATTCGAGGCAACGAGGCCAAACCG
Source organism: Methylobacter sp. (assembly GCA_030655535.1). Lineage (GTDB taxonomy): Bacteria > Pseudomonadota > Gammaproteobacteria > Methylococcales > Methylomonadaceae > Methylobacter_A. The sequence continues at coordinate 7,097 of JAURVK010000142.1, read as the reverse complement.
CTCACAAACAAACCCAGCTCCTGATATTTACCAATAACCTCAATATTAATTGGCAATTCGGAGTAGAAGTCTTTACGAACCGGAGTGCCGGGCTTGAATAATCTGAATTCAAGACCGCTAGCCAATCCTGTCTGAGAAATATCGGTCAGCAGGCTTGCAACTTCTTCTTTTGTCGGCATTTGCCGAATCATATTTTCCAGCTCTGTTTCAATTTGCGCCAATTGATCCTGGTAATCTTGTAAATTGATGGCTTTCTTTTGTTTCGCCTCAAATAACTGCTTTAAGTCCAGCTCTTTTTTCTCAGATGTATCAAGCGCCGCCAACTGCTCGGTCGTGTCATAGTAAACACCTGCACCGAAAACCAGGGCACATATTACGGCAATCGTTGCCGCTTTAATAGATAATGGCCAAGTCCCTGCCTCATTAGGATCCCAATTAATTTCTGACAGATTCATTAGTTACTCCCAGCCGGTCGGTTCGGTTCCGTACCGATTGCGACACTTCCTTGATTACCCTGCTTTGCATGCAGAGTGAAATCGCTTAACTGTTCAGGAGTAACCTTGCTCACCGACTTAATCACATCAAGCGTCGGGATTTTCAACCAAGCTGAAGATTCAATGGCTCTCATAAACGCAGAAACGCGTGCATTCGATTGCGACTTGCCCTCAAAAGTCAGTTCTGCACCGACCTGGGTAAATTGCGCGAGAAAAACCCCATCCGGGGTAACTCGGGGCAGCTCATCAAACAAATGCACAATCTCCGGACGACTTTCCTGTAGCTTCTGAATCAATTCTATTTTGGTCAGCAACTTAGCTTTCTGTTCTTCAATCGTTTTAATTTGAGCAATTTTTATATCCAATAACGCTATTTCGTCCTGTATGACTTTATTTCTTTGTTCCTGGTACGCCTTTAGTCCCTCAATATACATATGAATCCCGGCAAAAATAATCACTGTAAACAAAACAGCCGCACCAATAGCATTGATAAAATCCTGCTTTTTCTGTGCCCGGAGCTCTTCACGCCAGGGGAGTAAATTGATTTTTGCCATTAGTCAAAACTCCTCAATGCTAGCCCGCACGCAATCATCATTGCCGAAGCATCATTGCTTAATGACTGGGGTTTTACTTTATTGGATAAGGCCATATTGATAAAAGGGTTCGCTATAACGGTAGGCACCCCTATAGCTTGTTGAACCAATTTGTCGATGCCGGGTATTGATGCACAACCGCCCGCCAGAATAAGACTATCGATACGTCTATTCGCGCTTGATGAAACAAAAAACTGTATCGACCGCTGAATTTGCTGAACCATTGCTCGCTTAAACGGATCAAGCACATCAACGGTATAATTGTCCGGCAGTCCGCCCAGCTTTTTTGCCAAGCCCGCCTCTTCATAAGTCAATCCGTAGCGACGCTGAATCTCTTCAGTCAACTGCTTGCCGCCAAAACCCTGCTCCCTCATGTACACGGTGCGACAATCATATAAAACATTTAAAGCGGTCATGGTTGCCCCGATATCTACGATGGCAACCGTTTGGCCTTCTACGACATCCGGCAATTGATCAATCAACAAGGCAAATGCATTTTCCATCGCAAAGGCTTCAACATCGACAATTTTGGCCTTTAAACCCGCCTTCGCTAACGCTTCAACACGGTCTTCAATGATTTCTTTTCTCGATGCCGCGAGCAACACATTAACCATTTCAGGGTTACTTTCATTTTCGCCCTGCACTTCAAAATCGAAATTAACCTCATCAAGCGAATAGGGCACATACTGGTCTGCCTCAACCATAATTTGCTCTTCCATTTCGTCATCGGTTAATGAAGCAGACATCGGTATAACCTTGGTCATCACTGATGATCCTGCAACAGCAACAGACGCTTGCTTTAGCTTTGACCCGGATTGCTTTAACGCGATTTTTATCGCATCAGCTATCACTTCGATGCTTGCTATATTTTTATCAATAACTGCGTCTTGCGGCAGAGGTGCTACTGCATAACTCTCAACCCGATAACGAGCACCAACCTTACTCAATTCGAGTAACTTTATAGCCGCTGTACTGATATCAATACCAAGAACAGCACTCTGTTTCTGACTAAACCAACTCATGAACTAACCCTTGAAAAACTTGATATCTAATGTAATTAATTATGATCAATCTGTTTGAAAAATTGACCTATGGCGCACCGCAACGCTGTTCTATGCGTTGCTCTAAGTAGTCGCTCAAAAGTTTTTTAACATTTTTATTCACCACGAAGAGCACGGACGACTGCAAGAATGCAGGAGCAATTGCCGAGAACACGAAGATAATTATTTTTCTTTGTGTCCTTCGTGGTAAATAGTTTTTTCACTTTGTTTAAAAACTTTTGGCCCCCTACTTACACTTCCCCATCCTGGAGTCGTATCTCCCACATTGACGCAGTCGTCGGCTATAATCAACACCCACAAAACTTATTTACTGGCGAAAGTATAGTAGCCTTTTTTATTTTGACGCTTAAAATGTTCAATTTATTTGTTCGATCTGTTGCTTTCACCTCCAGCAAGAACACTGTAGGAACGACTTTTTTATCTTTGCTCTTACCGTTTCCCGGGATCACTTGTGGCTAAAATTCTAAAATGGTTAATTATTTTTTTTATGGCCATTACCTTATCCGCAGCTATTTCAGGCTATTTTTTATACAACGCGCTTTCAGTCGACCTACCTGATGTTAAGACCCTGCATAATGTTCAATACCAGACGCCTTTAAGTATTTACAGTAAAGATAATTTGCTGATTGCCCAATTCGGCGAGAAAAAACGTACACCGGTTAATATAGAAGACGTCCCTCAGCAACTGATTAATGCCTTCATTGCCGCAGAAGATGACAGTTTTTATGAACACCCCGGCATCGACTTTAAAGGCCTGCTTCGAGCCGGTCTGCAACTCGCCTTAACCGGCAAGAAAAAACAGGGCGGCAGCACTATCACCATGCAAGTTACCCGCAACTTCCTGCTGAGCAATAAAAAAACTTACACTCGCAAGTTAAAGGAAATCATACTGGCGTTAAAAATAGAACAGGAGTACCCGAAAGAAAAAATCCTTGAACTCTATTTAAATCAGATTTTCATGGGGCACAGAGCCTATGGTATTGACGCCGCCGCTCAAACTTATTACGGTAAATCGTTATCTGAGCTTAGCTTGGCCGAACACGCGATGATTGCCGGCTTGCCTAAAGCCCCCTCTATATACAACCCCATCACTAATGAGACACGAGCCATTGAAAGGCGCAATTATGTCTTGCACCGCATGCTTGAGCTTAACCACATCACTCAACAGGACTATGAGAACGCTTACCGGCAACCCTCTACAGCAAAGCTGCAATCAGTCTCACCTGAAATTTCAGCGCTTTATTTAGCCGAAATGGTACGCCAAAAAATTTTCGAGCTCTATGGCGAGCAAGCCTACACCTCTGGATTAAAAGTCTATACAACCATAAACGGAACACTGCAAACAGCGGCAAACCAGGCACTTACCGATACCTTGCACGCCTATGATGAACGCCACGGGTACCGTCATTGTAGAAGCGACGCAAGGCGCCCAGTGTGTCAAAAGGCGACTGAAGTCGCCCCTACAAACATCGGCGACACCATGCCCGCCACAGTTCTACAGGTAAAAAACAATCTCGTAACGGCCAGTCTGCATTCCCACGCAGGAGCATGGGAACGAGGCCCCCTCATTGAAATACCGAGGGAAAACATTAAATGGGCAGTAGGGGCGACCGGCCGGTCGCCCCTACAAGTCGGCGATATTATCCGTGTTCGTCAACTTCAAAATAATAGCTGGGCTTTAACGCAAGTACCCCAAACGGAAGGTGCATTTGTTTCATTAGATCCATCCAATGGCGCCATTTTAGCATTAACCGGCGGTTTCGATTTTTTCCGCAACAAATACAATCGCGTTACTCAATCAAAAAGACAGCCTGGGTCAGGCTTTAAACCGATCATTTATACCACCGCTCTGGAACAAGGCTACACCACTGCCAGCCTTATTAACGATGCGCCGATAGTCATCAACAATCCAGGCCAGGAAAACGAGTGGCGACCCGAAAATTACAGCAAACGATTCTACGGTCCAACCAGCATCAGGTCGGCATTAACCCACTCGAGAAACATCATCTCCATTCGCTTATTAAAAGAAATGGGCGTTGAAAAAGCCGTTGCAACGGCATTGCGCTTTGGCTTTACCGAACAACAAATACCTAAAACCTTATCCTTGGCATTAGGTAGCGGTTACGCATCCCCGCTACAAATGGCCAGGGTTTACGCCACCTTTGCCAACGGCGGCTTCCTCGTCAAGCCCTATTTTATTGAGCGTATCGAATCCAACGAGGGCGAAATCATTTATCAGGCCAAACCTAAAATTGCCTGCCCTAGCTGCGATAGCAACCAGGAATTAAACCGCAGTTACGCACCCCGGATTATTACCCCGCAAATTTGTTTTCTGATGAATTCGTTATTAAGAGATGTCGTTCAACACGGCACCGCAACAGGCGCTAAAGTACTGGGCAGACAGGATATTGCCGGAAAAACGGGCACGACAAATGAACAGCGGGATGCCTGGTTTAACGGCTACACGCAGTCCAATGTAGCCATTGCGTGGGTTGGATTTGATGATTTCTCACCGCTGGGAAATCGTGAAACAGGCGGTGTCACTGCATTACCGATGTGGGTCGATTTTATGAAGACTGCACTGAAAGGTATAGCGGAAACCCCTCTTGAAGTGCCGACGGGCATAGTCAAGGCTTTTATAAACCCTGAAACCGGCCTGTTAACAGCATCCAATAATAGCGGCGGGATATGGGAGTTTTTTCAGGCAGATCATGTGCCAACCAGCTTTATGTCAAACGACTCGACAATAGATTACGGGCATGCTGATGAAAGACCCACAGAAAACCTGTTTTAAATAAAAGCTGTAGGAGCGGCTTTAGCGATAATCGCGGCTAAAGCCGCTCCTACAGGGATGTAAGTTCAAAGCTGGCTTTGAAGTGTCAAAAAACGTAATACCAAGCTTCGCGATGCGCATTAACTCCGCATCCAAATCAAATCAACTTAACTTGCCGTGGCACTGTTTAAACTTCTTGCCTGAACCGCAAGGACAAGGATCATTACGACCCACTTTATTGCCCTCTCTGATAAACGGCTGCTCTATAGCAGCAACGTCTTCCTGTTCAGGTGCGGCAAGCAACGACTGTTCATAAGCATCCAAGGCGGGTGCCGGCGCATGCTCAAAATGCATTTCTTTGGGCGTTTGCCTTTGCTCATCAATAGCATGAACATCTTCTTCCTGCCTGATCTGAACTTTAAACAAAATTCCTATCACTTCATACTTGAGATGTTCAAGCAGACTGGTAAACATCTCAAACGCTTCGCGCTTGTACTCCTGCTTGGGATCTTTTTGTGCATAACCTCTAAAATGTATGCCCTGACGCAAATAATCCATCGCCGCCAGATGCTCTTTCCAACTATTATCCAGCGCTTGCAACATCACTGACTTCTCGAAGTGTTGCATCACTTCTTTAGACATCTGCCGCTCTTTGTCTTTATGGCTTTGCTCCAGAATATCGATAATACGCTTACGCAAAGAATCTTCATGCAATGCGTGATCTTCAGCCAGCATTTTACGCACGGGGATTTCAACATTGAATTCCTGACGCAAATGCTCTTCCAGACCCTTGGTATCCCACTGCTCAACCATGGTTTTTGGCGGGATATACTGGGTAATCACATTATTGACCACATCTTCACGTATTGCAGTGATAATGTCTGAAATTTCCTCGGCCGCCATCAGTTCATTACGCTGCGCATAAACCACCTTGCGCTGATCATTGGCAACATCGTCATAGGCCAGAATTTCTTTGCGCACATCGAAGTTACGGCCTTCAACCTTACGCTGAGCGCTTTCAATCGAACGGGTTACCCAAGGATGTTCAATGGCTTCACCATCGCCCATGCCCAATTTCTGCATTAACCCCGCCACACGATCCGAGGCAAAAATACGCATCAAATCGTCTTGTAACGACAGATAGAAACGGGTCGAACCCGGATCGCCCTGACGACCCGAACGGCCTCTTAACTGGTTGTCGATACGGCGCGATTCATGACGCTCCGAACCGATCACATGCAAACCGCCAGTGGCGATAACTTGCTCGTGTCTGTCCAGCCAAGCGCCACGGACTCGTTCCCTATCGGCGTCGTCGGCGTCTTCGCCCAATGCCGCCAGTTCCGCTTCCAGATTGCCGCCGAGAACAATATCGGTACCCCGTCCGGCCATGTTGGTCGCGATAGTCACCGCTCCCGGCATACCGGCCTGTTCGATAATATGAGCTTCGCGCTCGTGTTGTTTGGCATTAAGCACTTCGTGTTTAATGCCCAATTTATTCAATAACGCAGACAGCCGCTCGGAGTTTTCAATCGACGTGGTTCCCACCAACACCGGTTGTCCACGACTAACGCACTCTTTAATATCGTCAGCAACGGCAACATATTTCTCGTCGGTGGTCAAAAAGACTACGTCGCCCAAATCTCTGCGAATCATGTTGCGATGCGTAGGAATGACCACAACTTCAAGACCGTAAATCTTGTTCAACTCAAACGCTTCGGTATCCGCAGTACCGGTCATACCGGACAGTTTCTCGTACAGGCGGAAATAGTTCTGGAAGGTAATCGAGGCCAGGGTCTGATTTTCATTTTGAATGGAGACATGCTCTTTGGCTTCAATCGCCTGATGCAAGCCCTCCGACCAACGCCGTCCCGGCATGATCCGACCGGTAAACTCATCGACGATAACCACTTCGTTATTGGCGACGATATAATCAACATCTTTTCTGAATAACACATGTCCGCGCAATGAGGCGTTTATGTAGTGCATCAGGCGAATATTGGTCGCGTCATACAAACTGCTGCCTCCCGCCATCAAACCATGTTCGACCATTAAACTCTCAATCCGTTCGTGGCCTGCTTCGGTCAGATACAACTGCCGTACTTTTTCATCAACCGAATAATCGCCCGGCGCGTCTTCTTTTTCCTGCTTGGTCAGGAACGGGACGATCTTGTTGACC
>JAURVK010000138.1 GCA_030655535.1 Methylobacter sp. | reverse complement strand
CGGTGTCGCCGAACGGTTCGTTAAAGCGGACGCCGTTAACATAGGTCGATAAGCCTTGCGGCAAACCGAGCAGCGGCGACGCCACAAAACCGCGATAAGAAATATCCGGCTGTAACGGGTTATTCTGCGCTTCGTTAATATGCACGCTGCCCAAATAGCGGTTGATATAATCGGCCAGGCTGATGCTTTGGGCTTTTTCCAGCTGCTCGGAAGTAACGGTTTGAATATTGGCCGGAATTTTATTGGCCGCTACCCCGGAACTCTGCAACGGCGTAACGCCGACTACGTCGATAATGCCCAGATCCTGAGGCTTATCTTTGGCCGACACGGCGCCGGCCGCCGTCAGGCTCAGTCCGAGTATTGTGTAGATCAGTTTTTTCATGGTCACCCTATTAGCCTTGTTAGTTTCAATTTTTGTTACGCATCATAGTCAAATCAACGCACACGCGCCAGAGAGCCGACGATAAAAGGAAATATTCCCAAACAATTAAGCTCACTTAGTGCATCGCCACCAAACCTCTGGATTCACCACAAACAAACCCAGGCTATGGGGTATTTGGTTATAATGCCTCGCGCACATTCCAAAACAAAAGCCGATACAGGTAAATCTTATGACATTAACAACAAAGACTGTAACTCAATGGCAACGCTATTTTGAAGGTCAAATAGCCGCGATAAAATCCAGCGAAAACTATCAAAAACTGCGGGCGATGTCGCCGCTAAAACGTTGGGCGACCGTGGCGGGATTGTTCCTGTTGTCACAACTGGTGGTGTTCGGCAGTTTGTATTTGATTTTCGGCAAGATTGTGGTTATCGGCTTTTTTGCCAGTATTCTGGCAGGCCTTGCTACCGGTCTTGGCGCTTTACCGGCCCTGTTTTTCAAAGACATCTCCAAAAACCTGTTCAACAGCATGCTCGGTGCCGCCGCCGGCGTGATGCTGGCTGCCACCGCATTTTCCCTGCTGGTTCCAGGTATGGATTACGGCAACCTGCTCTGGCCCGGCAAAGGTATTTACATTGTATCGGCAGGGATGTTGGTCGGCGCCCTGTTCTTGCATTATGCCGACCGCCAACTTCCGCATGTGCATTTCGATTCCGTTTCCGATGTTCGGCTGAGCTCCCTAAAAAAAGTCTGGCTGTTCATCATTGCGATCACCATCCATAACTTTCCTGAAGGCATGTCGGTCGGTGTTAGTTTCGGTTCAGGGGAAATGAAAAACGGCGTGGTTCTGGCTATTGCGATAGCCCTGCAAAATATACCCGAAGGTCTGGCAGTCGCTCTGCCCCTGGTCGGACTAGGTTACAACAAGTGGCGGGCAGTGGGCATTGCCACGCTAACCGGCCTGATCGAACCGATAGGCGGCCTGCTGGGCGTCACCATGGTTACCGTTTTCGAACCCATCCTGCCGATAGCCATGGGCTTTGCCGCCGGCGCCATGCTCTTTGTGATCAGCGAAGAGATTATTCCCGAAACCCATTCCGATGGTCGTTCGCGTTATGCTACATTTGCCTTAATGATCGGCTTCATTATTATGATGACCCTGGACAACATGCTGGGCTAATGCTTTACCTATCCACGCCGTTGCAGGGCGCTCTGTAGGTGCCTTGCTACGGCGGACACAGGAAACAAAATGGATCAACTTCAAAGCTACTTACAACATTTTCTAACATCACTGAGCACAGCAAATATTTTTGCAAGCCTTCAAGGCTCTTTCCACCAAGCTCTATCGTTACTGAACGCCGACAACTTTAGCGAAATTTCAGCCACAGCGGCGACCAGTTTTGTGCTGATTGCAGCCGCTGAAATTGGCGATAAAAGCCAACTGGTGTGTATGACGCTAGCATCAAGGCACAGAGCCATGCCGATCTTGCTGGGCGCCATTTCGGCTTTTGCCTTTTTAAACACCCTTGCCGTTGTTTTTGGCGTCGCCATTGCCAGCTGGTTGCCGGAACATATCGTCGCGACTATCGTCGCCGTCCTGTTTGCCGCGTTCGGCATTCATTCCTTGCGAATAGAAACTGAAGATGAAAATGTGGAGGTTAAAGAAAAAAGCGGCCACGGCATTTTCTTCACCACTTTTTTACTGATTACCGTGGCTGAATTCGGCGACAAAACCCAGCTGGCGGTTGTCGGCTTAAGCAGTACCGTAGCGCCTATTGCCGTATGGTTCGGTTCGACAGCTGCACTGGCCTCAACCTCCGCACTGGGAATCCTGGCCGGTCGCACTATTTTGCAAAAAGTTCCGTTAATATTGTTGCACAAGATCAGCGGAACTATCTTTCTGATGTTATCGGTTGTTGCGGCTTACCGGGCTTATGTTGGTTACATAGCGCTGTAGATTGTAGGCCGTAATAGCCAGTTTGCCTTGACTGCATTCCCACGCAGAGCGTGGGAACGAGGAAAGAATAACCACGAAGAACACGAAGTTTTTAATGCATTGAATTAATTTGGTTATTTTCTCCGTGTCCTTCGTGTTCTCTGTAGTAAATAATTTGCTCTCGTTCCCACGCTCCCGCGTGGGAATGCATACCGCGTTGCCTGACCTGCTTTATAGTACTTTTGGCATCTGTCTCAGCTTTTCTACAACCTTGTCGCCGAACTGTTCGGTGCTGATCATCGTAACCCCGCTGCCCGGCTTGGACAGGTCGGCGGTTGAGTAGCCGTCGCCGAATACGCCTTGCATCGCATCCCAGACATTCTTGGCTTCTGCGGCCATATCGAAGCTGTTTTCCAGCATCATCGCAACCGAACCGATCATCGAATAAGGATTGGCGATATTTTTCCCGGCGATGTCCGGTGCGGAGCCATGCGACGGCTCGTAGTAGGCTTTTTCATCGCCGATGCAGGCAGACGGCATCAAGCCCAGAGAACCTAAGAGGCCGCCGCCCTGATCGCTGAGTATATCGCCAAACATGTTTTCCATGACCATTACGTCATACTGGGTGGGCTTGAGGCACAGGTTGGTCGCGGCCGAATCAACCAGCTGATGAATAACTTCCACCTCGGGATAGTCTTTAGCCACTTCATCGAGTATTTCATTCCACAACACGCTGGATTTCAGCACATTGCTTTTATGAATGTTGTGCAGCACTTTCTTGCGTTTGCTGGCAAGTTTAAATGCCTGATGCAAGATTTGGCTGATTTGGTGTTCATCGTATTCCAGGGTTTCTTTGACATAACGTAAACCCTGTTCGTTAATACCGGTTTCCTTAGCGCCGAAATACAGGCCGCCGACCAGTTCCCTCACCATAATAATATCGATGCCCTCGCCGATGATTTCCGGTTTTAGCGGCGAAAAATGGGCCAAAGCCTTGGGCAGAAAAACCGGCCGAAAGTTTGCATAAGTGTTGTAACGACGACGCATCGGCAGCAACGCACCGCGCTCGGGTTGTTTATCAACCGGAATCGTTTTGGATTGCTCATGACTCAAACCAATCGGGCCTTTAAGAATGGCGTCGGCCTGGTCGCAAATATCGATAGTCGATTGCGGAAATGCATCGCCGAATTCGAAATAGGCGCAGGCACCGAAAGCGGCGGGCATCAGCTCGAATGAAACATCGTTACGCTGTTCGACAAGCTTAAGAACTTTGATGGCTTCCCGAGTAATTTCCGGGCCGATACCGTCACCGGCCAGCACTGCGATTTTATAATTCTTCATGTATTCCTTTTGTCTGCGTAATTTCTACGGAGTAATATTTTAAAAAGCGGTTATTTTACTTTATTTCTAACGGCTCAGCAGTTAGAAAATCAGAACACGGTGACACGAATTTGGCTGATAAATACGAATACGCATATTCCCACTTCACAGCTCATGACGCTCCAGAGCCGTGCCGGAGCGCTTGAGTCAGGTTTTTTGGTCATTCGATACGGATAGTTTACCCGAATCGATGTATCTGGGGCGATGCTTTTCAGCCCTACTTCATTCTGGGTAATCGCGCTTATTGATTGCAGAAGCCAAGCTATTTATCCTACAGACAGCTATACAATACCGACCGAACTTTTTAGGTTAATGCACTTTCGTCTAGTTAAATTTTCCATAACGCAGCAAAATGGCGGGCAGCAATAATAAGTTCAGCAATGTTGAAGAGGCCAGGCCGCCGATAATAATCGCCGCCATCGGCCCCATGATTTCACGCCCCGGATTATCGCTGTTGAACGCGATCGGAAACATGGCCAGCGCGGTGACCAGCGCCGTCATCAGGATGGACGGCAAGCGTTCCTGCGCGCCCTGAATGGCGGTGTCCAGATTCCAGCGCTTGCCTTCGACTTCGACCAGATAACGATAATGCGACAGCAGCATGATGCTGTTGCGCACGGTAATGCCGAACAGCGTCACAAAGCCGACGACCGAACCGACCGACAAAGTAGCCCCGGTCAGCAGCACGGCGGCAACCCCGCCGATCAGCGCGAAAGGCAGGTTGGCCAGCGTCAGCAACACATGACGGATACTGCCGATGGCGATATAAATGAAAATCAGCACCCCGGCTCCGGCCAGCAGCGAATGCAGGATCAGTTCTTTGCGCGCCTGCGCCTGTTCAACCGCCGCGCCGGTGAACTCGGGATAGCTATCCGCCGAAAACGGAATTTCTTTTAATACCCGCGCTTTAAGCTCGTCGATAAAATCATCCAGATCCCGGTCGATCACATTGCCGGTCACGGTTTGCCGCCGCTGCGAGCCTTGATGCAGAATGTTGTAGCGGCTGGCCGAGTGCCTGATTTCCGCGATCTGATCCAGCGTAATCATCGTCCCGTCCAGAGTTCTGATCGGCAACTTCGCTATCGATCCAGGTTGCTGCCTTAACTCCGGAGTTATAGTCACCGCGACGTTATAGATTTTGTTGCCCTGAATGTTTTTGCCGACCACGCGGGTTTCGTAAGCTGCCTGCACCGTATCGACAATCTGCGCGGGCATTACCCCCCAAAAATTCAGCTGGTCGAGATTCAGCACAATTTGCAACAGCGGCGTGCCGGGCGGGGAACGCAACTGCACATCGGTAGCGCCGTCCAGGTCACGCATAATCCCGGCGACCGCCTGCGCTTTGGCATCCAGTTTATTCAGCTCATTGCCGTAAATATTGACCACCACCGGCGAGGTGTAGCCGGAAATAGTTTCATCGACCCGTTCCGTCAAGAAGGTGTTGACTTCAAACAAAATACCGGGGAAACCGACCAGGATCGCCCGCAGCCTGTCTTTTATCCGCTGCTGCTCCGCTCCCGACATCGGCTCCAGACGCACTTCATACTCGCTGTAATGGCTGCCGTAGGTATCGGCGCCGCGCTCTGCCCGCCCCGCCCATTGCGCTACCGATTGTATGCCGGGAATCGCCATAAACTGCTCGGTCAGTTTGCTGCCGATTCTTATCGATTCCTGCAACGCCGTGCCGGGAATGCTGGTAGTGTGGACAATATAATGCCCTTCCCGCAGCTCGGGCAGGAACTTGCTGTCGAGACTGAAAAAAGCCAGCAAGCCTGACAGGCATACGATAATACTGCCGATTACGACCGGTTTAAAATATCTGGAAACCCTGCTTAGCAAATCCTGGTATAGCGGCTTGATGCGCCTGATCAGCGGCGGATCGTCATTGGCAATCACAGCGTTGCCCAGCAGCGCATAGCACAGCGCCGGCGTTAAGGTCAGCGCCACCAACAGCGACATTAAAATCGCCAGGATGTAGGAATATCCCAGCGGCGCAAACAAGCGTCCGGCAACGCCATTCAAGGTTAGCAGCGGCACAAAAACCAGCGCGACGATAAAACTGGCGTAAACCACTGAGCTGCGCACCTCCAGCGATGCGCTATAAACCACATCGGCAACCGGCAGCGGCCGGGCTGACAACCGATTTTCACGCAAGCGCCGAAAAATGTTTTCGGTATCGATAATCGCATCGTCAACCACCTCTCCCAGCGCGATAGCGAGGCCGCCCAGCACCATGATATTGAGGTTAACCCCGGTTTCCAGCAGCACAATGACCGCGCCGATCAACGACACCGGAATCGCCAGCGCCGAAATAAACGCGGTGCGGAAATTGAACAAAAACAGGTACAGGATAATCAGCACGAACAAGCCGCCGATCAGCAAATGCCCGGACAAATTGCTCAGCGAGCGTTCGATATAATCGGCAGGCCGGAACAGGTGCGGGTAAAAATTAATAGCCTGTTTGTTGAAAATCGGCTCGAACTCTTTTAACGTTTGCTCGACCTGTTTGGACACCGACAAAGTATTGGCGTCATATTGACCGATCACCATCATCACGATACCGGGTTCACTCAGTATTTGCGCAGCGCCGATCGGCGGCTCCGGCGCATAGGCTATCGTAGTGACTTCGCCCAAGGTAACGCTACGCCCCTGATCCCGCTTGACCAGGATTTTGCCAAACTGCTCCGGCGTGGCGGGCTGCCCCGTCATCTGCAACGTGAAACGCTGGTTGTTGTTTTCGATAAAACCGCCGCCCTGGATAGTTCCGGCCTTTGCGGCGGCCTGGATAATGTCCTCCAGCGTCAGGTTAAAACGATGCAATTGCAGCGGATCGACCTGAATTTGCAATTGCTGAATATCGCCGCCGAACACGTTGACATCGGCAACCCCCGGGACAGCTTTCAAGCGCGGCACTATCGTCCAGTCGACCAGACTGCGCAAAGCCATCAAATCGGTCTGATCGCCCTGGCTTAAACCGATGGTTAAAACGGTCGCGGAAGACGAGGACAGCGGTATCGCAACCGGCGTAATGCCCAGCGGCAGCTGTCCCGCCAGAGTGGTCAAGCGCTCGCTGATCAGCTGGCGGTTGCGGTATACGTCGCTGTTTTCGACAAAGGTCGCGATGATAATCGACAGGCCCTGGATGGATTCGGAACGCACCGACTTCATGCCGATCAAGCCGCTGATCGACGTTTCGATTTGCTGGGTGACCAACACTTCAACCTGTTCGGAAGAAAGGCCGGGCGATTCGGTTTGAATGATGACCTGCTTGGGCGAAAATTCAGGAAAAATATCCAGACCCGCCGTGGCGAGGCGATAGCTGCCGCAGAGCAGGATCAATACCGCAAGCGCGATGACGATGCCGTAAAAACGGATGGAAAAGCGGACGAGTGTAGCTAGCATGGGTTAATCAGCAAATATCTATAGAACATCGCCCTAGCCGGTGCGAGTTAGTATGTCCGTTTTACGCGACTTGTTAGCCTGACCCTGCTGCTCAATAACGGCATTAATTTCAAGTGCGGGCGAATTAATTATTTTTACAATGCAATTTTCAACTTTAAAATCAAATAAATCCTGCTCTGTATTTGTAGCAACCAGAAAAGCAATTTCGGCACCTTTTCTTTTGGCAGCAGCTGATAATTTTCCAACCGCTTCTGAAAGCGTTTCATGTTCGCGCTGCACCCTTATAGGAACGGGCTTTGATAAATAATTTCTTTTCAAAATTGCATCTATACCTGCATTGCGGTGAACAGGCAAAATATCAAGACCAGAAAGAATTGCCAATGACTTTTCATCGACATTTATATACGACAATCGACCCTTATTCAATAATGCAGATTCCGTTTTTACTAAAGTCTCAAGGCGTGATTTTGTAAGATCAACAGCTTCTTGTGAAACATCTATCCCAACAAACTTTCTACCTTTTAATTTTGCTGCTACCAACGTAGTACCACTACCACAAAATGGATCAAGAACTATATCTCCCACATTAGTCGAGATTTCAATAACCCGATCAAGTAACAAAACAGGTTTCTGTGTAGGGTAACCTGTACGCTCTTTTGCTTTTGGATTCAAGAAAGGAATTTCCCACACATCATTCAGTGGGACGCCCTTCTTTTCGTCAGAGGAAATTATACTTCCGTCAACATCTCTTGCATAAATGGCCTTCCCATGTTCGTCTCGTGATCTTTTTTGCAATATCTGATCAATATTGGTCGTTTCAGAATACTCGGTATATATTTTATTAAACTTATATTCCTTTGTTTTAGAGAAAAACAAAATACTCTGATGGTTAGGAGTAAGATTGTTTGATGAATTTGACCACCGCTTATAAAACCAAATAATTTCAGAAAGAAAATTTTCTTCACCAAAAACCTCTTCGCCAACAAGTCTAAGAATGTGGTTAGCAGATTTGTCACAGTGTATAAATATACTCCCAGTATCTTTAAGAATTCGCTTCGCTTCTATTAAGCGAGCCAATATATATTCAGCATAGATTTTATGACTATCCCATATATCATTAAAACTATAATGCGATTTCCTATCTCGAGAAGTTAAACTATGTCTTTTATTCGTAAAGAATGGCGGATCAAGATAAATCATATCAATAGAATTTTCTTTTAATCCTTGCATGATTTCTAGGCAGTCACCCAGATATATTTCTTGCATCTTAAATTCCCGCCTCTTGTGGAACTCGCTCATTTGCAATTTGTTCAAAAATAGCTTTCAAATCTACACCTGTTCTTTCGCGTACATATTCCCAGGCACCATCTCCATAGTAATAGTGCCCACCAATTCCTTGGTAAAGAGTTTCTAGTGTTTGTTGAATTCGCATAGCCTGCTGGCGATTAGGATAGTAAAACATGACACGAATTGGAATATAGCCAGCGTCTGCTATAACTTGAATTCTATTGTGTTCTTTTGTGATGTGATCACCATCAGTGGTCGCATCCCTCCATTTTATTTCTAAAGCATCATTCCCAACTAAGCAATCAATTTCAAATGTTTTGGGTCTTTGACCTCTTGTGTTTGGAATTCGAATGCTTCCTGATTCTGGAAATGTGTACTCAAAGCATTTTTTTGTTGCTTGTTCAAGGAAAGAACCAGCATATTTGTAAAGGAAACGTCCCTTGTTTTGATACAAATCTATTTTCTGTCCTCCAGAAAAGGAAATGCCCAGAACCCTGTATATCAAATAGTGCGATACATCATCGACTAGCATTTCTTCAGTTCTATTATCGATTGCAACTAAAAGCCGATTTGAACGCGGTAAGTCGCAATCTGCATTTCAACGGCGCAATACGCTGCGCTATTGCGCCCTACGATTGCATCGAATTGTTTATTTATTCTTCCTTGCTTGTTGCTCCTTTTCCGATAAAGATTCCAGCGTCTCATCCAACCAAAATGCAATAAGGTGTCACCTGTAGGGCGCAATAGCGTAGCGTATTGCGCCGCATGATTAGCCTCTCTATCTCGCAAAATCCTCAACCACGCTCGCCATCAACAAAACGAATGCTTGGGGACGCTGCCCAATCCAACGGATACAACCCCTCCTCAACATAGCGGTGGAAAGTTGAATAAGGCCAATCTGCAACCTGTTTAACCAAGCCGTGTTTCATCGGATTGATGTGACAATAATCGATATATGCCGCGTAATCTTCATCATCCCGAATCACATGCTCCCAGAAACGGCGTTGCCAAATACCCCTTTCGCCACGGGCAACGCGCACTGCCGACCGTCTTTCCGTGATCGGCAAGGCCTTAGAAAAACCTTGTTTGATCACTCGCCAACGGTTGGCATTGTCATCATCCCCGGCTGGCAATGTCCATACGCAATGTAAATGTTCCGGCAAAACAACCCACGCATCAATATGGAACGGCCAACGTTTACGGGTTTCCTGAACGACGGTACGAAGGGTGTCAATGTGACGAACCAAAAGATCATTAGAATATCTTTCCAGCAAATTCACCGTAAAAAAATATGTCCCGCCCGGAACGCGGTAACGTCGATAGTTTGGCATTATTGACCTTCTAAATGATAAGGGGTTTCATCATGGTTTAACGTATTGTACCGTTTATGCTGTCGTTCATGCGGCGCAATACGCTACCGCTATTGCGCCCTACGAATTGCGAGTCCATATCATCATCCTACAATTCTTATTCCGGCCTACAGCGTTAATACCCCTTTACTGCGATTTTCCATGCGCCGCAGCAATTCGGTCATAATCAAGCGATACAGTTCGTCGCCCAGATATTTGTCCTCGACGCCGCTGTCGATATTCGGATTGTCGTTGACTTCTATCACATAGCCTTTGCCGTCTTTTTCCTTAACATCGACGCCGTATAAGCCGTTGCCTATCGGCAGGGTCGCTTTTAATGCGGCGTCCAGCACGGCTTTGGGGACTTCAAAGGTCGGCAGGGTAGCAAAACTGCCGGAATCGGTTCGGCTTTCGCCGTGGCGGTATATCTGCCAGTGGTTTTTAACCATGTAATAGCGACAGGCGTATAAGGCTTTATTATTGAAAATGCCGATGCGCCAATCGAAATCGGTATAGAGAAATTCCTGCGCCAACAGCAATGCGGATTTCTGAAACAGCTCTTCCACTTTGAGCTCCAGCTCTTTCCTGTCGTGCACTTTAACGATGCCGCGAGAAAATGAACCGTCCGGGATTTTTATGACCACCGGAAAACCGGCTTCAGCTTCCACTCTATCCAAGTGCGCGGCATTGCCTTTGTGCAGCAGCCAAGTCTTGGGCGTAGGCACGCGATGGGTGCGGAACAGATCGGCCAAATAGACTTTATTGGTGCAACGCAGCATCGAAGTCGGATCGTCGATAACCACCAAACCTTCGGCCTCGGCCTTTTTGGCAAACCGGTAAGTGTGGTGGTCTATATTGGTGGTTTCGCGTATGAACAAGCCGTCAAACTCGGGCAGGCGCACGTAATGTTGCTGGGTTATCAGTTCTATTTCAATACCCAGTTCCCTGCCTATTTTAATGAACTTTTTAATCGCACCCATATTACTGGGCGGCAATTTTTCTTCCGGGTTGATCAGTATCGCCAAATCGAATCGCGCCGCTTTACGGGCGCGGCCTTTGCGCCAGACTTTTTTGCTGAATTTATCCAGCGCGTCGGCAAAAACGGTTTGCTTTTCATCATCCAGATGCCGGTTCGACACGGCCTTTAAGCCGATGATTTCCCAGTGCTGCCGGTAGCGCAGCGTCACTTCCAGAATCGGACAGGAAAAGCGTTCAAACAGCAGTCGGGCAAAGTCCTGAAAAGCCGGATCGGGCGTGGTGCCGAAATAGCTCAACAGGGTTATTTCCTTATCCTTGTCGGTGGTCTTAAATGCACGCGCCAATGTCTGCGACAAGTCTTCAAGCTGTAGCCGGTACAGTGCTTTTTTGCCCAGGTCGTTCAGCACTTTAACCGAAGGGATGACGTGATGACCTCTGGCTTCGGCCAGCAACGAGCAGTAATAACCATCGGAAAGATACCGGTAGCTACCGCAAAGATTAATGATGCGCACCCGCTGCTGCGACTCGCCTTGCTCGGTCGCAAGATAGGTTTCAAAGGTGATCACTTGGTCGCTGGGATAATAAGGATTCCAGTCGGAAAGATCATCAACCACCAAAAGGGTACGCGCCATAACAATAAGATCCTGTAGTAAGGTGAGACTTAATTCTGGAACCAGTCAGTTGTTTGCACAAGGAGTTTTTATGAGGATTGAAAAATAAATCTTCGTGCTCTTCATGCCCGCGTGGTAAAAATTCTTTCGTTTGCGCAACATTATCCAGGTGTTGGGTTGGAACAGCATCAACCCAACCTACCATGCTATGCTAAAAAAAAATTTCAGGTGATCATCATGTCTTATTGTCTTCCTCTTGCCGTTATCGATACCGCCGTTTTTCCCGACAGCTATGCCGCCGGTCGGCAACGCTGGCTGGCCCAATCAAATAAACTGCCCAGCCATACACATTGGCTGCCTTATCCATGCAAAGACGTCGGGCCTGAAGGCGAGACGCTGCTTACCGACACGATCTGGATCGGCCCGGAAGACGCTTCAAGAGTGCTGGTTTTGCTCGGCGGAACGCACGGCATTGAGGGCTTTGCAGGCAGCGCGATACAAATCGATCAACTGGATTTGATTGCCGAGGGCTTAGTCGTTATTCCGGCCGATACGGCGGTGTTAATGATCCACGCTCTGACGCCGTGGGGTTATGCCTGGCAGCGCCGTTGCGATGCAAACGGCGTCGACCTTAACCGCAATGTCGTCGATTTTTCCAGGCCGTTACCTGACAACAGAGACTATGACTTGCTCAAAAATACCCTGTATTTAGCGAATGCCTTACAAAGGAAAACCGCCTTTGCCGAGTTTAAACAACAACATGGCCGCGTGGCGCTGGAAAAAGCTATCAGCACCGGACAATACAGCGATCCGTCCGGGCCGTTTTATGGAGGCAAAGCGCCCGCACACGGCAGGCTGGTGTGCGAAGACCTGATGAGCAAATATGCCCTGCAACAACGGGACTTGGCGGTCATCGACCTGCACACCGGCCTGGGTTCTTACGGCTATGGCGAAATTATTTGCGACCATCAGCCGGACAGTGCCGGAACGCGTGCCGCCCAAAGCTGGTACGGCGATTCGGTAACATTGCCGTTGTTGGGCACGTCCAGCTCGGTGCCGAAAACAGGACTGCTGGATTATGCCTGGCACGCGATCATGAATGACCGCAGTTGCTACATCACTCTGGAATTCGGCACCTTCAGCACCGACCAGTTGTTTGAAATCTTGCTGCGCGATCATCAATTGTGGGCGCAAACCGATAACGAGCAAGCCCGTCTGCAACACAGCAAAATCATGCGCCGTCATTTTTTCCCCAACGACCAGGCATGGCGGGAAATGGTGCTGTTCCGCGCCAGACAGGTCATCGCACAAGGCTTGCACGGAGTATCTTGTTGAGCATTTTAATCCGCCCAGCCCTGTTAACCGATCTCGATCAACTGGTGGCATTGGAAAACGCCTGTTTCGACACCGACCGATTAAGTCGGCGCAGTTTTAAACACTGGATAAGCACAGAACATCGCGCCTTGCTGGTCGCGGAGCAGGAAAAAGTAATTAGCGGCTATGTGCTTATTATTTATCACCCCGGCACCCGGCTGGCTCGTGTCTATTCGCTGGCCGTTGCGCCTACACAAAGAGGCACAGGCGTCGCCAAATTGCTAATGTCGACAGGCGAACAAGCCGCCACCGATGCAGGCAGGCTATATCTGCGCCTTGAAGTCAGCGTCGATAACACCTCGGCGATTAACCTTTACCAAACGCTGGGCTACAAAAAATTCGGCATCTACCGCGATTATTATGAAGACCACAAAGACGCGTTGCGTTACCAGAAACGCATCCGCCGTTATCGCGATACCCTACAACACCGGTCGGTACATTGGTTAAGACAAACCACGCCGTTTACCTGCGGCCCCGCCTCGCTGATGATGGCTATGCACGGCTTGAACAGGACTTATCAACCTTCGCAGGAAGAAGAAATCAACCTGTGGCGTGAAGCCACAACTATATTTATGACTTCGGGTCATGGCGGTTGTCACCCGATAGGTCTGGCGCTGGCGGCAAAACGGCGGCAATTTACCGTTGAAGTCTGGGTTAACCAGACCGGAACGCTGTTTATAGACGGCGTGCGCAATGAGAAAAAAAAGCAGGTCGTGGAATTGGTCGATAGCTGCTTTAAGCGCGAAGCTCAAGAGCAAGGCATAAAAATACATTACGCCAATATCAGCCAGAACGACCTGATCAACGCCTTCAAATCCGGGGCAATACCGTTGATTTTGATCAGCACCTTTCAACTAGATAGAAAAAAAGCCCCGCACTGGGTGGTCATGAGCGGCTTCGACGATGACTGCCTGTACATGCACGATCCGGATCCCGAAGAAGGACGGCAAAGCGAACTCGATTGCCAGTTTATTCCTATTGCCTGTGAGGATTTCGACCGGATGTCCAGTTTCGGCAAGAACCGGCTCAGGACGGCAGTGATTATTTGGCCGGGGTAGCATTGACAGAATCCAAGATATTTTCGTTGTTGTGGGCGCGAAATTATTCGCGC
>JAURVK010000126.1 GCA_030655535.1 Methylobacter sp. | reverse complement strand
ATCTATAGCTTTGGCGTCACCCAACGATGGGAGCCGCTAGCCTTGATTCAAATTAGCTTCCAATTTCTTTCTTTTATCACACTTTTCCACACAAACACAATTTGCGTTGTTTGCCGCACCGCCACATGAACCTTTGATAGCGCGTCTCCCGAAAATCACACCTATCGCCATAATAGCTATAACAAAAGCCATAAACACAAAAGTCACTAAAAAATAAGTCATGATAACACCTCGTAAAATTTGTAAAGGCCTGCAATAAAAAAACGAGGAGCGGGCTTAGCCGCACTCCTCGTGTAGGTTGAGTTAGCTAACCTACGCTTCTTATCCGCCAAAATCGTCCAAGAAGATATTTTCCGGCTCTACGCCATTATCCAACAGCATCTTGATCACCGCTGAGTTCATCATCGGCGGCCCGCACATGTAGAACTCGCAATCTTCCGGAGCAGGATGATTCTTAATGTATTCTGCAAAAAGAACATTATGGATAAAGCCGGTATAACCGGTCCAGTTATCTTCCGGCAACGGATCGGACAACGCAACATGCCATTCGAAATTGTCATTTTCCTTGTCCAGCATATCGAAATCTTCGACATAAAACATTTCGCGTTTACTGCGCGCGCCATACCAGAAGCTCATTTTACGCTTGGATTTCAGCCTGCGTAATTGATCGAAGATATGCGAACGCATCGGCGCCATACCTGCGCCGCCACCGACAAAGACCATTTCATTTTCGGTATCTTTAGCGTAAAACTCGCCATAAGGCCCTGAAATAATACATTTATCGCCCGGCTTCAGATTAAAGATATAGGAAGACATGATACCTGGCGGTACGCTATCCGGCGCACCGGGAGGCGGCGTCGCAATACGTACGTTCAGCATGATTTCTTTTTCTTCAGGATAACTGGCCATCGAATAAGCGCGTAACGCCGGTTCTTTTACCTCAGAAACATAACGCCATATATTAAACTTATCCCAATCGTCACGGAACCGTTCTTCGATATCGAAATCACTGTATTTGGAAACATACGGAGGACATTCAATCTGAATGTAACCGCCCGCCCGATAGTTGATTTCCTCGCCTTTCGGTAACTCCAGCACCAGTTCCTTAATAAAAGTGGCAACGTTATGGTTTGATTTAACCGTACATTCCCATTTTTTAACACCGAACACATCGTCTTCGACTTCAATGCTCATGTCATGTTTAACCGATACCTGACAAGAAAGGCGCTCACCGTGAGCCGCTTCCCTTTTACTGATATGACTTAATTCAGTCGGTAAAATTTCACCGCCGCCCGAATGCACTTTTACCTTACATTGCCCACAAGTACCGCCGCCACCGCAGGCTGACGAAACAAACAAACCATTATCGGATAAAGCCGTTAGTAGTTTTGACCCTGCAGGCACATGAATTTTCTTTTCATTATTGATCAGGATCTCAACATCTCCTTCAGCGACCAGTTTGCTTTTAGCGCCGATAATAACGAATACCAGTGCTATGACAAAAGCCGTGAAAATAATGATCCCTAATAGAATTTCCAGCATTGCGCTACCTTTTTAAAGTTGGATTCCAGAGAAAGCCATGAAGCCAAGCGACATCAGACCCGCAGTAATAAAAGTAATGCCCAGGCCTTGTAAACCGGCGGGAATATCACTGTATTTGAGTTTTTCACGTACGCCTGCCATGACGGTAATAGCCAGCGCCCAACCCAGACCACTGCCCACACCGTAAGTGACACTTTCCCCGAAATTATAGTCCCGCTCAATCATGAACAAACTACCGCCAAGAATCGCGCAGTTTACCGTGATTAAAGGCAGAAACACGCCTAAAGCATGATACAAAGCCGGAAAGAATTTATCCAAAATCATTTCCAGAATTTGTACCAAGGCGGCAATCATACCGATACAGCTTAACAGTGCCAAAAAGCTTAAATCCACGCCGGTAATGCCCATCCAGGATAGCGCGTCTTCTTTTAATAACGTGTGGTAAATAATATTATTAGCAGGAACCGTAATGGTTTGCACCACCATAACGGCAATACCCAACCCCATCGCTGTCGAAATTTTCTTGGAAACTGCAATAAAGGTACACATCCCCAAAAAGAAGGAAAGCGCAAGGTTTTCAATAAAGACGGCCTTAACAAATAAACTGATATAAGCTTCCATTAGTGATGCCCTCCTTCACCATGAGAAATCGACAAAATTTTAAAATCCGCTTTTTCAACTTGAGTGGGTTTCCATTGACGGACAGACCAGATAATCAAGCCGATAATAAAGAAAGCGCTAGGCGGCAATAACATCAAACCGTTAGGATCATACCAACCGCCATCTTTGGTCAGAGGAAAAACCTCGAAGCCCAATAATTTGCCGGAACCTAAAGTCTCTCTAAAAAATGCGACGATAATCAATATCAAGCTATAACCCAAACCATTACCGATACCGTCCATAAAGCTTTCTAAAGGCGGATTTTTCATCGCATAAGCTTCGGCGCGTCCCATCACGATACAGTTGGTAATAATCAGGCCCACGAATACCGACAACTGTTTACTGATTTCATAAGCAAAAGCTTTCAAAACCTGATCTACCACAATAACCAAGGAGGCAATAATAGTCATCTGCACGATGATCCGTATGCTGCCGGGAATATGATTCCGAATCGAACTGATGGCCGCACTGGAAAACGCAGTCACCAAAGTCAACGCCAGCGCCATAATCAGCGAGGTCGACATTTGCGAAGTCACCGCCAAGGCCGAACAAATACCCAAAACTTGTAAAGTAATCGGGTTGTCATTGACCAGCGGCGTGGTTAATACTTTTTTTGTTTCATCATTTAAAATTGCGCTCATGATTAAACTCCTTTATCCGTTCTTACTTTGGCTAAATACGGGGCAAAACCTTCTTTGCTCATCCAGTATTTGACCAGGTTACTGACACCGGTACTGGTCAAGGTTGCACCCGCAAGACCGTCAACCTGATATTGCGAACCCGATTTGGCGTTATCAACCACGCCTTTAATCAAGCTTAACGTCGGCTCACTCATATCGGCGCTTGTTTCGGAATAGATTTTTTTGCCTTTCCATAGTGCGCGCCAGTTAGGATTAACCACTTCGCCACCCAATCCCGGCGTTTCGGCCTGATCGTAAAAATTGATGCTTTGTACGGTTTGTCCATCGGGATCTACTGACAGAAAACCATATAAAGTAGACCATAAACCATAACCATTTACTGGAAGAATAATTGACTTGATCGCGCCGGCCTCTTTGACCAAAAAGACTTTCGCAAATTTAGCCTTTACCCTGATGTGGGCAATATCCTTATCTTTTGGAATAGCAACGCTTAAAGCAGGATCTTTTGCCGCTTTACGTTGATCGTATTCGGCGGCATTCATATCCTCAACATAGTCGCCCGTTTCCAGATCGACGATTTTAGCTTCGATTCTTTCCGCAAACGCTGCATCGATATTGCTGTCTTCCTGAAGCAAGCCAGCCACATCGAGAATGTTCTTTTTCATGTCCAGTTCTTTGTTATGGACTTGAAGAGGCTTTAAGGCAACTGCAGAAAATGAAACCAGAACCGCACAAACCAGACAAAGCGCAACCGCAATAGCAATAGTTTTTTCCAAACTATCATTGCCTAAGGCAAGGATTTTATCCTTGTAAACTTTGAATTTTTGGTAATGCTCGCAATTATCCAGTGCGACGCAAATTTTATTGAATTGTTCGCATTTAAGCATGACGTTTCATCCTTCTTCTAATATTGGCCTGAATGACAAAATAATCAATCGTAGGCGCAAACATGTTGGAAAATAGAATTGCCAGCATAATACCTTCCGGGAATGCCGGATTAACAACCCTGATTAATACCGTCATAACCCCGACTAATGCCCCGAACACCCACCGACCGGTATCGGTCATTGCTGCGCTGACCGGGTCGGTTGCCATATAAACCATACCGAAAGCAAAACCGCCCATCGTCAAATGCCAGTACCAAGGCAACGCAAACATGTGATTGGTGTCACTGCCGATGATGTTGAACATCAACGAGGTCGCTACCATGCCTGCAAATACGCCGCCCATAACGCGATACGATGCCACCTTGGTGTATAACAGGAATGCTGCGCCAATCAGAATTGCCAGCGTTGATGTTTCGCCAAGACAGCCCGGTTCAAAACCGAAAAAGCTTTGCAGCCAGCTGTAATTAGCCGAGTAAACCGCTTCAAGACCGCCAGTTGCCGCCAAACCTAACGGCGTCGCTGCGGTATAGCCGTCAACGGCAACCCAGACGGAATCGCCCGAAATAGAGGCCGGATAAGCGAAATATAAAAATGCCCGTCCAGTCAACGCAGGGTTCAGGAAGTTTTTACCGGTACCGCCGAAGACTTCCTTGCCGATAACGATACCGAAAGAAATGCCCAGCGCCACCTGCCATAAAGGCATATCGGGCGGCATAATCAACGTATAAAGCATTGACGATACCAGAAAACCTTCATTCACTTCATGACCGCGAACGGTAGCGAATAAGACTTCCCACACACCGCCGACAGCCAGCGTCACTATATAAATAGGCAGAAAATACAACGCGCCGTGAACCATATTGGAAAACGGATTCATCGTACTGTAGCCGAAGATCATCATCGGGATACTGCGCCAGCCCTGGGCTTTTTCCAGTCCCATCGCTTCCATGGCTAAATTGGCCTGATAACCGGTGTTATACCAAGCCATCAAAATACAAAAAAACGTCGCGATGACCACAAAAGTCATGGTTCGTTTCAGGTCATTGCCGTCACGAACATGCGTGGTGCCGCGCGTTACATCAGCCGGGGTATAGATGAAAGTATCCACCATCTCGTAGAGACCGTAATACTTTTCGAACCGCCCACCTTTGGTGAAATGAGGTTCTATGCTATCTAAAATATCTCTAGGCGACATTATCCTTCCTTCTCAATTTTAGTTAAATTCGCTCTCAGTACAGGAGCAAAATCATGTTTACCAGGATCCACAAACGTAAATAAGGCAACATCTTCCTCATCAAGCTCTAAACAGCCTAATAATTGAGCCTGATCCGAATCGCCAACCACCAGCGCTTTTAACAGCGGTGTAGACAAAATATCCAGCGGCATAACGGCTTCATAAACGCCCACAGGAACAATCGCCCGGTTGCTGCCGTTTTTATCGGTTGTTAATGGAAATTTGCGATCAAACTTACGGTCAACGCTGGAGGTATAAACATTAAGCGCTGAATATTTGTTTTTACCCGGAACAATCCAGCCGAATAATTCACGAGCGCGACCTTCTTGCAATACCGAAATCTGGTTGCTGTAACAACCCAGAAAAGCCGCCCAATCTGCAGCCAGATGTCCATACAATACCGAACCCGAAATCACCCGATTTTCGACTCCCTGCAATTGACCCGCAACCAAATCATGGGTATTAGCGCCGACACGGGTACGAATCAACCGTGGTTTTTTAACGGTAGGTCCTGCCAATGACACCACGCGTTCGACATTGATTTTACCGGTGGTAAATAATGCGCCGATGGCCATCACCGCCTGATAATCCAGATGCCAGACGAATTTATTGATACTGACCGGATCAATCAAATGAATATGGGTGCTTGGCAGTCCCGCAGGATGCGGTCCTGAAAACTCGGCGGTGGTTACCGGTGCATTACCGGTGCTAATGTCGGCGTTGTTCGCCTTACAAACGTAAGTCTTACCTTCTGTCAGCCTGGCAATAACTACCAGACCATTGGCAAAATCATCGCCGCGCTCTTTAATGATAACCGCAGGGTTTGCCGCTAACGGACTGGTGTCGATTGCAGTCACAAAAATAGAACGGGGCTTGCTGTCTACAGCAGGAATTTTGCC
Organism: Methylobacter sp.; assembly: GCA_030655535.1. Lineage (GTDB taxonomy): Bacteria > Pseudomonadota > Gammaproteobacteria > Methylococcales > Methylomonadaceae > Methylobacter_A. The sequence continues at coordinate 3,762 of JAURVK010000126.1, read as the reverse complement.
ATAAGGACGCGTACGCAACGACGTCCACAATCCGGACGCCAGCAGATTTTCTTTAACCTGTTCTACCGATAAATCATTTAATTCCGAAGCCTTGTATTTTGCAAATGACTCCTGCGCCGTTCCTTTCAGTTCGACAACAACAGACTGTAAGACTCGCTTTGCTCCGCGATTAATGGATTGCACCACACCCGCACCGGGTGAAGTAAACATAACGCCAGGATTTTTCTTGTCAGTAAACAGGACTTGGCCAAGCTTGACCGTATCACCCTCACTGACCATCATGGTAGGCTTCATGCCTACATAATCCATCCCCAGAACAGCAACGGAATTAACCTTATTGCCATCCTCAATAACTTGTTCGGGCTCTCCTGTAATAGGTAGATCCAAACCTTTTTTAATACTAAATTGCATAGTGTGAGCCTGCTCTCCAATCAAGTTGCTTTGATCCCATCCTTTTATTTCAAGTACAAATAAAACAAGAGGCGCATTAAGACGTAAAACTGTGGCATTACACCACAAAAACGAAGCACGCTCAATAGACAATAGCGCACGCGCCAGAAGGCAGAAACGAGGTTAAGCGTCAATCTAATCCAGAAAAGGCATGCGCGGTACGCCCTACTTTGGCTATAAAGCTTTTTAAGCTTTCGTAGACAGTGCGTAACATCAGGTATAATTCAAGACAATACGGTAATGAGTTGACTTTACCTCGATAAAACGCTCAAACCCAAACCCGCCGCCGCAATGCCGCGCAAACAGAGCATCTTGCAATGACCCAGAAAAAAACCCAACCGATCCCGTCGGCGCGCTCGAAAAATCAGCATGGACAAAATGACGGCTTCCCGATAGTCGGTTTGGGCGCTTCTGCCGGTGGTTTGGAGGCCTTCGAGCAGTTCTTCCGCCATGCCCCGCCCGATAGCGGCATGGCTTTCGTTTTGGTCTCCCATCTCGATCCCAGCCACGCCAGCATCCTCACAGAAATCCTGCAACGCGTCACCACCATGCCGGTGGTTGAGGTACAAGATCAAATGCAAATTTCGCCTAACCGCGTCTATGTAATCCCTCCCAACCGCGACATGACCGTCATCCACGGCGCCTTGCAACTAAGCATACCGACAATGCCTCACGGGCAGCGCATGCCCATCGACGCCTTCCTGCGTTCGCTGGCTGAAGATCAGTCCGAAAAGGCCTGCGGCATCATTTTGTCCGGCACCGGCACCGACGGTACGCTGGGATTACGCGCCATCCTCGGCGCCGGCGGCATCACCATGGTACAGGAACCGACTACCGCCAAATTCGACGATATGCCGGTCAGCGCCATCCAGGCAGGCTATGTCGCCCATATTTTGCCGGCGGAGAAAATGCCGGAAGCGCTAATCTCCGGCATACACACACTGACTCCCCCCTCCCCCCCGATTGCGTTAAGCGGCATCAATCGCATCCTGCTGCAATTACGCACCAGCACCGGTCACGATTTCTCACTCTACAAAAAAAGCACCATCATCCGCCGCATTCAGCGTCGCATGTCGCAGAACAACACTGGGGACACCGAAACCTATGCCCGTTTCCTTAAGGAGCACCCATCCGAAATAACGGCGCTGTTCAAGGAACTGCTGATCAATGTCACCAGCTTCTTTCGCGATCAGGAAGCTTTTGTCGTGCTTAAGAATGACATCCTGCCGACCCTGCTTGCGGACAAATCGGAGGACTACGTTTTCCGCGTCTGGGCGGCGGGTTGCGCCACCGGCGAAGAGGCCTATTCCATTGCGATGGTGTTGCGCGAGCTGATGGATGAATACCGCTACGAGTTTAAAGTGCAGCTATACAGCACCGACATTGCCGAAGACACCATTACCACCGCCCGCGCCGGTTACTATCCGCTCAATATCGCGCAGGATGTTACGCCTGAGCGACTGCGCCGGTTCTTCATTAAGGAAGACGGAGGCTATCGAGTAAAAAAAGAAATTCGCGAAATGGTGGTATTTGCCGTTCAGAACATCATCAAGGACCCGCCTTATACCAAGCTCGATCTGCTCAGTTGCCGCAATCTGATGATTTATCTGGAGCCGGAACTGCAAAACCGCCTGATCACTGCCTTTCATTACGCACTCAAGCCGAGCGGGGTGCTGTTTCTGTCGCCGTCGGAGGGCATCGGCAATCATACCGAACTGTTTACGCCGCTCAACCGCAAATGGAAGTTTTACCGCGCCGCCACCACTGCCGCCACAACCCGTGCCATGTTGGCCAGCAATTTAAACTGGACTGCCGCACCGGCTCACAAAACGTCGGAAGACATCATAAAATCCGCCAGGGAGACCAACTTGGCCGAACTGACCCGACGCCTGCTGCTTCAATTCTACGCACCCACCTCGGTGGTGACGGATCTCAAGGGCAATATCCTCTACGTCTATGGCGAGACCGGCAAATACCTGCGCCCCGCGCCCGGCCATGCCACACTCAACATGATCGATATGGCGCGGGAAGGCCTGCAACTGGAACTGCGCTCCGCTATTTCGACCGCCAACCAAGGTACACCGACCCTGAATCAGGAACTGTCGGTCAAAACCAACGGCGATTTTCACCCTGTGCTCCTCTGCGTACGTCCCCTGCCTAATCCGAATAATCACCAAAACCTGCTGCTGGTGAGTTTTCAAGACATAACGCATCCGACATTCGGCAAACCGACGCGCATCAAGCGCAGCTCCAAACCGAATGAAATGCGCCATATCGAAGAACTGGAGCGCGAGTTGGCCTACACCAAAAAAAACCTCCAGGTCACCATCGAGGAACAGTTCGCATCCAACGAGGAGCTTAAATGCACTAACGAAGAGATGCAATCCACTAATGAAGAACTGCAATCCACCAATGAAGAGCTGGAAACCTCCAAAGAGGAATTGCAATCCATCAATGAAGAACTGGTCACCGTAAACTCCGAACTACAGGCCAAAATCGTACAACTGGCCGACATGCAAAACGACATGAAGAACCTGCTCGACAACATCCACGTCGGCACCATCTTCCTCGATCAAAACCTGATCATCCGGCGTTTTACGCGCGATGCGACACAAATCTATCGCCTGGTTGCCTCGGATGTGGGCCGCGCACTGAGCGACATCAAGCCCGAACTGGAAGGTGAAGACCTGCTGGATGCCGCCCATACCGTTCTCGATAATCTGGTACCTATCGAACGTGAAGTAAAAACGGGGAATGACAATTGGTATCTGGCACGCGTCCAGCCCTACCGGACACTGGAAAACATGATCGACGGCGTGGTGCTGACCTTCACCAATATCACCGAACGCACCCGGGCTATAGCGGTACAGGAAGCGAGGCTATTGGCCGAAGCCATCGTCGATACGGTGCGCGAGCCGCTTATTGTGCTCAATGACGAATTGAAGGTCGTCACCGCCAGCCGCTCGTTTTACCAAAACTTTAAAGTGACCGCTAAGGAGACCGTGGGACGCCCAATCTACGAACTGGGCAGCGGTCAATGGAACATCTCCGCCTTGCGCGAGCTTCTGGAAACCGTCCTGTCGCACAACCAGGCTTTTGAAAACTATCAGGTAGAGCATCATTTCCCCACCATCGGTCACCGCAAAATGCAGCTCAATGCCCGCAGCATCATCGGCCAGACCGGAGAACCGCAATTGATCCTGCTGGCGATAGAAAATATCGTCGACTAGGCAAATGTGGGAGCCTTAACAGCAGGCTCGCCTGACTAGTACTTAGTCAATTTAGAAATGACAGGTTCCTGTAACTGTGGGG
>JAURVK010000124.1 GCA_030655535.1 Methylobacter sp. | reverse complement strand
CAAGAAATGGTCGATGCCGATCCGTGACTGGAAGCCCGCCCTGAATCAGTTTATGATTCTCTACGAGGACCGATTTCCAGAGATTTTTTAACGGCGGTTTACACGGAAATTTTTACACTCTCATTAAAAACTTCGTGCTCTCCGTGTTCTTCGTGGTTATTTTCTAAATATGAATACTTTCACAGTCTCCAGTGCTTATCTCAATGATACGTCTTAGTAGTTTCAGCGGCACCACAAGCTGATCCCGCTGACTTTATCGGCTAAGGCGTGGATACCAAAGCCGTACCCTTGCCTGTTGCTGCCGTTTTTAAATTCACCAACATCTTGGAAGCGCCTCCATCTTGTGCCCTATTCACCAAAGGGGCTAACGCGGGCTCCAAAAACTTGATTATTTGTACCGGCAACGAACTGGTAAAGTGATAACGCTCGGCATCCGGCCCCTCCACATAAGCGGTAATGACGCCAAAAAAACGTTCGCCAAGAAAAAACGTAAAGGTGGCGGAACGGCTGATGAATATCGTATCAATCAAGCGCCCCCGGGCTCCCCATATTTCCCGGCGATGATCTCCGGTTCCGGTTTTTCCGCCCACCGACAGCGGTTTGCCGTCTACGCCTTTGTAAACGCCTTTGAGCCGCCCTGCCGTTCCTGCCTCGACCACACCGATTAGCGCATCGCGCGCCACTTTTGCAGCTTCCGGCGCAAGTACCTGCTGGCCTTGCTCGGGCAACTTATCCAGCACTGTTTCATAAGGTGTCGCCTGGGCAAAATGCAATCTGTCAAACCGGACTACCGGCAATCTCATGCCGTCATTACGCAAAATACCCATGAGTTCAGCCAATGCCGCAGGACGATCGCCCGACGAGCCGATGGCTGTCGCGTAAGAAGGTGTTAACGATCCGAACGGATAACCTAAATGATCCCATGCGGTATGAATCTGCTTAAAAGCCTCATCCTCCAGCAAGGTCATAATGCGCCGCTGCTGGGCATTTTTTCTGCTGCTTTTAAACAGCCACCGGTAGACGCTCTGCCGCTGCACGGCACTGGCGGCAATAACTTCTGCGCGAGTGGCATCGGGATGCTGAACCAGATAACCGACCAGCCATAATTCAAGAGGATGAACTTTGGTGATATAACCCTGATCTTGCAGATCGAATTTCGCCGGTGAATACTTCTGACGAAGTTGCTCAATATCTTCTGCATCCAAGTTAGTGGCACTCAAATGTTCATTCAAATAACGGCTTAACGCATCGGTATCTGCGTCCGGGTAAACGGCTTGGTAAAGCATGGTCAAACGTGACGGTTTGGCAAAAACTCTCTGGGAAAGCAAATCCATAATTTCTTCGACCGGCTTGCCGGTATATTTGTCATAAAAACGTCTTAAATAGACCTGACCTTCTTTATCGGCAAAGCGTTCCAGGTATTCCAGGCGTCGGGGGTCATCCGATATTTCCAGCCATCGCGCTATGCCTTCCGGTTTATAAAGGTGATGATAAACCAGTTCACGCATTAACCGAATGAACACCAAATTGACTGAATCGCGCAACGCGTCCCGCACTGACATATTTTTTTGATTTTCAGCCGTGGTGAAATTATTAAAGTGATGTACGCCACCCCCGGTATAAAAATCCTCGTACGGGCTGGCAGAATAGCGGCGATCCAGCGCTTGGTTAAGCAAGTCTTCCAGATTTATTTGTCGATTTACCCGTAACTGACCGATGACCCATGCCGATAAATAGTCGCGCGGGTGCAGTTCGATTCGCTTCAACTCCTGCGCTGACTGGTCTTTATATTGCCGATAGACCTCGGTAACGAGTTCCAGATAATGCACCATTGTCCGCAACTTGGCAGTTGACCCCAGATCCAGCCGTACGCCTTCACTAATATCGAGCGGTTGATCATAATTATCGGTCTGAATACGCAGTAGATTGCCTTTTTCGCCACGCTCAAACAACATCAAGCTATAGACTATGGAAGTAAGATCGACATTTTCATTCAGCATTCTAAAGCCCAGTATCCCGGCGGCTCGGGCCTTATCAGGCTCGCTTAACTGGCGTAAGGCCTGCTTGATCGCCTGTTGTGCGTCGTAATCGAGTGTCGTTTTAGCAGTCAAATCCAGACGATCCAACTCATAGTTGGATTTTACCCCCACGGTCCTGGCAAGACGAGCGCGCAGCACATTTTGGGTTTTTTGTTCGGACATGAATTTGGTTGCTATTTTATCCGGGGTAGGATTACGAACTGTAGAGACGAGCAAGGCCGCATCCCGTAGCGAGGTTGAAATAACACCCTGCTCTGCCAGTACGCGCAAATAACTGTCGGTAAGATTTTGCAATACGTTGAAACCCGTGCCTAATAAATAGGAAGGCCGTCTTTGCGACAACAGGATGCTAAGCACCTGTCGGTAAGCTTGTGCCTGTTTCGGGGCAACCCGCTCAGTTGAATTGAGCGATTGTAGCGGTTCCCTCGGCAACTGCTCCATGCGCTGCTCTACCTCCTGCATCCTTGCAGTCGTACCGGTTGCGACACTCCCGTCATCCATGGCAATCGGTCCGAGCAGCCGGTTAACCTCGTTAAAATCGGCTCCGAACCAGGCCGACAAGCCATCACCCAAACCATGTACTTCGCCTAATTTCGCCGTCGCAGCCAGCGGCATGGAATTCAAATAAGTAAGAGCGATTTGCCGCCTCATTTCGCGCGTATCCGGCCCCAGTAAATAGGCGCGTAGAGACGCGCTGCCCATTTGACGAAGCTTTTCCGTTATTGACTCGGTATAGCCATCCGGCGAATGCCGGTACTTTTCCAATTGCGTAGCCAAGGTGCTGCCGCCCGGCACGTTGAGATCCGCGCCCAGTTTTCGCGCCATCATTTGCAATGCGGCAAAGCCCAAGCGATCCCATTCTACCGCCGGATTAATATTTTTGTGATTTTCATCAAGCAACTCCCTATTTTCTATAAACAACAAGGTATTCAACACCAACGGCGGGATGGCACTAAAATCGGCATAACCGTGGGTGGGATAGACAGCGCTAAATATCGTTCGGTCGGCTTGATCGACAATGCGAAGCCCGGCCTGGGTTTTCTCTTGATAGATGGGAAACAGGCCGTAATCATCAACCAACCGGCTCATCATCGGTGAAATAGATGCCTGCATAGTCACGCTGTACCCCGACTTTTCCAGGCGGGCGATCTCGCCCGGCAACAGCGTGTAACCCAAACGCTGATCATAAGGACCATGATCCGGATAGCGTATCGCCGAACTGTGTCCCGGTTTAAGTTCCGAGCTTAATTGCTTGCTTATTTCCGACAGATAACGCGACTGATAGGTAGAGGTCCGTACCTCTTTTTTTACCAGCAAGGTAACAGATATTCCGATGACGATACATCCGCCCAAAATATAAAGCAGCAGCAACCGTGAAATCGCTCGTTTATGCATGTTCATTGCCTACAAGGATTTTTGATAAAGGAGGTGCAGAAGCTTTACCAGACATTAGCCTCAGAACAAATTCCCGGTACTATCATTACGGAACTACTCAAGCATTCTGGCATCAGTATTAACATCAAAATAATTACATCTCTGTTTCGGTTGGATTGTTGTACCCACAAAGGGGACATAAAGGGCCGGTTCCAAACCTGCCCATACTGCAAAGGGGGGATCAAAATCTGCGCCTATGATCAGCATAGTGTGCGGCCAATTATAACCACTCACAAGCAACAATGGTAATTGAAAGGCGGTTTATTGAATTACCCCTCATTTTTACACCGCAGTAAACTTTTACATCAAGTCATTGCAACGTTACAATCAAGGCGCTGTTCATCCTGACATCAACCCTTATCACCCTGCCCATAGCCACTATTCACAAACAATCATGTCCGAATCTTATACCCGCTTCCGCAATATTTCCGTCAGCGAAAGAATTTTAAACACCGTATTCCTGCTAACAGTGGGACTCGGCTATCTGGTTGCCCTGAGCAATCTGTATTACACCCATCAGGGTCGTGACGGTGTCGCCGGACTATCCGTTGCCGACGTGACCATTAATTATCACGGCTCAAATGACCAGACGCGTTTAGGTTCAGCCATTAACGGCATTATGGAACCCAACCTGAAATATAAAAACGATAAGGACGTCATCTTAAAATGGATACAGGACGGTGCCGATGAACCGGATTATGACCAAAAAATCGCCCCCATCTTAAACCGTGACTGCATCAAGTGCCATACACCCGCCATTAACCCTTCCCTGCCCGATTTAACCGATTACGCAGGCATATCCGAAGTGGCACATTCCGGAGGCGCATCATATCCGCGTTTGATCCGGGTTTCCCATATCCATTTATTCGGCATTGCCTTTATTCTGTTTTTTATCGGCAAGATTTTCTTGCTTTGCGACATTAATGTACTCGTCAAAAGAGTCGCCGTCGTCATCCCTTTTGCCGCGATGTTATTGGATGTCCTGTCGTGGTTTATTACCAAATCCATTCCTTCATTCGCCTACGTAGTCGTTGCCAGCAGTGCGTTAATGGGGATTTCAATGGGCTTGCAAATCTTGCTCAGCATTTATCAAATGTGGTTTTATGCCAAGGATGAATGATAACCAGACCTGATTGCGCTGCAGAATCAGTCGAATCTCATTAACCCGCCTAGTCCCATGCGCTACGGTCTGTCTCTAACCAACGGCAGGCGCTTTTAGCCAGTGAAAACCAGATCCATCCTTTACGCTTTCAGGCATAAACACCGCGCCCCTACCCCGTTCATGTATAATTTCGCGCCATGAGCATTATAAAAAAATTGGCATCGCAAACCGCAGTCTACGGCCTTAGCAGCATTTTCGGCCGCTTCCTCAACTACCTGTTGGTGCCGCTGTATACCTATTATTTCACGGCGGCCGAATACGGGGTGGTGTCGGAGTTTTACGCCTACGCCGGATTTTTTTCGGTGTTGCTGCTGTTCGGCTTTGAAACCGGCTATTTCCGGTTTCGCGACAAGGAACACACCGGCCGTGATGTCGCCTATTCAACGGCGCTGCTGTTCGTGGTGCCGGTCAATATCGGCTTTTTTGCCCTAATACTGCTGGTCAACACTCAACTTTCGGCCGCGCTAAACTACGCCAATCACCCGGAATATGTCTTGTGCTTTAGCCTGATTTTAATCCTGGACGCGGTTGCAGCCATTCCGTTTGCCAGGCTGCGAGCCGAAAATAAAGCCTTCCGCTTCGCCGGCATCAAGATCATCGAGATACTGCTAACCGTGCTGCTAAGCCTGTTTTTCATCATCTATTGCCCCAAGGCCTACGCAAAAAACCCCGGATCGTGGATAGCGCTGATCTACAACCCCGCGATAGGCATAGGCTATATTTTTATCGCCAATTTAATGGCCAGCGTATTCAAGTTTTTACTGCTTGCACCGCAGTTATCGGGCCTTGCCTGGGATTTTGACCGGCTGCTATTCGGCCGTATGGTACGCTATTCATTGCCGATGGTGGTGATCGGTTTCGCCGGCATTATCAACGAAATGCTCGACCGCGTCCTGCTAAAATACCTGCTGCCTTACGATGTCCAGACCAACATGAAGATGCTGGGGATTTATAGCGCCTGTTACAAACTGTCGATTTTGATGTCGCTGTTCATTCAGGCCTTCCGTTATGCCGCCGAACCGTTTTTCTTTGCTTACGCAGGCAACAGCGATGCCCGCAAAGTTTACGCAGTCGTGCTTAAGTTTTTTGTCATTTTCTGCGTATTCATCTTCCTGCTGGTCAGCTTATTTATCGATTTCTTTCAATATTTTGTCGGCGACGAGTTCCGCGCAGGACTTGAAGTCGTGCCGATTCTGCTACTGGCCAACCTCTGTCTGGGTATTTATATTAACCTGTCCATCTGGTATAAATTAACCGATCGAACCTTGCTGGGCGCTTTGGTCTCTTTAGCCGGAGCGGCGCTGACAATCGTACTCAATCTCTGGTGGATACCGCTGCTCGGCTATGTCGGTTCGGCCTGGGCGACATTGGCCTGTTATGCCAGCATGGCTATCGTTTCCTACCTGTTGGGGCAAAAGTATTATCCGGTGGATTACGAGGTCAAACGCGTACTGGCTTATATCGGACTGGGCATCGGCCTGTATTTTGCTCACGGACAGTTATTGACGCTGATTACTTGGCAGCCCTGGTTACTGTCCGCGGCATTGATGCTGCTTTATGTGCTGGTTACCGCACTATTCGAGGGTCGTCAGCTTGTAAGGGCGAATTCATTCGCCCGGGACGAATAAAGTCGCCCCTACAATCGGTTCACATCGGCAAATTCTTTCGACAGCATGAATAGAGAGGCAATTTCCGAAACTGAACAATTACCTAGGAATGGAAATTAAATAACTTGAACAAGTGCTCAGCCATATCCAAAGCCAGCTTTGGACTCCCTTAACGTCGGAGTTCAAAGCTGGCTTTGAACTGCAAATCAATCGAGTAATCAGTTGCCCGTTTTTTTTACAACGGGTTGCGTTATTTAATTATCGTTCCCTAACGTAACATCGACAGGATTCGAAGACGGAAAATGATTAACAACACTGCCTTGTATATATTTTTTATTATTGCTTGCTGCTTTACCGATGTAACGCTGCTGGCCGCCGATCAGGTTTCTTATAGTCACGATGTCAAACCCATCCTCGACTCCCGCTGTGTGGCTTGCCATTCCTGCTACGATTCCCCGTGCCAGCTTAACTTAAGCTCGTTTGAAGGCTTGGAAAGAGGCGCTACCAAGAACCCCGTCTACGATCATCAGCGCATTAAGGCCGTAGAACCCAGCCGACTGTTCATCGATGAAACCAGCCCGGCGGGTTGGAGAAAAAAACAGTTTTTCCCGGTACTGAATGAACAGGCACCATCGCCTGAAAGCAATATCGACAACTCGCTGGTCGCAAAATTACTCACCTTAAAACGCGACCATCCGTTGCCTGCCGAGGGTAAATTACCGAAATCCATAGAACTGGCCTTGGAGCGCTCTTTACAATGCCCAACACTTGAGGAATTTAATAAGCACAAAAAAGATCACACGCTCTGGGGAATGCCTTACGGATTGCCCCCGCTTTCCGAAACGCAGGAAAGCACGCTGTTAAACTGGCTAAAGGAAGGCGCTAAAACCGATGCAACTCCACGGCCATTATCGCCCCGATCTGCCGCTGAAATTAAAAAATGGGAGCAGTTTCTTAACGGCCCATCGTTAAAACAGCAACTGAGCGCCCGTTATCTATACGAGCATTTGTATATCGGCGATCTGCATTTTAAAGGCCATCCCCCTAATGAATTTTATAAGCTGGTCCGTTCGGCAACGTCCTCCGGACAGCCGGTCGATGAACTTAAAAGCGTACGCCCTTTCGATGGCCCCGGCGTGGCAAAATTTTATTACCGACTGCGTCCCGTTACCTCGACCCTAGTCGATAAGAATCATTTTGTTTATGAATTAAGCGACCGCAAAATGCAGCGTTTTGAACAACTGTTTTTAAAACCCAAATTCAGCGTCACTCAACTGCCGGGTTATGAACGGCAATCTGCCGCCAATCCGTTTAAAACCTTTAGCCAATTACCGGCGGTATCCCGATACCAATTCCTGCTGGATGATGCCCAGTATTTTTTTTCCGGATTTATTAAAGGTCCGGTATGCCGCGGTCAGGCTTCGCTAAATGTTATCCGGGATCAGTTCTGGGTTGCCTTTGTAAAACCTCAGCCTGAGTTTAACCAGCAATACACCCAATTTCTGGCCGAAAATAATCAGTACCTGCAAATGCCCGCGTCTGACGGAGAAAATATCGGCTTTCTTGAATGGCGGGAATACAATCAATTGCAACGGCATTATCTAAAACACAAAGAAATATTCACCGACCATTTTCAGCAACCGGTTGATTTGAACCTGATCTGGGATGGCGACGGCGATAACGAGAATGCATTGTTAACGGTATTCCGCCACTTTGACAGCGCCACCGTTATTAAGGGACTCATGGGCAAGCCGCCATTAACCGCCTGGGTCGTTGATTATCCCGTATTTGAACGAATACATTATTTGCTGGCCGCCGGGTTCAATGTCTCCGGAACGATAGGTCATCAAATCGCCACGCGTCTGTATATGGATTTCTTACGCATGGAAGCTGAAAACAATTTCCTGAAATTTATCCCGATCAAACGACGCATAGCGATGCACGACAGCTGGTATGAGGGTATCGATTTAAAGATTTTCAGCTTTTTTGAAACGCCCGTCTTTAATACCGACAAGGAACCGGCACTCCGCTATCAAAGCTCCGATTACAAACATGAATTTTTTCAAAATCTACAGCAACAGCTGGGACGAGCCGCCGGGCAACCCGATTTGATCAACCGCTGCCCGCAAGTGCAATGCAATAACGCCGATGCGACACCGGTTCAACAACAGATTGACACCATGATGCGCAAACTGGCTGATTTAAAAGGCGAAGAAATTGCCGCCTTGCCGGAAGTATCCTTTCTACGCATCAAAACGGCCGATCCTGCAACAGACCCGGTCTACACTTTGGTCCGCAATCAAAAGCTACTGAATGTATCGTTCATCTTTGGTGAAAACCTACGGAGAGAGCCGGAAAAAGATACGCTTACCGTCGTACCGGGATTTCTCGGCAGTTACCCCAATATATTTTTCGGTGTGCCGCAGCCGCAGCTGACAGGATTTATTGATCAGCTAAAACACAGCTCAACCAGTACCGATGCGGACTTGTTTTACGGCCTTTACGGCATTCGCCGCACCAACCCTGAGATATGGCAGTATTACGATTGGTTTAATAAAAAATACCACGATGAACAGCCTGAAAATTCAGGGCTTTTTGACTTGAATAGGTATGAAAACTTATAGACTTAAACGATTGAAAATCAAATAATAGCGTTATAGTTACTATTCAGCCGTTAGCACAGCAAGAACAAATCAGCGGAGGCCACGAAACATGAACCTATACGATTTCCGGCGTAACTCGCGCCGGTCGTCAATGACTCGACGCGTGGCCGACAGACGCAAGATCCCGTACCCATTCGGGTCGCCGAAATGGGTGGAAAATATAAAAAATCATTATCTGGCTTGGCCAAAAGCCGATCGTCGCAATGCGGACAGACGCACTAATGAAAGGCGCGCAGCTGAGCGTCGGTTGCAACAGCTTTCCGAGCAACGCCGTTCCGAAAAAAAACATTCCCTGATTTTGCTGACACAAGAAGAAAGAAAGTTGCTTGAAGACCTCTATATGAGTGATCTGGATTAGCCGATTTATCCTTTTGTCCGAAAGACCTCTGTCTTCAGCTAGGAAATGTAAGAATGCTCTTTGTTCAATACTCAATTACATTTTCCTTAAACCTGATTAATTGCGCGTTTTCTTAACTAAAGCTCCGCTTGCAACCCGGGAATGCCAATACGTTGGATGCGCATGGCATTGTCGCCTTCTTCATAAACGAGCAGTTTTCCTTCTTTTTGCCAGAGCCTGAAAGCGAGCGCATGAGATAAAACCCGAATCGGATAATCGCGGGGCAATTGCTGCAAATAAGGCTGGATGGTCACAAAATCGGTCGCGCCATACTGCTGCATGATAAACCGAAGTCCACCGTTGGCAGGGCCGATATTGTAGGCCAGCAAGCCTAAAAACAGATCGTTGCGCATCTCGGCCAGATAATATTTTAATGTGGCGGCAGCAATAAAAGCATTGTGTCGCGGATTGAGCAGTGAAAGTTTGCTCACCTCTAGCCGTTTACCGGCCTGCTCCATGATAGCTTTAGGCACCAGCGTAATTTGAAACAGACCGTGTCCGCCATCCTGACTGTCTCTGGGCAGAAAAGAGGATTCTGTCGCGGCAATGCCTTGCAGAAGATTGGGGTCAATATCGAATGCCTCGGCCGCTTCTGCAATAGCCGAATTATAGGCCTCTGCACGATTAACCATCTTCAACAATTGAGCCGAATTATAACGCCGGTAAGCCGCATAAACCTGATGAGCCAATGTAACCCGACCGGCTTCCTGCTTGCCACCGACCAGCATACGAAAGTGTCCGAACGCCTGAGTAAAATGGTTTTGCATCACAAACCAGCCGATAACCAGCGCAAAGCCGATAGCCAGAACCGGAGTCAATACCGCCGTCCTGCCCTGCAACCATTTACGCAGCTTCCACCAACCTATCAGCAGCATAGCCGCCGCAACAATCAATCCCAATACGCCGATTGCAAACGGTAATAAACTGCTGAAAAAACGGGTGCCGGAAAACCAGCTGGCCGAATAACCCAACAAAATCATGATTGCAGAAACCGCCGTTATCGCCAGACCTAACGCCTCAAGGCTGATCATCAGCAATCTGTGTTTGAAACTGCCAACCGGCGTTTTGGGTAGCGCTTTTTTTACTGTTTTCCGTGTCGTACGAGGCTTGGGTTTTGGTTTTTCAGTAGTCTCCAGCTTGACACTGGCGCGTTTGCGAGGGGTTGCCGGTTTATTCATACGAACAGATTATCCAGTTTCGACAAGGTGTTATGCACATGAGTTCAGAAGAGTCGAGGTTATGGGATTATAACTTGAAAGGCCGTAATCCGTAGGCCGAAAAGCTAATCATGTTTGGTAAAGATAAGCTTGTCGGTTGCAAAACCCAGCACTTTTTCCCGCTCAATCAATGCCTGAAAAGTCGCCTCGGGCAGTTGTTTGGTTCGGGATAATATCCAGAAATAGGAACGGTCCGCAAGGGGATTTCTAACTACTCAGCAGTTAGAAAAATGGAACGCAGATAACGCGGATTATTAGGATAAAAATAAGATTTTTACTGAGTTATCCGCGTTTATCATATCTATCTGCGTCATCTGCGTTCTATTAATCGATGGCTGAGTAGTTACGGGAATTTATTACATCAGTCGACTCACTTTAACGAGCAGGATTCTGCCCGTCAACTTGGCAGGCATTATCTGCCCCACAAATTTTTAAAGACAATTATCGCCTCGCGTGTCAAAATCGAGGGCGTTTCCATCGAACCGTTTTGTCACTAAACAGAGTTCCGTGCGCCATGAAACTGCAACATGTTGATATACATAACGCCATTACCACCTTAAGTTGCGCGCTGGATTTGGTAGGAATTGACGAAGTCAGACACGGCAAACGGGTGGCGATCATGGCCAGATCCATTGCCCGGCACCTGAACTGGCCCGAACTTGAATGCCTGTCCATCCTTTACTCCGGCATGCTGCATGATTGCGGGGTTTCCAGAATCCATGAACACCGCCGACTCACAGAAACACTGGAATGGGACGGCGCCGAGGATCATTGCATCCGCGGCGCCGATTATTTGTCGGCCTGTCCGCCGTTGGCGCATCTGTCCGCCGAGATTCGCTACCATCACACCCGCTGGGAAAAACTGCTGGAGTCGTCTGTCGATCATCGCCTTGGCTTGCGTGCCAATCTGCTGTATCTGGCGGATCGCATCGATATGCTGCAAGTGCCTTTCCTGAACAGCGACCGGATTCTGATCGAATATCCGGCGATTATCGCGCAAATCAAAATGCTGTCCGGCGTATTGTTTGCGCCGGAGCTGGTGGACGCCTTTGCCGAAATCGCTAATGTCGAGGCTTTTTGGCTGGCCATGGAACCCGAATATCTGGATGAAGATTTACGTAACATCGGCAGCCATATTCCAGCGATCCTGCTTGATATTCCTGCACTCAAAGAACTGGCGCGGCTGTTTTCTCGAGTGGTGGACGCCAAATCCCCGTACACCGATGAGCACTCGCAACGGGTAGCGCAAATCGCCCGGCAATTGGCTATGGATTTCGGCATTAAAGGTTACGAACTGGAGCAGGTTGAAATCGCCGGACTGTTGCACGACATCGGCAAATTGCGGGTATCGGAAGACATCATCGACAAACCGGACAGCCTGACGCCGGAGGAACAGGCCGCCATGCACCGCCATAGCTACGATACCTTCCGTATCCTGCAACGCGTGTTTGACGACTCAAAGATTCCGGTATGGGCCGGATTCCACCATGAAACCTTGATCGGCGACGGTTATCCGTTTAAAAACGGCAACAAAGAACTGGATCTGGAATCCCGCATTATTGCCGTTGCCGATATTTTCCAGGCCTTAGCGCAACAAAGGCCTTATCGCCATACCATGACTCTTGAATATATTGTCAACGATTTACAGTCGCGCGTTGCAACCGGCCATCTCGATGCGAAAGTGGTTGCTAAATTAACCGATAATGCCGAACTCTATTACCGTCTGGCTGTGGCTTGATGCATTATTTTTTGGACAAGAGACGATAAAAAATACACGGTATCAGAATGTCGGGCTACAACGCACGGAATGGGCTACGTTATTGTTCATCATCAGATAACGGCTTCTCGGCATCATTAGTTTCCTGCCCAATGCTATTGATTACGCGTTTCGTACCATGCCCGATTTCCTTGGCGGCGTCCCTAGTTCCATGCCCAATTTCTCTGGTAACATTGCGAGTCGTATGGCCTATTGTTCTTCCTGCCTCTTTAAACTCGGCACAAGCCGACAATCCTGTCGAAAATAAAACGAGCAAGGCAACTAATTTTGCAAATGAAATGACCATTCTCCTCTTAACTAAAGTGTCCGCCGGTTGCGGATTTAAAAAGTGGCGCAGCAACTTGCACATCAGCAATATCAATCTGTTCCGCCAACGTAGCGTCGCTCGCCCCAAGCAAACTGAACTTATAAACAAAATATACCTGACAATTACATTTTTACTTTTCACAATAAACATCCGCCGCCTCCTTTGGGTCGCTATGTGTAGATTAACATAGCGACCCCTATGTGTAGTTCCGAACTATGTGTAGAGTACAGAACTCTGTTAGCTACCAAGTTCAATTTCATTGGCTTAGAAGCCAAGCCTTCATCGTATTAACTTGACATAGTTTT
>JAURVK010000121.1 GCA_030655535.1 Methylobacter sp. | reverse complement strand
AATAAAAAAGCCCGAATAATTTCGCCCCCACACTATATTAAATTCTTAACTTAATGGCAGTGACGTAGCGCGTGGAAACGAGATGAACTATTAAAACAACACATGAGCACATTATGAATAAAACTGTTTTAGTGACCGGCTCCAGTCGAGGTATCGGTAAAGCCATTGCGTTATATCTGGCCAAGCAAGGCTTTGATTTGGTCATCCATTGCCGCAGCCAGCGTGCGCAAGCCGAGGCGGTCAAAGCCGAAATCGAGCGGCTGGGCCGTCTGGCCCGGATTTTACAATTCGATATTGCCGATCGCGCCCAATGCAGCGAGCAAATCAATCGGGATATTGAAAGCTACGGCGCTTATTACGGCGTGGTGTGTAATGCCGGTATTACTGACGATAACGCCTTTCCTTCGCTGACCGGCGAACAGTGGGATAGCGTGATTCACAGTAATCTCGACGGCTTTTACAATGTGTTGCAGCCGGTGGTGATGCCGATGGTCAGACGGCGCAAGCCTGGGCGGATCGTCACCTTATCTTCGGTTTCAGGCTTGATGGGTAATCGTGGGCAGGTCAATTACAGTGCTGCAAAAGCCGGTATTATCGGCGCGACCAAGGCGCTGGCTTTGGAATTGGCAAAGCGCGACATCACGGTCAATTGTGTCGCTCCGGGTCTTATCGAAACGGATATGGTCAGTGAGTTGCCGCTGGAGGAAATCAAAAAAATGATTCCGGCTCGTAGAATAGGGAGCCCTAAAGAAGTCGCTGCGGTCGTGGCTTTTTTAATGTCCGACGATGCCGCGTATGTTACCCGGCAGGTCATTTCCGTCAATGGTGGTTTATGTTAAAGCGCGTGGTAGTGACCGGTATGGCAGGGATTTCGCCGATAGGCAATGACTGGCCGCAGGTTGCCGAGCGCCTTAAAAACAAGTCTACCGGTATTCGATTCATGCCCGACTGGGACAAATATCAAGGTTTGAATACCCGCTTGGGTGCGCCCGCCGATTTCACCCGGCCCGAGCATTATTCGCGTAAGCAGGTTCGCGGCATGGGGCGCATCGCCTTAATGGCAACCTATGCCACCGAATTGGCATTGATTGATGCCGGTTTGTTGCATGATCCCTGCCTTAAAGGCGGGCTTACCGGCATTGCTTACGGCAGTTCATCGGGCAGTCCCGATGCGATCGCCGAGTTCGGCCATATGCTGCTCAATCATGCCATCGGCGGCTTGAACGCCACCTCGTATATCCGGATGATGAGTCATACCGCCCCGGTCAATATCGGCCTGTTTTTTGGTATAAACGGCAGGATTTACACAACCTCGAGCGCCTGTACCTCGGGCAGTCAGGGCATAGGCTATGCTTATGAGGCGATAAAATTCGGCCTGCAAAAACTGATGGTGGCAGGTGGGGCGGAAGAACTCTCGGCCATCCAGTCCGCAGTATTCGATACCTTGTTTGCGACCAGTCTTCGCAACGAGACGCCGGATAAAAGTCCCAGGCCGTTTGATCGTGATCGTGATGGTCTGGTCATCGGCGAGGGCGCAGGTACCTTGATATTGGAAGAGCTGGAACATGCCTTGGCGCGCGGCGCTCATATTCATGCCGAATTGGCGGGATTCGGCACTAATTCGGACGGCCTGCATGTCACCCAGCCTGACAGCGGCAGCATGCAGGTTGCGATGCGTTTGGCCTTGCAAGATGCGCAATTAGACGCATCCGCCATTGGTTACATCAGTGCGCACGGCACGGCGACAACTCATGGCGATGTCGCCGAAAGCCATGCGACCGCCGCGGTATTCGGCGATAAAACGCCGATCAGTGCGCTGAAAAGCTTTACCGGCCATACGCTGGGCGCCTGCGGTGCGCTGGAGGCCTGGGTGGCGGTCAATATGATGAATGAAGGCTGGTTTCATGCCACGGCTAATCTTGACAACATTGACCCTGAATGCGCCCGGCTGGACTACATCAAAGAGGATTTCCGAAAGCTCGATTGCGATTATGTGATGAGTAACAATTTTGCTTTTGGAGGCATCAATACTTCTTTGATTTTTAAGCGCTGGGATAGCTAACATCCCACTCAACCTGGAGAACTGCAATGATAAAAAATAATTGTTAAATTTATAATTCAAAAAATTTATTCTGAAATAATAAATTTATTTACTGCTCCATCTTGAACTGTTATTACTTTTCTTAAGGCACCACCTTGTTTGTTGGTAGCTGTATAATAAAAATTGTTACGTGGTAATGGTATAGATTCAACAGAGTATACATTCCAACTAACATTTACTCTAATAACCCAATTTCCAGAAGGAATTTTATGAAACTCAAAATTGCCTTGTGCGTCACACTGGCTTACTTTAAGGATAGATTTTGCATCGTGATCTACTCCTGTCTTACTGTAAAACCGTACAATTTTAGGCTTCCCATGCAAAGCGGGACAGTGTGAATGGCCTAGGCCATGCGGAGTGCAAGCTCTGCTTGCGAACAGGCAAAGCCTGTACTCCGATTTGTCCCGTCTTAAGTGGAAAGTCTACTTTTAGACAACACAAGTCCATTGTTAGCCTATGGCTACAGGGTTTTAAAGTCTACGGTTTCTGACTCAGATGGGAGTAAATGTGAATAAGGAAAGATAGTTTCATGCAATCCAAGGTTATCCACATTTTCTGTGGATAACTCTGTGGGTAAGCTGAAAATAAATGTGCTAACTATTCACTTCTTAAGCTTTTTTGTTAAATCGGTCAGATTGTAGTCAGTGCCTGCCTAGCTAGGCTCATAATTTTAACTATCAATAACTTAGCTTAGATTATGATGGTTTTATAGGCGATTTTTATAGGGTAATGGTGGTTTTTAAACGAGTGCGACTCAAACAAATAGATATTATGTGCGCCTGTGGAAAACGCGATTTCACAAATTTGTTGTCAAGCTTTATTTTTACAATAATTTTTTGGTTAATAACCGTGTGTTTTCGGGTAAAGCGAGGAGTAAAAGAGTGGAGCGGGGTAGAAAAGTGGGTATGCCCTTAAAATACGGGCTTTAGTGTTGTTGCTTGGAAGTGTTAGTGTTACGAGCATTGGGGGCGACCGGATAGTCTGGTCGCCCAGATAGCTCAGCTATATTCCTGTGTCTGCTGCTAAGGCAGCTGAGTCAATCAGATTGATAGTGGGGGCTAGTGTCGTTAATGCTTTAATTGCGTCTGCCATTTTTGCCGGCAGTCGTATCTTCAAATTTGACTTTTAAAGGTTTTCCGCAATAGAGATTGCCATCGAGTGCGGCTATCGCGGCTCTTGCTTCGTGACCTTCCATTCCAATAAAACCGAAGCCTCGGCATTTTCCGCTAAATATATCGGAAATAAGTTGGATGGAGCGGACTTTTCCGTATTCGGAAAATAAAGCCTGTACAGTTTCTTCAGTGGCTTCGCTAGGTAAGTTTCCTACAAAAATTCGTTTCAAAAGACATGTCCTAAATTAGGGGGTGAGTTGATGATCCGGGTTAACCGGTTATGCCACAACCCCGCGTGTTATTAATGCGGGGTTGTGTGTCGGAACGTAAGGCGGTTTTAAGCTGCGCTTACTTGTGATGCTTGTGGGCCTTTAGGGCCTGATTCTACGTCATACTTAACCGCTTGGCCTTCAGCCAAAGTGCGGTAACCGCCGTCGCTTGCGATTGCAGAAAAGTGTACGAACACGTCTGCGCTACCATCGCTAGGAGAAATAAAACCGAAACCTTTAGATTCGTTAAACCACTTAACAGTACCTGTTGCCATATAAATTACCTATATATAAATCAATGAAAATGTTTGATTGAAAATCATGCTGGGCAAATTTAAAGAGAAAAGCGAATGGAATTTCTGAAAAGTGCTGAATAACATGAAAAACTTACAGTAGAAGTCTCACGTTTGTATGGAGTACTGTCTACTAGGAGTTGCATTATAGAGACTAATCCCCCGTATAGCCATTGAAAGTTTATAATGTGGTGTTTTCAGCAGGGATTAAGGATGCTGATTAGTAAGCTGTTTCAGCCGGGTGTGATTAAAAAGCACAGGGAATTGATGGCAATATGATGTAGCCGAGGTTTTGCCGTGTGCGCCTTTTTTGCAGTTCGGGATGATATCGGAGCTTAACTTTAGCGCCTCCTCTGGCTGCGGTACGCTCTACGTTAAGAATTGCGATTCATGCCGGTGCGGGCTGAGGTTTCGTGCTAATTAGACAAAGGTATTGATTGGTTAGCCGTTAATGATGGTTTCTACGGTCGTCATGGTCGTCATGGTCGTCATGGTCATCATGGTCGTCATGGTCGTCATGGTCGTCATGATATGGAGAATAGGCGCTGCCATGGCCGCTCTCATAATGATTCGGTCTTTCGCCGTAATAGTTTCTGTGCACAACGGTATATCCGCTGCTATAACCTCTATTATCAGGATAATACGAATGGTGTTGTGGATAATGGGCACAAGCGGAAAGCAGCAGCGCAAAACCGACGAGCAGTATTTTTTTAGCGATGGTATTCATACGTATAGTCCGTGATGGTTAATCCGAGCTAAAGAATATCCGGCATTCGATGAATGCCGAATGAACAAAAATAGTGTGATTACGGGTAATCACATGCACATAATTAATAAGGAATATCATGAAACACCAAGTAGTTGACGCAAGAATCACCCCTGAAGGCCGTCTGGATGTGTTGTCCATGGCCGAAGTCACCAAATTGCTAGATACCAGTCAGGGCGGGTTGTACCGGTTGTTTCGCAATTGCTCGCTCGCGGTATTAAACTGCGGCAGCACCATGGATGACGGCAAGGAATTGCTGGAACGCTATCCCGATTTCGAGATACGCGTAGTCCAGGAGCAGCGCGGAATCAAGCTGGATGTCAAGTCTGCCCCCGCTCATGCTTTTGTAGACGGCAAAATGATCAAAGGTATCAATGAACATTTGTTTGCGGTGCTGCGCGACATTATCTACGTCAGCGACGAGATCAATAATAACCCGAGGTTTGATCTGGACAGTTCGGACGGCATTAGTAGCGCCGTATTCCATATCTTGCGCAACGCCAATATTCTTCGCCCGATGACTACGCCAAATCTGGTGGTGTGCTGGGGCGGGCATTCTATCAGCCGCAAGGAATATGATTACACCAAGATCGTCGGCCACGAGATGGGGCTACGCGGCCTGGATATTTGCACCGGTTGCGGGCCGGGTGCGATGAAAGGTCCGATGAAGGGAGCCACCATCGGTCACGCCAAACAGCGGATAAAAAACGGCCAGTATTTGGGGATAACCGAACCCGGCATTATTGCCGCCGAATCGCCTAATCCGATAGTCAACGATCTGGTTATCCTGCCGGATATTGAAAAACGCCTGGAAGCTTTTGTTCGTACCGGGCATGGCATCGTGGTGTTTCCCGGCGGTGCAGGTACGGCGGAGGAGATACTTTATCTGCTCGGTATTCTGTTGCATCCTGATAATAAAGACATGCCGTTTCCGCTGATATTTACCGGCCCAGACAGTTCAGAGGAGTACTTCAAGGAAATCGACCGGTTTATTGCAGGCACCTTGGGTGAATCGGCGCAACAGCGTTACAAAATCATTATTGATAATCCGGTGCTGGTAGCTCGGGAAATGCAAGCAGGCATTCAGCAGGTACGGCAATTTCGTAAAGAAAATGGCGATGCCTACTATTTCAATTGGCTGCTTAAAATCGACCATGGCTTTCAACAGCCGTTTATACCGACTCATGACAACATGAGAAATCTGGCCTTGCACAAGGATCAGGAAAATCATCAACTCGCCGCGAACCTGCGCCGGGTGTTCTCCGGCATCGTGGCGGGTAATGTAAAAAACGAGGGCATACGCGCCATCGAACAATACGGTCATTTCGAAGTTTGCGGCGATGCAGACATCATGGCGCTGATGGATTCGTTGTTGGCCTCATTTGTCGCGCAACACCGGATGAAATTGCCGGGGAAGAAATATTTACCGTGCTACAAGATTATCAACTAATTAATCGTTCCCACGCCTGGGAGACTGTGAAAGATTCGTTTTTAGCATAGATCTAATAAATAACCACGAAGAACACGGAGAGTACGAAGTTTTTAATGCATTGAAGGAATGCGGTTATTTTCTCCGTGTCCTTCGTGCTCTCTGTGGTAAATAATTTTTTCAGCTCGATTTGGATAAAACTTTTCACAGCCTCTTGGGCGTGGGGACGATGCAGGTGTACCTTAGATTATGAAAGTCATTCTGACCGAAAAACCCTCAGTCGCCCGCGACATCGCCAAATGCCTGGGAATCAACAACAAACGCGACGGTTATTTTGAGGGCAACGGCTATCAAATTACCTGGGCGTTCGGTCATCTGGTCGAATTGAAAGAACCGGACGAATACGACAAATCATGGAAACGCTGGTCGATGGAATCCCTGCCCATCATCCCCGAACCATTCGGCTTGAAAGCCAGAGGCGATGCCTCGGCGCAAAAACAGCTCAACACCATCAAACATTTGTTCAAAGCGGCCGACGAAATCATCTGCGCGACCGATGCGGGTAGGGAAGGGGAGTTGATTTTCAGGTATATTTTGTCCTGGACAGGATGCATCGATAAACCGTTCAAACGTCTTTGGATCAGCTCCTTAACCGACGAGGCGATACGCAAAGGTTTTGCAGGCTTGCAGGAAGGCCGTGCTTACGACGGACTTTATCGCGCCGCCAAATGCCGCAGCGAATCGGACTGGATAGTCGGCTTGAATGCCACCCGGCTGTATACGCTGAAGTTCGGTCGGCAAGGCGGCTTATGGACGATAGGCCGGGTGCAAACGCCGGTACTGGCGCTGATCGTACAAAAAGATTCGGATATCAGTAGTTTTATACCCAAGGATTTTTGGGAATTGCATACCCTGTACCGGGATGCCGATTTTCACTATGTCGGCGGGCGATTCGATCACAAAACCGATGCAGAAACACGACTAAGCCAAATCGAGGGACGGGATTTTCAGATTACCGACGTGAAGGGCAAGAAGGAAACGCTTAGCCCGCCGTTATTGTACGATTTGACCGATCTGCAAAAAGACATGAGCATACGCCATGGTCTGACTGCCGATCAAACCTTAAGCTGCGCCCAGCAGTTATACGAGAAAAAACACATCACCTATCCGCGTACCGACAGTCGTTGTTTAACTAACGATATGAAGCCGGGAATGAAGCCCTTGTTGACAAAATTACGCTTTAAATTTGAGCAGCAGATTGAGCCGCTCGATCTGGATAAACTGACGTTGAGCAGTCGCATATTCAATGACGCCAAAGTCACCGATCATCATGCCATTATCCCCACGACCGCATTGCCGGGTTCGCTGTCGGGTCATGAAGCCAAAGTCTATGAAGCGATAGTTCAGCGGTTTATTGCGGCGTTTTATCCGCCTTGTATCAAGCAAATTACTACCGTTCTAGGCGAGGTTTGTGTAGGAGAGGTTTGTGGGGGCGACTTCAGTCGCCCAGTCAGTGAGAAACCTGTTGATCAAAGGGCGCCTTGCGTCGCCCCCGCAGCCGCAGTAAAATTCAAAACCGCCGGCACGATTATCGAATCGCCAGGCTGGCAGGCCTTGTATAAAAACGATGCGGCTGGTCAGCGTTCCCACGCGGAGCGTGGGAACGAGATAAAAATCCTGCCCAACTTTGTCAAGGGCGAAACCGGCCCGCAACGGCCGTCGATCAATCAGGGCAAAACCACGCCGCCCAAGCCTTACAACGAAGCAAGCTTGCTGAGCATCATGGAATCGGCCGGTAAAACCTGCGACGACGAACAACTCAAGGAAGCGTTAAAGGAAAAAGGCTTGGGCACCCCGGCAACCCGAGCCTCGATTATCGAGGTGTTAATCAAGCGCAACTATATCCAACGGCAAAAAAAGACCCTGTCAAGCACCGATTCCGGGCGGCATCTTATTTCCATCATCGCCGACGACAGGTTAAAGTCTGCGTCCATGACCGGCGAATGGGAGGCCAAGCTCAAAAAAATAGAACACAACGATTACGACCCCGACCAATTCATGGCCGAAATCATTCAATTTACCCAGAAAATAAAAGACGAGTCGGACAAGCCGCTTTACGATCAAAGCCGCTTCGGCGACTGCCCGTTGTGCCAAAAACCCATCATCGAAGGCAGGAAAGGCTACGGTTGCAGCGACTGGAAAGCCGGTTGCCGGTTTGTGCTATGGAAAGAGATGTATGGCGTGCCGGTTACACGGGACATGGCTTGCCAATTGTTGCAAAACACCCGAACCCTGCACGGATACGCGATCAAGCTAAACGATGAAGTATTCAATGCCCAACTGACCCTCAACAAACAGGGCGAAACAGGCTATGTCAAAGCCGAGTCAGGGCCGCGGCCAGTCGTAAAAGAAGCTCTTGCCGATTGCCCGCTCTGTAACGGAAAAATCATTGAAACCGCAAAAGCCTACAGTTGTAGCGAATGGCGTAGCGGCTGCAAAATGACGATCTGGAAAACCGTTGCGCATAAAAAAATCACTGTAGCGATGGCTAAAAAATTACTCGGCAAGGGCGAGACGGGGATCTTAAAAGGCTTTAAATCTGCTAAAGGCACCGAGTTCGAAGCCAACCTGAAACTGGTCGAGGGGAAGGTTGAAATGGATTTTGCGGGGCGTTAGGAGCGTGCATCAAGTAAGTTGGCAATCTCTCAGCCACTTAAATGATGCACATTCCTGAAAAGAGTTGTTCTAGTACTTAGTCAACTTTATTCTGACGGTTAAGCAACTGGATGTGGGGGCGACTTCAGTCGCCACTGGGCGGCTAAAGCCGCCCCCACGGTTACAGGCCCCCGTCATTTCTAAATTGACTAAGTACTAGCGTACGTTATAGTGTGCGTACGACTGATATTAGTCATCAAACTACTCAGCAGTCAGAAAAATGGAACGCAGATGAATATGATAAATACGGATAACTCAAGAAAAATCTTGTTTTTTATCTTAATAATCGGCGTCATCTGCGTTGTAGTTACGCCGTTTATTTATCCACTTTAATGGCCAGAAATATTGGGCTGCCCTGACGTTGAATCAAAACAGCAACTGATTTACCGGCAGGGAGTTTTTTGACGATTTTTTCGAAATCGGCTGCATCCCGGATGATGTTGTTCTGAATGCGTAAAATGACATCGCCGCGCTGAATTCCGGCGTTTTTGGCGGAACCTTTAGCGACATCTTGCACCAATACGCCGTTTTTAGTCATCTGCAAAGCCTCTCTTTGTGCGTCGGTTAAATCAATGACGTTAACGCCCAGTCGGTTATGGGGCAGTTTTGGCGCTGTTTTAGCGTCGGCCAATTTATTGATTTCATCCGGCAATAGGCCGACTTTAAAATCGATGGTTTTAATCTCACCTTGGCGGATGATTTTTAAGGTGGCTTTTTCATTAATCGGCGTTATGCCGACCATGGGCGGCAAGTCACCTGAGCTTTCAATCGGCTGACCGTTAAATTCGGTAATAACATCGCCGATTTGCAATTCGGCTTTTTCTGCAGGACTGCCGGGCAGGACTTTGGAAATCAACGCTCCCTGCGGTTTTTTCATGCCGAATGATTCGGCCAGTTCTCGCGTTACGTCTTGTATCTGAACGCCTAGCCAGCCGTGCGCTGCTTTACCGGTGATTTTTATTTGATCGACAACATTCATCACCACGTCCATGGGTATGGAGAATGAAAGTCCCATAAAGCCGCCGGTACGGCTGTAAATCTGGGAGTTGATGCCAACGACTTTGCCTTCCATATTAAATAACGGCCCGCCTGAATTACCCGGATTGATGGCTACGTCGGTCTGTATAAACGGCACATAGTTCCCGCCGGGCAAGCTGCGACCTTTGGCGCTGACTATGCCGGCTGTCACTGATTGCTCAAATCCAAACGGTGAACCTATCGCCAGAACCCACTCGCCTACCTGTAGTTTGTTTGGCTCGCCAATGGCCACGGCAGGCAAGTCTTTAGCTTCGACCTTTAAGAGCGCAACATCGGTACGCGCATCGGAGCCGATCAGTTTGGCCAGCAGTTCCCGTCGGTCGGAAAATTTGACCACAATTTCATCGGCATCTTTTACGACATGATGGTTGGTTAACACGTAACCGTCCGGTGAAATAATAAATCCCGAGCCTAAGGACGTTGTATCTTTGGGAGTATAGCCGTCGCCCTGCTCATTTAAAAAACGTTTAAAAAACTCTTCCAGTTCGGGAGGTATTCCTTCCGGCAGCGCCTGTTCTTCTTCGCGGGCGTTTTCAGCCTCAGGCAGCGCTTTTTGCGTGGTGCTGATGTTGACCACGGCTACGCCATTGGTTTTTACCATTTCGGTAAAATCGGGTAATTGTGCTAATACGTTTTGAGTAAACAAAACGATCAGAAAAAAATACCACCTAACATTCTTGAGCATAAAAATCTCCATTTAATACTTAATGAAATAACTTATTATTAAAAATAACGTAACTATTCAGCAGGATGCCGACTTTAGGAATGGAACACGGATTGCACTGCACGACGGGGTTGAATGGGTTTTTTAAAAGACCGAAGCCAAGTTCGGTATACACTTTATGGTGTCTTAATGATTTTATCGGTCATCTTAATGAACAAGTTCTATTCTATCAGTCTACTCTGTGTCACCGGTGTACTATTTTCTAATTGTTGAATAGCTGGGGTATGTTCTTCGCAGGAAATCGCCTTAATCCAAGTATTCG
>JAURVK010000103.1 GCA_030655535.1 Methylobacter sp. | reverse complement strand
AAAAAGTTGCTGGCTATCGTTACTTTCCAACAATCGTTGTATTTTATCCAATTCTCCCTTTAACTGCTCAATTAATGGGATAATTTCATTTTTATTGGCGGCACAAATATCCTGCCACATCGTCGGATCGCTGGAAGCAATCCGCGTAAAATCTTTGAAGCCGCCTGCTGCATATTTAAAAATCTCGCTCTGCTCGTCTTTATGACCGAGCATATCGACCAAAGCAAAGGCCAGAATATGCGGCAAATGACTGGTTGCGGCCAACACGCTGTCATGATGTTGCACATCCATCACCGACACCAACGACCCCAGCCGCTCCCAGAAGTATTTGATTTTTTGCACGACTTCAGGCCGAGTATTGCTGGTCGGCGTGATAATCAGGCGTTTATTTAGAAACAAATCGTCTACCGAGGCTGTAACGCCGCTTTGTTCTGCTCCGGCAATCGGATGCGCAGGAACCAGATTATCTGGAACCACACCGAAAATACGCTCTGCTGCGGCGATAACGCTGCCTTTGGTGCTGCCGACATCGGTATAAATCGCATTATCCGACCACAATGGTTTAAGCTGAGAAAAAATGCTTTCAATGCTTGCGACCGGCGTGGCAATCACCACACAATCGGCGCCTTGAACGGCTTCCGCCAGTTCCAGCGTATAGTCGTCAATAACACCCAAGCGCTTTGCCGCTTGCAGATTGGATTCATCCAGCTTTCGACCGTAGCCGATTATGTTATTGCATAAACCCTGTTGCCGTGCAGAACGGGCAATAGAGCCGCCGATCAAGCCGACGCCGATAATGCAAAGCCGGTTAAACATTATTTCCGACCGCTGTAGGGGCGAATTCATTCGCCCAAGGGCGACTGACAAATCTGCCGGGAGCAGATTTGCACTGGCCCGTAGGGTGCCGGGCAGGACAGCCCGGCATGAATTCGCTCCCACAATTCCTAAATGTATTCATGACACCTGGATAACTTCGGCCAATGCTTGTAAAAACAGCTGATTTTCCGCCTGCGTACCTATGGTGATGCGTAGGTGGTTAGGCAATTCGTAGACGTCAACCGGCCTGACGATAACGCCTTTGCGCAACAAGGCCTCATAAATCGGCATCGCAGGCTGTTTCAGGTCGACCAACACAAAATTACCGGCCGATGGAATCCATTCCAAGCCCAAGTTTTTAAAGCTTTCGGTGATAAACTGCATACCTTGAGCATTAACCGCAAGGGTATTTTGCAGATGTTCAATATCGGTCAACGCCGCTTCCGCAGCCGCCAGAGCCAGCATGTTGTTGTTAAAAGGCTGGCGCACCCGGTTCAGGATGTCGGCCAGTTGCGGACTGGACAAACCATAGCCGATACGCAATCCGGCCAGCCCGTAGGCCTTGGAAAAAGTGCGGGTAATTAATAAATTGGGGTATTTTTTCAGCCAGGCTATGGAATTGTCCGCGCTTTGGTCACCAACAAATTCGCAATAAGCTTCATCGAGCACACAGATGCAAGTATCCGGCAAGGCCTTAATAAATGACTCCAAATCGGCATGATCCAGCAATGTGCCGGTGGGATTATTGGGATTCGCTATAAATACCAAGCGCGTTTTGTCGGTAATCCGCTGCTGCATCGCATCGAGATCGTGACCGTAATTTAAGGCGGGAGCTACAACTGCCATAGCGCCAACTGCCTGAGTTACCAATGGGTACACGGCAAAAGCATGCTGCGAAAAAACCACCTCAAGCTCGGGTGTTAAAAACGCCCTGGCTACCAGCTCCAGAATTTCATTGGAGCCGTTGCCCAGCGTAATCTGGCTTATATCGACAGCATATTTATCGGCTAACGCACGTTTCAAATTAAAGCCGTTGCCATCCGGATACAAGGCCAAATGCGGCAAAGTCGCCTGTATCGCGGCCAAGGCTTTTTTTCCGGGCCCTAAAGGGTTTTCATTGGATGCAAGTTTTATGATCCGGGTAAGCCCCAATTCACGTTCAAGTTCTTCAATCGGCTTACCGGGGGTATAAGGAATCAACTTTTGCACGCCAGACACGGCAAGATTATAAATTTTATCAGTGTTATTCATAGCGTCTGTTTGAGGACGGTTTAAACCCCGCCCGAAAAATGGGAAGGTAATTTTAGAGCACAGCCTTAGGATAGGAACCCAATAGCTTGAGCATATTAACGCTGGTTTTCAATATAGCCAGCGCCTTAGCGACATCGTTATCTTCACAGTGGCCTTCAATATCGATAAAAAACACATAATCCCATAATCCCTGGCGAGATGGCCTGGATTCGATATGCACCATGCCAATGTTATAACGGGCAAAAGGCTCCAGTATCCGATGCAATGCACCAGGCTGATTACCCGTAGAAACCACTAAAGTCGTTTTATCGTTGCCCGTTGGCGTCGATATCTGCTGTCCGATAATGATAAAGCGGGTGGTATTATTGGATTCGTCTTCGATATTTTTTTCGATGATATTCAGCTGATAAATTTCAGCAGCAACAACGCCTGCTATGGCAACAGCGTGTTTATGGGCCGATGCCAATCTTGCCGCCTCGGTATTACTATTGACCGCAGTTCGCTTGGCATTCGGCAAATGGTTATCCAGCCACTGCCGACACTGCGCCAGTGATTGCTGATGTGAAAACACCTCGGTGACTTCATCCAGACTATCTACCGGCCCCATCAGATTCTGATGTACCCTGATTTCAACTTCGCCGCATATTTTGAGCGGTGAAGCCAAAAAACGATCCAGCGTATGACTGATGATGCCTTCGGTGGAATTTTCGACCGGCACCACGCCAAACTGGCAGTTGCCATTTTCGACTGCATTAAAAATATCGTTAATGGTTACCGCCGGTACGGTTTTCACCGCCGAGCCGAAATGCTTGATTGCGGCTTGTTGGGTAAATGTGCCCTCCGGCCCTAAATACGCCACATCCAAGGGCTTTTCCAAGGCCAAACAGGCCGACATCAATTCTCTGAAAAAATGAGCCGCCGTATCATCGGATAAAGGCCCCTTATTCAAGTCTTTGATACGCCGCAATACCAGTGATTCACGGTCTGGGCGGTAAAACGTGCCTTGTTCACCTTGTGCAATCTTGGTCTTGGCAACTTCCATTGCGTACGATGCGCGTTGATTCATCAATCGCAGAATCTGCTGATCGATCGCATCAATTTTGTCTCTTAATTCTGAAAGCGGGGTCACAGATGACATGGCGGCCTGATTCAATGATTGGATTTTCGGTTAATGAGTACGTTCAAATTCAGCCATAAAATCGATCAAGGCCAGCACACCGGCTTCCGGCATCGCGTTATAAATACTGGCCCGCATACCGCCCACTGAACGATGACCTTTCAACTCAAACAAACCATTGGCTTCCGCTGCCGCCAAAAACGGTTTATCCAGGCTTTCATCGCTCAGAATAAACGGCACGTTCATCCGCGAACGGGAGGCGATTTCTACCGGATTTGAATACAAACTCGACCGGTCGATGGCCTGATACAGCTTCGCTGCTTTTGCGATATTGCGTTGCTCGATAGCCTCAACACCACCCTGCTCTTTTAACCACTTAAGCACCAGTCCGACCAGGTACCAACTATAGGTTGCCGGTGTATTCAGCATCGATTGATTTTTTGCCTGTTCGGCATAGTTAAAAACTGAAGGCACGGTTTTGGGCGCATGACCCACTAAGTCGTCTCTGACTATCACCACGGTGACGCCTGCCGGCCCCATATTTTTCTGGGTTCCGGCGTAAATCAGGCCGTACTGACTGACATCGATCTTGCGCGATAGAATATTAGACGACATATCCGACACCAGCGGCAGACCAAAGCTATCCGGGCAAGACTGGAACTCCACGCCATGTATGGTTTCATTAGACGTGTAATGCAAATAAGCCGCTTCGCTATCAATAGCCCAGCTTGCCGCATCGGGAATCGTGGTAAATTTTGACGCTTCCGAACTGGCGCTAACTTGCACTTCGCAATAAGCCTTGGCATCCTTGATGGCTTTTTCCGACCAGGCGCCGGTATTCAGGTAACAGGCCTTGGTCTTGCCGTTCAGAATATTCTGCGGTATCAGCGAGAACTGCGCTGTTGCGCCGCCTTGCAGGAACAACACCTTATAGTTTTCAGGAACAGCCAACAGCGCCCTCAAATCGCTTTCCAGCGCTTCGGCAATACTGGAAAAATGCTTGCCGCGATGGCTCATTTCCATGACCGACATGCCGCTATCACGCCATTCCAGCATTTCTTGCTGCGCTTGCTGCAATACCGATTCAGGGAATGCAGACGGCCCTGCGCTAAAATTATAAATTCTGGACATTACGCTTCCTCTCCTGATTCATTATCGTCATTGGTTATTTCTTCTGATGCATCCAGCTCTGATTCGGCATCGGCTAAAAGAACGTCTTCTTCATCATCGGCATCATCCACCCCGGCCAAGCCTTCGATACGATCGACGCCGATGACTTTTTCCTTTTTACCCAGCTTGATAATGGTCACGCCCTGGGTATTTCTGCCGACTACCGAGATGCCGTCAACCCGGGTACGCACCAAGGTGCCGCCATCGGTAATCAGCATAATTTCGTCATTATCATTAACCAGCACCGCGCCAACCACAGCACCATTACGCACCGACGTTTGTATCGCAATCAGGCCCTGGCCGCCGCGTTTATGGCAGGTAAACTCTTCCAGTTTGGTGCGCTTGCCATAGCCGTTCTCGGTAATATTCAGCACCGTGCCTTCACTCGCGATAATCAGGGAAATAACTTTTTGCCCTTCCTGCAAGCGAATTCCGCGTACACCGGACGCTGTTCTGCCCATGGAGCGCACATCCGCTTCATTAAAACAGACCGCCTTGCCGGTGCTGCTAAATAACAGCACGTTTTGCTGCCCGTCGGTCACCGCAACGCCAACCAGGGTATCGTCTTCGCGTAAATCGATCGCGATTTTACCGTTAGTGCGCTGACGCTCAAATTCCTTTAACGGCGTCTTTTTGACGGTACCCGCCGAGGTCGCCATAAAAATGAATTTGGTGTCGGTAAATTCGCGTATCGGCAATATCGCATTGATTTTTTCGCCTTCCTCCAATGGCAGCAGGTTAACAAAAGGCTTGCCCCTAGCCGCACGACTGGCAACCGGCAATTGATAAACCTTAAGCCAGTAAACTTTTCCCCGCGATGAAAAACACAAAATAATATCGTGGGTATTGGCCACAATCAGCTTATCGACATAGTCCAACTCTTTGGTGGCTGTTGCCGACTTGCCGCGACCGCCGCGCCGTTGCGCCGTGTAATCGCTCAACGGTTGTGATTTGACATAGCCTTCGTGCGACATGGTCACCACCATATCTTCTTCGGTAATCAAATCTTCTGCAGACAGATCCAAATGGTTTTGCAAGATTTCGGTGCGCCGTGGGTCGGAATACTGCTCTTTGATAGCAACCAATTCTTCCCGGATAATTTCCATCAAACGCGTGTCGCTGCCCAGAATGAACAGATATTCGTCAATCTGTTCCAGCAGCAACTTGTATTCATTGACTATCTTATCCTGCTCAAGACCGGTCAAACGATGCAGGCGTAAATCGAGAATAGCCTGAGCCTGAGTCTCGGACAGCCGGTAAATCCCTGCATGAATACCGAATTCTACAGCCAAGTCTTCCGGCCTGGAACGCCCCGCATCGGCACGCTCCAACAGTGTTGAAACCAGGCCTGCATCCCAGTTTTTTTCCAACAAACCGACTTTAGCTTCAGCCGGATTACTAGCCGCCTTAATCAGCGCAATCATCTCGTCGATATTGGCTAAAGCAACCGCAAGCCCTTCTAAAATATGCGCTCTTTCCCTGGCTCTGCGCAGGTTATAAATGGTTCTGCGGGTGACGATTTCCCGCCTGTGATTGATAAAGGCGCTGATAATCTCCCTGAGGTTCATGCAATGCGGACGACCATCCAGCAGGGCAACCATATTGATGCCGAACACCGTCTGGAATTGCGTCTGCTTGTACAGATTATTTAACACCACCTCGGGCATTTCGCCGCGGCGCAGTTCAATCACCATGCGCATGCCGTCTTTGTCCGATTCGTCGCGCAAACCGGAAATGCCTTCAAGCTTGCCTTCCTTAACCAGCTCGGCGATTTTCTCCAGCAATCTCGCCTTGTTGACCTGATAAGGCAATTCCGTGGTAATAATCGCTTGCCGACTGCTGTCGCCGATGTCTTCAAAATGACAGCGTGCGCGCAAATAAATCTTGCCGCGACCGGTGGTATAAGCGCTATAAATACCGGCAGCGCCATTAATAAATGCGGCGGTAGGAAAATCCGGTCCAGGAATATGAGCCATTAAATCATGCACGGTAAGATCCGGCTGATCGATCATCGCCAGACAGGCGCTGACGACTTCAGACAAATTATGCGGCGGAATATTGGTCGCCATACCGACTGCGATACCCGATGAACCGTTAATCAATAAGGTCGGCACCCGGGTCGGCAAGACCTTCGGCTCGGACTCCGATTCGTCATAGTTGGGCGCAAAATCGACCGTTTCCTTGTCAAGATCGGCCAGCAATTCATGGGCGATTTTGGACATACGTACTTCGGTATAACGCATCGCCGCAGGGGAATCGCCGTCAACCGAACCGAAATTGCCCTGCCCGTCGATCAGCATATAGCGCATCGAAAAATTCTGCGCCATCCGCACCATCGTGTCGTAAACCGCCGTATCGCCATGAGGGTGATACTTACCGATCACGTCGCCGACTACACGCGCGGATTTTTTATAAGGTTTGTTCCAGTCATTGCCAAGCTCGCTCATCGCATATAACACACGGCGATGCACCGGCTTAAGGCCGTCTCTGACATCCGGAAGGGCTCGACCGACGATAACGCTCATGGCGTAATCGAGATAGGACTGCTTCATCTCGTCTTCGAGATTGACAGGTATTATTTCTTTAGCGAAGTTTGACATTGATCCCTATACATACAGTGTGCCGTTAATACAGACCGGCATGGTTTCGTGACTAAGTACAAACACACTTACTCCTGATTTTTCTTATTTTAAGTGTGACTACATGGCATGAAATAAGCTGCAGATTATAACAAATTGTCTCAATAGTGTCGAAGCTGATAATGCTTTACATCTTTCGCTGCAAACAATCCGGTTTTGCTTCAGACAGAGGGTAATTAAAATTACGGGGACGTTGGTAAAATATTAAACGACTACCAACTTAAACCGGGACAGCTGAGAGGCTGTGAAAAATTCGTTTTTAGCATGGATCTAAGAAATAACCAAGAAGAACACGGACGACTGCATGGACAGATATTTGCTCCTGCAATATCTGCATTCACCACATCCCTGTGGATTATGCAGGAGGTAGAGCAACGCAGGAGCAGTTGCCGAGAGCACAGAATTTTTAATGCATTGAATCAATACTGTTATTTTCTCCGTATCCTTCGTGTTCTCTGTGGTAAATAATTTTTTCAGCTCGATTTGGATAATACCTTCACAGTCTCTGAGCAAAGGTTAAGCGTCGATTTAATCCCAAGCTGCGAAGAAGGCGCGCACGACGCGCCCTACTCGCTTTATCAGCCGAATATTTCCGTCAAAAAGTTTTGCATCGCTATCCACGAGCGCCGATCCGAGTCAGGCTGATAGACAGCACCAAATACGGGATCATTGGCAAGCGGATTAGTGAATCCATGCAGAGTATTGCCGTACGTATGCAACTGCCAGTCTGCGCCTGCATCGGTCATTTCCTGCTCGAAAGCCAACACTTGCTCAGCCGGAACCAACGGATCGTCCCGTCCATGCAAAGCCAGAATCTTTGCCTTAATCGCGTTACCCTGCGTATTTTCAGGTGCCGCCAGCAAACCATGAAAACTCACTACGCCTTTAATATCAGCGCCGGTTCTAGCCAGATCAAGCGAGCACAAGCCGCCAAAACAAAAACCGATCGCGGCGATTTTGCCATCGTCAACCCAAGGCATCAATCTCACCGCCGCCAAAGCCGCTTTCATGCGCTGTTGCAACATGGCGCGATCAGCCATAAAAGGCTGCATGAGCTTCATATTTTCTTCAGGGCTAGCCCCTAAAACGCCCTTGCCGTACATATCGACCGCAAAGCCGACATAACCCGAAGCGGCCAGTTCTTTAGCTTTCTCGGCAACAAAATCATCCCGACCCGCCCAGGTATGATTAATTAAAACCGTCGGCCTGCGGCCTGAAATCTGATCATCAAAGGCAAAAAAAGCCTCCAGTACTACATCGCCATCAAGATAAGCGACGGTGTTCGATACTATTGCCATGATGTTATCCTTTTTGTTTAATGCTGCCCGTTTCCTGCAAGGTTTTTAAAAAACCGGCGGCGGCCTCTTCAATCATATCCAGCACCCGCTCAAAACCGTAAGTGCCGCCATAATAAGGATCAGGCACCTGACGCTCATTGAGATGCGCCGCGTAATCGAGAAAATATTTAACTTTGGTCTTGTATTGCTCAGGACAGGCATTGATCAATATTGAATAATTTTCATCATCCATCGCCAGCACAAAATCGAAATCTTCAAAATCCCCGTTAATGACTTGTCTGGCTCGCAAATTAGACAAATCGACACCTCTTTCGATAGCCGCCGCTTGTGAACGCAAATCAGGCTCTTTGCCGACATGATAAGCATGAGTACCGGCCGAATCGATAGCGAAATGCGCGTCTAAATCATGATCCTTGACCAGTTTGGTAAACACACCTTCAGCCGTAGGCGACCGGCAGATATTGCCCATGCAGACGAAAAGCACCTTTATTTTTTCCATATTAAATTAAGACCGACGAGTTAACCGTAATGGCGCATATTGTAACGCCTGAACAAGAAAATGGGCAGATAGGTAGGGTATCCTTTGTGGTTGTCTGTTAGTCTTTATTGCCATTACCCAGAGTCATCAACGTTACCATCAATAAAACAATAACCAGCACCGGCCAGAAATAAGGTGCCATGATAAAAATCCCTATCAATGCAACAAACATCATACACAGAAACATAAACACGCCAACACCTAAAAACAGCAGCGCCATCAGTACGCCGGTGACAATCATGATCAACAAAAATGTCGGTACGGCGGCAAAGCGAACCAGCGGCTCTGCGACCGGTTCGCCGTTGATCATAACGCTAAGTTGGCCGACGCCGGGATGAAATAAATAGCTCAGAACAGCGATGATTACGCCGACCGTCAGCACTTTTACAATCAGATTTTTATGCTGTTTTTGTTGCACAAACAACCACCTTTCAAAAGCTTATTGCGCCTTATGGTGCAGGCTTATTTTGACCAGCGACCAACCCAGAAAAACCATATTAATCCCCAAAAACAAGCCCAGCAGCCAATGCGCCGATTCAGACCAACTCACCCAGATGATCAGCGCAAAAACCAAAGCCGTAATGCCACTGAACAGAATAAAACCCCAGTTAGCCAAAGGCCGCATCATCAATGCCACGGAAATTTTGGCAATGCCTTCCAGCGCAAAAAATAGCGTCATCAACATCGTCAAAGTCAGTGCGCCAGCAACCGGTTTGGTGATAAATAAAAAACCAACGAGAACCTGCAAGATACCCATGAATAACCACCAGCCA
The DNA here is from genome assembly GCA_030655535.1 of Methylobacter sp. GTDB lineage: Bacteria > Pseudomonadota > Gammaproteobacteria > Methylococcales > Methylomonadaceae > Methylobacter_A. Next base: position 1,505 of record JAURVK010000103.1, on the reverse strand, counting down.
AAGCCGGGCATATTCTGAAAAAAAAAAGCGCGGCTAACATGAACTATCCCGCCGAACAGCAAAATCCAGCCTAAAAATACGACTATCGCCACCGTAAAAAACTGCGGTACCACTATCGCGCAAAGCCCAAGAATAATGAAGAAAACACCTTCCGCCAGAAACAGCCGCCAATGTATTTGCAAATAAGCCAGCATTTTCTGCTGCATATGCTGTATTTCGGTATTAATGTCGTCTACCTTGCTCATGGCTTTTCTCCTGATATATTTGAAAAACTCTAGTTTTGTTGATAGCCTTAATTCCGAACAGCCAAAGCCTATATTATGATGAGGCCTTGAAGAACGGAAGGCAAAAAACGAATTCAATTTAGATCGTTCCTTAACCTAAACCCTTGGCCTGAAGTCGCAAAACCCCCATTAAAAACTGTCAGCTTTTGCCCTCGCCGCCTTTGCTCCTGAAAAATTTTGTTGCATTTCTCGGGCATGAGCTATCAATAACCAGCAGTGTTTTTTCAAGGTATTATCGGTAGCGGCCAATAATGCGGATTTTTTTGCCAGATCTTCTGCCAAACGAGGCTTTGATTGTTTTAGCCTTAATAACGCCAATTTATAAAACAAATTCGCATTTCTTGGCTCGATTCTGATGGCTCTTTCTATGGAGGTAGCCGCCGAATCAAGATCACCGGCATTAGTGTTTTGATTGGCTGCTGAAACTAAAGCCGTTATTACGGGAGACAACGGAACCGTAGCCTCTATGGGTTGAAACGGCGTTAATTCCGAAGGAGACGGTGGCGTCGGCACTGAAGGCTCCAGCGCTTCTAAAGTAACAGGGCCTGAAGATGCCGACTCTGAAGGTGATAAGGGTTCGGGCTTTACTTCCGAAAAGTCTTTAAGAGGCTGCGTTTTAATAATTTCTTTAGATGCAGCGCTAGGCGGCTTGGTTTTTTTTTGTGTACCGACTGAAGGTTTTTGAATCTTCGGTTGACCGCCATACACGGGAGCCGGCGGCTGCGAACCATAAAATCCAGCGCAACCGGCAAGAAAAGAGGGCAATGTGCAAATGATAACTATACGTTTAAGTAACATTATTTATTAAAAAAGCTCTATATTAGCGAACCGATCTTCTTCTTGATGGGTGTTTTTTATCGAAAGCGCTTCATCTATAGACTTGCCTTCTACAATGGCGTCGAACATCAGTTTTTCTGATTCCATCGTGTACCGGGAACGAATTTCACGCTGAAATTGTTTCCATTCGGTCGGCTTATAAAGACGCTTGGGATTTTCCACCAGTTCGGATAATCCTTTTAGATTTGAAGTGACATGCTGCAAACATTGCTGCATCCGATCATAAAACTGGAAAGCGACTATGGAGGCCTGAATTTTGTCGGTTGTTTCCGAGCAGCACACCAATGCTTCATCCCTTATGTCACAAGAATCAAGCGCGAGCAGATGTTCATTAATGGCCTGCATATGTTCAACGATAGAGGTAAACGATTCGGTCAGCGTATT
>JAURVK010000101.1 GCA_030655535.1 Methylobacter sp. | reverse complement strand
AAACCGGGTGCCGAAAGGTGCCTTAAAAGAGGCTTGAGCCGTATGAGGGGAAACTCTCAAGTACGGTTCTTAGGGGAGAAAAAGGCAGTAATGCCTTTTTCTTACCCGACAGAATACGCAGATGATGAGTATGAGACGCTTTATCTCTTTCTTTTCGGTTGTAATTTCGAACAAGGAGATACCAAGCAGGAATTACGCTCACAAATTGATATTGAAGAAAAATTCAAGAAACGTCTTGAGTCAGAACAGACCAAATCAGCATACGAAACCGCACTAGCCCTTCTTGACTCAGAAATAGAAGAACTTGAGCGTCGGAAGGCATCACTGAATCTTAATCCAAATTTTGAGGCGGATTTGGACACACTGAATAGGGTTAAATATCAGGTTAATCTTACTTCATCAGAAATCAGTAGGCTTCAACTACGAAAAGATTTGATTTTAGAAGCCCAGCAGGAAATGCAATCAGGTAAGTCTACAATCGATGTGCAACAATTGCAGCAGATATATCAGCAAGCAACATCTTTGGTAAACGGAATTCATAAGACCTTTCTGGAACTTAATGATTTTCACAATCGAATGGTAGAGTCAAAAATTAGGTTCATAGTCCAGGATTTACCGAAGATTGATGCAGAGCTTACTGCAAAACGGGAGCATTTGAACCGCCTCTTGGTAGAGGAAACTGAGCTAAGTAAAGCTATCACTTTAAGTGATTCTTTCGAGGTGCTTGAGCAATTGATTATGAAGCTTAACGCCAAATACCATGCAAAAGGTGAATATGAAAACACCCTACGACAATTGAGCACTGTAGAATCGAAACTGACTGAACTCAATAATGAACTGGCCGAAATTGACAATGAACTTTTTTCCGATGGATTTGCCCTTAAAATAAAAGAACAGGTAAACAAATTCAATCGGCATTTTTCATCTGTGTCGCATGAGTTATATGGTGAAAAATATGCATTAAAGGTTGACCCAAAAACAGTAAAGGGTCGCCGTCTCTATGAATTCACATCATTTAACACAAACTTCAGTTCTGGTAAAAAACAGGGCGAAATTTCCTGTTTTGATATTGCCTACACCCTATTTGCCGATGATGAGAATATCCCATGCTTGCACTTTCTCCTCAATGATAAAAAAGAACTGATGCATGATAATCAACTCCTGAAGATTGCTAACCTCGTCAATGCAAAGGGTATACAATTTGTCGCATCGATTTTAAAAGACAAACTGCCGGAAGAGTTGAATAAAGATGCGTATATAGTGGTGAAATTATCACAGAACGATAAACTCTTTACATTCCCACGCCTCGCCGGTGGCAAGTTCGGCGCTATGATCAAGACTGCTATGGGTTTTGTTAGAATCTTGTTCAATTTGAGCCGCTGTAATACTTTTAAATTGCTGCTCCCAGCCTTGCCTGGTTCTTTTGACCGGAGTGATTAATAAGCCGTTATCGACAACGTGAATTTCAAATTCTGCATCTTGAAGATTGGCTTGTTTAATAAGAGGTTGCGGTATCCTGATACCTTGAGAATTTCCTATTTTGATTAAATGCGCCATATTTGACTCCTGTTTGCTGCTTAAACATCATAGTCACATTGTAATTACTTTTAAGGCTGGCGGTCAAATAGTCAAGTTAGAAATAATCACGGAAAGAGACGTTTCAGCAGTTCGTCACGCGTAAGCTTGAAGTGCGATTCGATGTCCGAGAGGATAGCCGATAATGTACCGATTTTAAGCGGGTTATGAGCTGGGATGGTTATGTGATGTTCGCCGCGTTCGGAGGTTGTCAGCCGTATGTGGCTGCCGGTCTGGCGTGTAATCTGGCACCCGAATCCGGCAAGCGCTTTTGCGAGCTTGATTCCGTCGATGTCGCGGGGAAGTTTCAAACGGCAAGGACTTCTTCGTGAACAAAATGCAGGCGGATCATCTTTGGCGCTTTGCCTTCATCGAAATGGCAACGAACTGCGTCCTGAACGTTGGCGTGGAGTTCTTCATGGGTGTCTGCATCGACGAAAATCGATTCCCCAAGCGCTTTGGCCCTATACCCCCCTTCCGGGGCATCTTCTACGATAAAGAAAATTTCGTTCATGATGTGTCCTCCTATGTCTTTGCAAATACTAACAAAATATAGGTAAACACGCAAAAACCATCCCAACGATTGAGATATATTTTCGTCACCACAAAAAAAGCCCATCATAAAGACGGGCTTTTTTTAAACTCCTAGACTGACTTAAGATCAGTTTTTGGTTTTATCAACAATCTGGTTGGCTTTAATCCAAGGCATCATGCTGCGCAGTTTTGCACCGACAACTTCAATCGGATGTTCTGCATTCAAACGACGCTTGGCGGTCATTTCAGGATAGTTGGTCATGCCTTCCATAATGAATTGCTTGGCGTATTCGCCGTTTTTGATGTTTTTCAACGCTTCACGCATCGCCCAACGGCTTTCTTCGTTAATGACTCTTGGCCCGGTAACGTATTCGCCATACTCTGCATTGTTGGAGATCGAGTAATTCATGTTGGCGATGCCGCCTTCAAACATTAAATCAACAATCAATTTTAATTCGTGTAAGCATTCAAAGTAGGCCATTTCCGGCTCATAACCCGCTTCAACCAAGGTTTCAAAACCCATTTTTACGAGTTCAACTGCACCGCCGCATAATACGGCTTGTTCGCCGAATAAATCGGTTTCGCATTCGTCGCGGAAAGTGGTTTCGATAATGCCTGAACGACCGCCGCCGATAGCAGAGGCATACGATAAACAAATCGCTTTCGCTGTGCCTGAAGCATCTTGATGAATAGCGATCAAGTCGGGAACGCCGCCGCCGCGTACAAACTCGGAGCGCACGGTATGGCCCGGCGCTTTGGGCGCAATCATGATGACGTCCAAATCGGCGCGCGGCACGACTTGGTTGTACAAAATAGCAAAGCCGTGGGCAAATGCTAATACTGCACCTTGTTTGATGTTCGGTTCAATTTCGTCTTTATACAATTTTGATTGAAATTCATCAGGCGTCAAAATCATGACCATGTCCGCACCTGCAACCGCTTGTGCAACGTCTTGTACGGTTAATCCATGTGCTTCAGCCTTAGCCACTGAAGGTGATCCTGCGCGTAAGCCCACGACAACTGAAACGCCGGATTCTTTTAAATTAAGGGCGTGAGCATGACCTTGCGATCCGTAACCGATAATGGCTACTTTTTTACCTTTGATGATTGAAAGGTCGGCATCTTTGTCGTAATAAACTTGCATGGTTTTTCCTGTTTTGGTGTGTTTAAAATATTAATTTTTAATCGTTGGTTATCATATCGTCCGGGTGATGTTATTCCTCTGCCCACGTTTCAAAGACCTCAGTTAATTCAATTGCCAGGTCAGGAAACAAATGCGGCGTGACGATATCATCATCGGTGTACATGTGCTTAAGTTGATAGCGTTCATTCTCATCCAACACAAACTGATGAATGGCTTGTTCCTCTGGATACACAATCCAGTATTCAGTAACGCCGCTCTCTCGATACAGTTCATATTTAATGTTCATATCCCGCTTGGAATTACCTTTTGACAGAATTTCAATAATCCAATCCGGCGCACCATTACAGCCTTGTTTATCCAAAATTTCAGGATGGCAAAGGACGCATAAATCTGGTTGCACCACGGTATGAATGTCTTGACTGGCTAAAATGGATTTTTTGCGGTCATACAAACGTACATCAAACGGTGCGACATAAACTCGACATTTTTTATGTTTGAAAAAAACGGATAATACACTTGCTAGGTTTACAACAATATCTTGATGATACACATTCGGCGCAGGCGACATTAACATGATTTTGCCTTTAATTAATTCGAGGGCATCATCAAATTTCCAGGTCAAATAATCGGCATAGCTGTAGGTCCGGTTTAAGTCTAATTGCGATAACTGGGTAATTTTAGTCATTTTATTAAACCTCATTTTATGCAAAACTGTCGATAGTAGACCTGTCAGGTCAGCCTTTCCGCAACCTGCACCCTTACAAATGCAGCCCTTTTTCGCCTCTTGAAATGCCTGTCGGCCCGGAGCGAACGACTTCGATAATGGTGTCGCCATCGATAGCCGCGATAAAAGCATCCAGTTTGCTGGAGGGGCCGGTCATTTCCACAACATAAGTGGTCGGCGTCACATCGATAATACTGCCGCGAAATATAGCCGCCAAGCTTCTGATTTCTTCGCGCGTCTGCTCGGTGGTTTTGATCTTGGCCATCATCAGTTCCCGTTCGATATGATCGGAGTCAGCCAAGTCGATCAGTTTGACCACATCAATCAGCTTGTTCAGCTGCTTGGTGATTTGCTCGATAATGTCATCGCTGCCGCGAGTGACCAGGGTCATACGCGACAGGCTGGGGTCTTCCGTAGGCGCTACGGTCAAGGACTCGATATTGTAGCCGCGCGCAGAAAACAAGCCTGCCACCCGCGATAACGCACCGGATTCATTTTCAATCAGGATAGAAATAATATGTCTCATTTAAGCCAACTCCCTGTCGGTCGATGTGCCTGGCGCGACGCGTAAAGTCATATCATGATGGCCTTTGCCGGATTCAATCATCGGGTAAACATTTTCGGTTCGGTCGGTCAGAATATCCAAAAATACCGTGCGGTCTTTCATCGCAAAAGCTTCTTCCAGCGCCGGTCTGACTTCCTCGGGTTTATCGATACGCATGCCGACATGACCGTAAGCCTCCGCCAGTTTGACGAATTCCGGAATGGTATCCATGTACGAATGCGAATAACGGCTTTCGTAAGAAAATTCCTGCCATTGCCGAACCATGCCCATGTAGCTGTTATTCAGGTTGATAATTTTTACCGGCGTCTTGTATTGCAGAGCAGTCGATAATTCCTGAATACACATCTGAATGCTGGCATCGCCGGTAACGCAGGCCACGTCGGAATCGGGAAACGCCAATTTAACGCCGATGGCCGCGGGCAATCCAAAGCCCATGGTGCCCAAGCCGCCCGAGTTAATCCACCGGCGCGGTTTGTCGAACGGGTAATACTGAGCCGCCCACATTTGATGCTGGCCTACATCCGAAGTGACATAGGCCTCGCCTTTGGTAACTTCGTACAATTGCTCGATCACGTATTGCGGTTTAATTAACCGGCTTTCGCGGTCATACTCAAGGCACTTGACGGCCCGCCATTGATCGATTTGATTCCACCAGTTTTCCAAGGCTTTTTTGGACGGTTTCTTTTTGCTTTCCCTGATCAGTTCAAGCATCTGCTCCAATACCGGCTTAACTTGGCCGACGATAGGGATAGCGACTTTAACGGTCTTGGAAATGGACGCAGGATCAACATCGATATGAATAATTTGAGCGTGCGGACAAAACTCGTCCAGCTTGCCGGTAACGCGGTCATCAAAGCGTGCGCCGATAGCAATAATCACATCGCTCTCGTGCATCGCCATATTGGCTTCATAGGTGCCGTGCATCCCCAACATACCGACGAACTGCTTGTCGGTAGAGGGATAAGCACCCAAACCCATCAAGGTGTTGGTGACCGGAAAGCCGAGCGTGTGCGCGAATTCAGTCAATTCCTTGCTGGCCTCGCCCAAAATTACGCCGCCGCCGGAATAAATGATCGGCTTTTGTGCGGTCAATAATAAATCCACCGCTTTTTTAATCTGTCCCTTATGGCCGGTAACCGCCGGGTTATAAGAACGGATAGAGACTTTTTTAGGATATTTATACGGTACTTTTATTCTGGGATCGGTGATGTCTTTGGGCACGTCAACAACAACAGGGCCGGGACGGCCGGTGGTCGCCACATAAAATGCCTTCTTGATGGTTTCAGCCAGTTTGGTGACGTCTTTAACCAGGAAATTATGCTTTACGCAGGGACGGGTAATGCCGACCATGTCGACTTCCTGAAACGCATCGCTGCCGATAACCGGCGACGGCACCTGACCGGAAATAATCACCATCGGAATTGAATCCATATAAGCGGTGGCAATGCCGGTTACCGCATTGGTGGCGCCAGGCCCCGAAGTGACCAGTACCACGCCCGGTTTGCCGGTGGCGCGGGCATAGCCGTCCGCCGCATGGGTAGCGCCCTGTTCGTGGCGAACCAGAATATGTTTGACATCGTCCTGCTGGAAAATTGCATCGTATAAATGCAATACCGCCCCGCCGGGATATCCAAAAATAAATTCTACGCCTTCGTCTTTAAGACTCTGAATTACGATTTGTGCGCCGTTTAGCTCCACGCTAATACCCTCAAATAGACTTTCGAATTAAGCCGATTATATGCATTTTTAAAAACTTAAGACCCAAATACCCGGTGTATTTTAAAGAACGTCATATAGACTGCTGCTGGTAGCCGCCTTTTTCAGACGACGTAATGTGAGCATTTTACTTGGTTTTTGATGGGATTGCACCCGCGTCTATTATCCTTTTTAATTCTTGCCTGGCCGGTAACAAACCCGGCAGTTAGAAAAATGGAACGCAGATGACGCAGATAAATAGGATAAACACGGATAATTCAAGAAAAATCTTATTTTTATCTTAAGTATCAGCGTCGCCTACAGGGACAGATATTTGCTCCTCGGTAATTGCTCCTGCATTACTCTACTACACGCCATCCATGGCGTTATGCAATATCTGCATTCACCACATCCATGTGGATTATGTAGGGGTTTAACGTGAATCAGCGTTCCTTCTATTCTATTAATGGCGGCCTTAACTCAGATCCTGCGCAGAGAATTCAACCTCGTAACCGGCAAACTTGCGGATATTAATCACGCCGGTATCCAGTAATAAATATTGCCCTTTAATACCGTGCAGCATCCCTGATACTTCAGCATTCTTATCAAGATTAAATGACTTAACCTTGAGGGGGTAACTATCCACCGGAAAATGAATATCCACAGGTGTCTCATCGGCTAAAAATTCAATCGCCTGCTGACCAAAACGCCGGGTTATTTCACTCAATTCCACTGCACAAACAGCGATTAATTCATGCCGCTTTGCAACCAGATCGATAGGCTCAGCCTTATTTTTAAGCATTTGCTGCCAACTGGTTTTATCGCTGACATGCTTGGCAATAGCAATCTCAACTAAGCCGGAAATATAACGCGACTGTACTTTAAAAATCGGCAACGCCTGCACCGCACCTTGATCTATCCAACGCGTCGGAATTTGAGTCTGCCTGGTAATGCCGACCTTAATGCCGCTGGAATTGGCCAGATAAACCACATGCGGCTGAAAACAAAATGCCTCGCCCCATGAGGGTTCCCGGCAGGTGCCTGCTGCATAGTGGCAGATTTCCGGTTTCATGATGCACATGTCGCACTGCGCCAAGGAAATAAAGCAGGGATAGCAATAGCCCTGATTAAAGCTCTTTTTAATTGACCTGTTGCAGTGTACGCAAGAGATTTTACCGGTATAGGCCAGCTTAATCGGCTTACCGATCAGCGGATTTAAAGCGACCAATTGCTCGCCCAACAGCAACTCGTACTGAACCGGCTTTAAGCTATCCAGCTCCAGCCGGGTGTGCATTTTTCTTAATTGTCCCTGCATTCAGGTATGTCCTATAAAATTAATAACAACGGGCCGGTTAAATATAACCGTCAGTATTTTTTATCAACCAACGCTCGACTTGGGATCTTAACAGCTCCTTTTTCCAGAAAGGCGCTCTCGACTTTAACGCTTCCATAATGTATCGATTCGCATCAAACGCATCGCCACGATGTGTGGTCCACACCGCCACCAACACTATCGGCTCATTAGGCAGAATATCGCCCACCCGGTGCACCACCAACGCATCGATAACCGGCCATTGTTGCAAGGCTTCGGCAACGATTTTTTTCAACTGTTTTTCGGTCATGCCGGGATAATGTTCCAGCGTCATACCCTTAACATCATCACCGTCATTGAAATCGCGCATCGTGCCGATAAAAACACTGGTTGCGCCAAACTTTCCGGCCATATTATTTGCCGAATGTTGATGGATCTGGATTTCCTGCCAGGGATCGAAAGCTTCTGAGCAAACCTTTATGCCCATTGTCAGCCCCCGGTCACCGGCGGAAAAAAAGCCACCTCATCGCCGTCCTTAACAGCACTATTCAATTCAACATAGTCCATATTCACCGCCGCCAAACTATTATCCGGCAGTGTTTTATTCGGATTGGCGCTGCGCCATACATCGACGACCGTAGCCGATCCTAAAAACTCCAGATTGTCTTCCGAGCGGCCGATACTTTCTTTCAAGCTGGCAAAATAACGCACCTTAATTGACATAATCATCACTCAGTTACAAAAAAATAAAGTTGGCGTAAAAAGACCGATTAACGGTAACTACTCAGCCGTTAGAAAAATGGAACGCAGATAAATATGATAAACGCG
>JAURVK010000096.1 GCA_030655535.1 Methylobacter sp. | reverse complement strand
GAAGCTATCCCAGGTATTTTCAACAGGACACAAAATACGCTCCTCGCCATTCCTGCGAATCAGCACTTTTTTAACGTTTTCCTTAAAACGAGCTTCGACAGGCAAGCGCACCGCTTGTGTTTTATTGGTAATAAAAACCGAACCTTGTAACATGACATTCCCCTCGTTATGAGTGTATATAGTCGAAGTATATATCTGTTGTTTGGAATCAACAAGCTTGCGCGGTAGAGGCTAGCCGTATTGCAACAATGCTTGGCTTACCGCAATAGCCAGCAGCCCGTATGAAGTGTAACGGAATACGGGAACTTTTGAGCTGCGCTCAAGCATCCGTTTAAATGCTATCTGATAAAATAGAGTCTCTTTGAATATTTTCGTGCTTTTTGTGTTTTTGTGGATAATTGATTTTTCTAGGTTCATACAACATCATTTAAATCCATGCCCAATACTTCAAGATTGTTTTTTGCCTTACGGCCTGACGATGAAACCCGGCAAGCGCTGGGGCGGTTAAGTCAGTCCATTCCGGCTAAGCAATTCAAATGGGTGCAGCCGCACAATCTCCATGTGACACTGGTATTTTTGGGACAGGTTGACAAAGATGCTGAGTTATCGATTAAACAGTCCGTCGCCGACATTACCGCCCAACCTTTTTCGTTGACCTTCGACAGCTTAAGTTACTGGAGTAAGCCTAAGATTTTATGCCTGACCTGCCTGCAACCGGCACCGAATGAGGCCGTTCTGTTGGCAGCTACGTTGGCGGCAACGGCAGCAAACTGCGGCCTGAAAACTGACACACGGCCTTATACCCCGCATATTACTCTGGCCCGGCATGCCCGGTATTTGCCGGAGGTGAAGGTTGAGCAGATCATCTGGCGAGCCGAGGCGTTTTGTCTGGTCGAATCCTGTAGCGAACCGGACGGCATCCGTTACAAGGTGCTACAGCAATGGCCTTTTATCAAACCCACTGCTAATCCCGATCAATAACTTTAATCTCGCTGGTGAACCGGCCATGCGCGAGGCGGGTTTGAACCATATCGCCAACGTTAATTTGTTCGGTAGAACGAATGATTGCCCCTGAAGACGGGTCGAGTGTCATCGCATAACCCCGGTTTAATGTTGCCAACGGACTGACCACATGCAAGGTCTGACTGGCATTCAACAAACGCTGATTAAACCGCTCCAGTTTATGTGCGGTTGCGCCAATCAGGCGTTGACTCAAATAGGCCTGCCGTTGTTTATGGCTGTTGATGGTTATCGCGGGATTATGTTGCCATAATTGGGCGACTTTCGCCTCAACACTACCGGCCAAATGACGGAGTCTGATGTGTATGGCCTGCTTAAGTCTGGCTTCGAGTTCATCCATGCGCCGTACGTTTCTTGCCAGTTTCTGACCGGGATGTTGCTGTTGCAGCCGCTTTATTAGCCAGTCCAAGGTCTGCTGTTTTTGGTTCAGCTTGCGTTGCAATTGCTGTTGCAGCCGCGATTCCAGATAGTGGAATCGGGACAGCCATTGCTGTTGATCGGGGCTGGCGTGTTCTGCGGCCGCCGAGGGTGTTGCCGCGCGCAGATCGGCGACAAAATCGGCAATGGTGAAATCGGTTTCGTGCCCGACCGCTGAAATGATCGGGATTTCGCTGGCAAAAATGGCTCTGGCAACCAGCTCTTCATTGAATGCCCAAAGATCTTCCAATGACCCGCCGCCCCGCCCGAGTATGATAACGTCGCATTGCTTAAGTCGGTTGGCGGCGGCTATCGCCTTGGCAATTTCATGTTTGGCGTTATCGCCCTGCACCGCAACCGGGTAAACGATCACCGGTATCGCCGGAAAACGTCTTTGCAACACTGTCAATATGTCCCTGATCGCCGCGCCTGATGGTGAAGTTATGACGCCGACGGCTCTGGGCAGCGTGGGCAGGATTCGTTTGTGCGCGGCATCGAACAACCCTTGTTCCGACAGTTTCAGCTTTAACGCATCAAACGCCCGGCGTAACGCCCCGTCGCCGGCTTCTTCAATATGCTCGACGATCAGCTGGTAGTCGCCTCTGGGTTCGTACAGACTGACTTGCGCCCTGACGATAACCTGTTTGCCGTTTTCCGGTTTAAACCCCAGCCGGCGCTGCTGAGGGCGAAACATCGCGCAGCGTACCTGCGCGTTAGCGTCCTTCAGCGTAAAATAAATATGTCCTGATGAAGGTTGTACTGTGTTGGATAGCTCGCCCTCAACCCATACAGACAGAAAATGCTCGCCAAGCAATCGGCTGGTTTCGCGGTTAAGCTGGGTAACGGTGATGATGTTGCGCTGTATAGCAGTCGAACTGAGGGTTATAACCATGGTTTTACGCGAGTTGAGGGTATGTTTGTTAAGGTAAGCCGCTTACTACTCACTCTTTTTTTGTATGCTTTCCCGTTGAAGCTGATTGATATAGCGCTGGACGGTTGATTCAAATACAGGCGTCATTCGGGTAAATAAACAGCCTATTTTTTGGATTTTGAGCACGGCGATTTTATCCGGGTTTATTATAAGCTTAGAGCGGATCTTAAAGTCGATGACATCTTCGCCCGTTCCTGAAAGCACAAGTCTACACTGTTCAAATTGCGCGCCGGAAACCAGTAGGCTGGATATTTCAGTTGAACTATTAAGCAGTGAAAAACCCGTAAGGCTAATGTCGTATAACAATAAATCAACAGGTTCCCGTCCCTCCACTGCCAACTGGCAATAGCTGCCTATTGAGCGCGGCGATGTTATCCGAAAGAATTCTCTACGCTGCATCCAAATGACTGACTCAGGGATAGGCATGGTAAACGCCAACTCCCCATTATAGAAAATTTGTGTCAGTCTGCTGCCTTTGAACGAAACTTTAATGCCTGAAAAATCGGCTTCGAAAGCGATTCGGGTGGCTTTAAGAAGCTGTTGATTTAAAACTTCTTTAAGTCCGTAATCGAAAATTATGGCATTGTTTTTCTGGTCAATCTCAAGTATTACGGTAAGAAAAAATGCCTGGCCTTCACCAAAACAAACGCTGAGCAAGCATTTATTCTTAATCAAAATCGATAAATTATGAATGATTTGCCTTGGATTGTAGATTGAAAAAGAAGAGTCCTCGCTCATCAATAATGACCCCGTGTGTTTTGCCGATTATCGGACAACATAGTGTGTAATCATAAGTATTTTGCACGAGTAAAATCCGATGAAGGCTATTACTGTCATTCATTCAATCATTCTTTATTTCTGTAAGTTTTCTCGTTGAATCTGCTGCATATAACGCTGAATAGTCTCTTCAACCGGACGCGTTAGATTGATAAACTTACAGCCTATTTTTTGAATCTTTTGTAATTTGCCAGGGTTGATTATGTACTTGACACAAATCTCAAAAGAAATCATGCCCTCACCCGCTTCCGCAAGAATAAGCTTACATTGTGTCATTGTTTTGCCGGGGATCATTAACTCAGAAATATCTTTCGATATATTAAGCATTGCAAAACCGGTAAGACTGATGTCGTATAATTTAAGGTTAACCGGCTCCCTATCTTCTCGTATTAATTGGCAATAACTGGGTTTCGAAAGCGGCGATTTTACCCTGTAATACTCTCTACGCTGCATCCAAAAGAGCGATTTAGGAATAAGCATACTGAATGCCGACTCTCCTTTATGGGTGATTTGTTTCAGCGCAGTTCCGGCAAAAGAAACCTTAATGCCGTTATAATCAGTGTCGAATGCAACCTTACCGGCATTGAGTAGCCGTTGATTTAAATCTTCTTTGGATCCTGAGTCTAAAATCACGGCATTGTTTTTTTCATCGATTCCGAGCAATGTAGTGATATAGGATTCACTATTCGTCCCAAAACGAGCGCTTAGCAGGCATCTGTTTTTTAATAATAGTGTTAAATGATGAATTATTTGTTTGGTATTTTGAACCGAAAAAGATGATATGTCGCTCATTGTCGCTTTGAATATTCTTTAAGGCCATCATCGAAAATCATGAATTTATTTTCTTTTTAACGAAAACGTATGGGGGATCAGAAAAAAGTCATTATCACTAGAAAAACCTGGTCTTTCATTGGCGATAACGAATTTTTTTAAAATGCCGTTAAATTTAGTGTATTGTAGAATATTTAGTATTCAGGCACAAAGGAAAGGGGTGTTCGTGGCGTGGTTTCTTTTATTTTTCGCAGGATTCGCGGAAATAATATTTGCTTTAAGTCTTAAATATAACCAAGGCTTTACCAAGCTCTGGCCCAGCATCGTAACGATGGTGTCCGGTGGCTGTAGTTTCTATTTATTGATAGTGGCAATTAAAACATTGCCACTGGGAACGGCTTATGCCGTTTGGACGGGCATGGGCGCAGTCGGCGTGGCGGTGTTAGGCATTTTCCTTTTTAAAGAGTCTGCGGACTGGTATCGCTTACTGTCAATTACGCTGGTCATTGCTGGAATTATCGGTCTTAAATTAACGGACAACGCTTAACGTGCTGCACCTTATTTTTCAGTCGCCGATTGAAACTGCCGTCTTGGAGCGTATGGATTCCGGCGATGTGGTGGTATTTCTTGAAAACGCAGTTCTGCGGGTATATCAACATAGCAACATAAGCGATGCGTTAAGCAAACAACTTAGCCGTAATCGCCTTTGTGTGCTGTCGGATGACATTACCGTGCGCGGAATCACTGCCGATGAATTGGTTAAAGGAATCGAAGTGATAAATTATGCCGAACTGGTTAAATTGACGGTTAATAACCCGGTTATTCAGTCATGGACGTGATGAATCATCATTTGCGCCTGGAGACGACAGACCAGGGTTTTTTGGTGAATCAGGCGGACTGGAATGAAAATGTCGCACAGCGACTGGCGGCATTAAACCATATCAAGCTGAGCGATGAACATTGGGAAATTATTGTATTTATTCGATGTTATTATCAGCAATTTAAACATTTGCCCAATGCGCGGGTTTTTACCAAAGCGATTGCCAAGGCATTAGGCGAGACTAAGGGCAACAGTCGTTATTTGCATAAATTATTTCCGGACGGCCCTTTAAAATACGCCTGCAAGCTGGCCGGTTTGCCTAAGCCGCCTACCTGTTTGTAGCCCTATTCACAGCCCTACCCTTGCTTAAACTGGTGAATCAGACGCCGTTCTTTTTTATTCGGCTTATGCTCCCTGCCGCTAAAGTCGAACAACTCCCGCTGCTCACGGTTCTGTATGACTTGTAGCTCACGCTTGGCAAGGCTTTCGGCGCTTTCCTGATAGAGCAAAACCGCCTCTTTAGCCGAGCGCCGTTGGCCGTTAATAGCGATAATCGTGATGTCCCAGCGATAATTGTCTTTACTGATGGAAAGCATCGCGCCGATTTTGACTTCTTTTCCGGGTTTGCTGCGCTGGTCATTAACATGAACTTTACCGCCGGCAATAGCCTCAGCGGCCAATTTGCGCGTTTTAAAAAAACGCGCAGTCCATAACCATTTATCCAGACGGATAGCTTCCAGCTCAGACACTAGACGATTTCATTGCCGTTGTCAGTCCACGCCTTAAATCCGCCGGCCATGCTGACGGCATTGTTGAATCCCATTTTGCTTAATACCTCTGTTGCCAATGCAGAGCGGCCGCCGGACTGACAATAAACGATAATGTGGGCGTCTTGTTTATCCTGAAAGTCAGGATGAGAACCTATCTTGAATTCCAATACGCCGCGAGGTATGTTGAACGCGCCAGGCAAGTGACCTGCGGCATATTCAGCAGGCTCCCTGACATCCAGGATCAGGCTTGTTTCCAGGGAATTTTTTGCAGCATCAATATCGATTTCAACGATATTTTGTTTAGCTTGAGCGACAAGATCCATTGCGGTAAGTGTCATAATCATCTCTGAGAAAATAAATTCATGTTAGTAACTTAAGAGCCGGTTTTTTATCGATTGTAGGAGCGGCTTTAGCCGCGATTATC
>JAURVK010000092.1 GCA_030655535.1 Methylobacter sp. | reverse complement strand
GGCGCAGGTGCGGGTCATCCTGGGCGACATCCGGAAAGCGACCGGGGCGGCGGTGATGGCGACCGATTTGAGCGGCAAGGCGGTGGCAGCGGGAGCGCAGCAGTCCGATACGGCCGGCGAGGCCATTCGCATGCTGGCGGAAAGCATCGACGAAGCGGCGCAGGCGGCGTTGCAAATCGCGGCCTCGAGCCAGCAGCAACTGGTGGGAATGGATCAGGTGGCACTGGCGATGGAGAACATCAAGCAGGCCAGCACGCAGAACATGGCCGGCACGCGGCAGGCGGAAGGGGCGGCGCAGAACCTGCATGCGCTGGGACTCAAGCTGAAGCAACTGGTGGAAAGATACACTATTTAATTCGCCGACAGAAACCCTTATGCAAGGACGGACTCGTTCTTTGTCGCAAGCCATAAAATAGAGAAAAGGAGGAAGCTAGCATGACTATCAGCAAAAAAATTATCGCCGGCTATGGTATCGTGCTGGTTGTGCTTGTGCTGGTTGTCGCCGGCGCATTCTATTCGCTCAACCAGGTTCAGGAAAAATATAACGGGATCATCGATGTATATGAGCAACTGATCGACGGCAGCAACGCAATCAGATTTGAGACGAGAAACCAGGTTGCACATTATCGCGGGTTTCTGCTTTATCCCGACCAGAGGCAAGATTTTCAGGACAAATTGCAGGAAAATTACCGGCGCATTGACGAAATCATCAAGAAAATGCAAAACGAGCGGCTGACTGAAGAGGGATTGGGTGCGTTGCACAGAATTGCCGGCTTACAGGATGAATTCGAAAAAGGACAGAAAACAATCATAGCCATGATGCTGCAAGGCAAAAGCGCGGAAGCGCTGGCTTCGGGCATCGATGAGATACGACCGGTGTCGCAAGCGTTAATTGACGCAGCCGATACGTTCCGCGATCAGCAACTCAAACGGGTAGACCAGCGGCGCGCTCAAACTGTCGCCGGAATACGGCGCAACTCTGTAGCGCTGCTGATCGTATCGCTGCTTGGCTTTATTGGCGGCCTGACATTTAGTGTCTATCTAAGCCGCTCCATTACCCGGCAATTGCGTGTAGCGATTCTCCAGCTTTCCTCTTCTTCGACCGAGATTCTGGCGACGACGACGCAGGTGGCGGCCGGATCGGCGGAGACCGCGACGGCAGTCAGCGAGACTACCTCGACGGTGGAGGAAGTCAGGCAAACGGTGGAACTGGCCCAACAGAAAGCGAAACAGGTATCCGAAAGCGCGCAGAAGATGGCGCAGATTTCCCAGTCAGGAAGGCAGACGGTAGAAGAAATGATCGAAGGAATGGAGCGCATCCGGGAGCAGACGGCGCTCGCAGCAGAAAGCATTGTGAAACTGAACGAGCAGAGCCAGGCCATCGGCGAGATTATCCTGAGCGTCAACGATTTGGCCGAACAGTCCAATTTGCTGGCGGTCAACGCCGCGATCGAAGCGGCGAAAGCCGGCGAACAAGGCAAAGGTTTTGCCGTGGTGGCGCAGGAGATCAAGAGCCTGGCGGAACAGTCCAAACAGGCCACGGCGCAGGTGCGGGTCATCCTGGGCGACATCCGGAAAGCGACCGGGGCGGCGGTGATGGCGACCGATTTGAGCGGCAAGGCGGTGGCGGCGGGAGCGCAGCAGTCCGATGCGGCCGGCGAGACCATCCGCAAACTGGCGGAGAGCATCGTCGAGGCGGCGCAGGCGGCGTTGCAGATCGCGGCCTCCAGCCGGCAGCAACTGGTGGGGATGGATCAGGTGGCGCTGGCGATGGAAAACATCAAGCAGGCCAGTGCGCAGAATATGGCCGGCACGCGGCAGGCTGAGGCCGCCGCGCAGAACCTCCACGAACTGGGCATCAATTTGAAACAATTGGTCGAGAAGAATTAACGGGGGCACCCATGTCTGAAAAAGAGAGCGATTTCCTCAAGCGGCTGCTCGTAACCTTCAGGATCGAGGCTCAGGAGCATGTCGACGCACTATTCTCCGGGATCGACGAGCTTGAGAAAACGCCTGATGAAGCCCGGCAGACCGAACTGATCGAGACGATCTTTCGCGAAGCGCACAGCCTGAAGGGCGCGGCCCGCTCAGTGAACCTGATGCAAATCGAAGCAGTCTGTCAGTCGCTGGAAAGTACCTTCGCCGCGATGAAAAACAAAGAACTTACCTTGACGGCAGGGTTGTTTGACAGCCTGCATCTGGCGCTTAACAACCTGAGCGAACTGCTTGCCCTGCCGCAAAGTCATAAGTCCGAAGTGATGCCGGCCGCAACGCCTGAGGCAGGTTTTGAAACATCAGTACGGAAAGAGGACCTCCCGCCGCAGGCTCCCGCTGTACCGGAAAAACCGCCTCGGCTCATACCGGAAGAAAGATCGTCGATGGCAGGGACGGTGAGAATTTCCACGGAAAAACTGGATTCCATTTTTCTGCAGGCGGAGGAAATGCTGGCGGTGAAGCTGCTGGCGCAGCAACGCCGACAGGAACTGCAATCGGTACAGACCCTGGTCGCCGCATGGGGCAAGGACTGGTTCGAAAAAGCGGCGCGCCTCCCGGATTTTCATAGCGCGTCGGCAAAACAGCCGCAATGGCAGGAACTGGTCGAGCAGAACGCCGCCTTCGTCAAGGCGCTAAGCTACCAGGTCGACGCGATGGGCAAGGCGGCCGACCAGGATCAGCGCATGTTGGGGAAAATGGTGGACGATTTGCTGGAGGACATGAAAAAGACCCTGATGCTGCCCTTTTCGACGCTGATGGAAATTTTCCCCAGGCTGGTGCGCGATCTCGCCAAGGATGGCGGCAAGGAGATCGACCTGGAAATCCGGGGCGGCGAAATCAAGGCCGATCGCAGGATACTCGAGGAAATCAAGGATCCGCTTATTCATCTGCTACGCAATTGCGTCGATCACGGCATCGAGATGCCGGACGCGCGGATGCGCCTCCATAAATCGCCGAGAGGGAAAATAGGCATTGTCATCTTTCCGCGTAGCGGCAACCGCGTCGAAATCGACGTCTCGGACGACGGTGCCGGGATCGATACCGCCAAAGTGAAGGCCTCCGCCGCGCGGCTCGGCATTCGGGAACAGGACGAGCCGACCGGGCTGAATGACTACTCCGCCGTGGAACTGATCTACCAGTCGGGCGTTTCGACCAGTCCGATCATCACGGAAGTTTCCGGAAGAGGCCTGGGGCTCGCCATCGTGCGCGAGAAAGTGGAGCGGCTGGGCGGCGGCATCGCGGTCGAAACCCGTGCAGACACCGGCACCACTTTCCGCATTGAGTTGCCGCTCACGCTCGCTACCTATCGCGGCATCGCCGTGCGCGCGGCGATGCAGACATTCGTGCTGCCGACCAGCAATGTGGAACGCAGCGTGAGAATTCGTCAGGAAGACATCCGGACGGTGGAAAACCGCGAAACGATCCGGCTCGGCGACGAGACCTTGTCGCTGGTATGGCTGGACGACGTGCTCGGCATACCCAAGCAGGCCGCGAGCGATGTCGGGCATCATCAGATCCTGGTCCTGACCGCAGGCGGAAAACGCATTGCATTTGTCGTGGATGAAGTGCTCGGCGAACAGGAAGTGCTGGTCAAAAGCCTGGGACGACAGCTCTCACGGGTACGCAACATCTCGGCCGCGACCATCCTCGGCTCAGGCAAAGCGGTACCCATCCTGAACGTTACCGATCTGCAAAAATCCGCGCTGCAAGCTGCGCACACCAGAACCAGCGGCGTAACCAAACCGGGAACGAAAGCGCTAGCGCAAGCCGTGCTGGTGGTGGAAGACTCGATTACCGCACGCAGCCTGCTCAAGGGTATTTTAGAGGTCGCGGGCTACAAAGTGGCGACTGCGGTCGATGGCATCGACGGCCTGACGCAGCTGCGTAGCGGCGAATTCGACATCGTGGTGTCCGACGTGGATATGCCGCGCATGAACGGCTTCGACCTGACGATGAAGATCCGTAGCGACAAAAAGTTGGCCGATTTGCCGGTGGTGCTGGTGACGGCGCTGGACTCGCGCGAAGACCGCGAACGAGGCATCGACGTGGGCGCCAATGCCTATATCGTCAAACGCAGTTTCGAGCAGAGCAATTTGCTGGAAGTGGTGCGCCGGCTTATTTAAGGAGAAAAAAGATGCCGAAAAAATCTGAAAGCAGCATGTAGGGCGCATTAGCGATAGCGTAATGCGCCGGATGAGTAGCATCCCATACGGCGGAATACGCTACCGCTATTCCGCCCTACGAACTAAAATAGTTATGGTTGAATGTTGTGGGCGCAAAGTCACGCTAAGGTGATCTTGGCTGAAATATTGACATAATGCTAGTCCTTACCATAAAGTAAGGATTAACCATAAAAGGAGAATACTATGTCAACCGCAACTATAACAAGCAAAGGGCAGGTCACGATTCCTGCCGCAGTCAGAGCAAGGCTAGGTGTTGATGCCGGGGATCGCCTGGAGTTCATTGAAGTGGCCCCGGGGCGCTACGAGATGGTAGCCGCTACTCAATCGGTGACGGCGCTTAAAGGGCTGGTTCGCAAACCTGCCTCCACTGTGACGATTGAAGCGATGAATGCGGCAATTGCTGCGATTGGGGCATCTGCAAAATGATCGGATTGGATACGAATGTGCTGGTTCGTTACGTGGCGCAGGACGACACGATTCAGTCGCCCAAAGCTTCCGCTATGATTGAATCTTTAACTGCTGAGACGCCAGGGTACGTCAGCCTTGTTTCTGTTGTCGAATTGGTGTGGGTGCTAACCGGCTGTTATGCTGCTAGCAAAAGCGAGACTTGTGAAGTTCTGGAGACTTTGCTTCGTACCAGGGAGATTATTGTGGCGCAAGCTGAAACTGTGTGGAAAGCGCTTCGGCAATTCAGGGAAAATAACGCAGATTTCGCGGACTGCCTTATTGCGTGCTCAGGCACCGAAGCGGGATGCGAGCACACCCTAACCTTCGATAAGGGTGCGGTAAAGGGTTGCGGTATGCGCTTGCTCAGTTGAGAACAGCGCACCGTATATATCAATCACAACATACGGATTCCAACTATACTTGAAAATAATTGATCGGCAAGCTACGGCGGCCAAGATTCGGTGTATTGGATTTTCCCCGTATGCCCTGTAGTTCAAATGCCGCTCTCGAATTTAAGCGGATAGCACCCAAGGAGACGCACGATGGCCGATAACGTTCCTCACGACATGAACCGGCGTCCGCCTATCAGGGTACTGGTGGTGGAGGACTCGCCTTCGGTGCGGGAATTTCTCGTCTATCTGTTTGCCTCGGATCAGGAAATCCGGGTGATAGGCACGGCCAACAACGGTGAAGAAGCGCTCGCGGCAGTCAAAGACAAAAAACCCGATGTGATCACCATGGACATCCACATGCCGAAAATGGACGGCTATACCGCAACCCGAGCCATCATGGAAAGCTTTCCTACGCCTATCGTCATCGTGACCGGCAGTTCTTCCACCAGGGAGCTGGCGACGACCCTCAGCGCATTGGAAGCGGGTGCGCTGGCGGTCATAAAAAGACCGGTGGGCATCGACCATCCTGATCATGCGGCGACGGCAAGGGAATTGATCCAGACCGTCAAGCTGATGTCGGAAGTCAAGGTCATCAAGCGCTGGGCACAGCGAAGAACACCCGCTCAGGAAGGCATTAAGCCGATCGTGCCGGAACTTGTGCCGATCTCCAGGGAAGTGCGGCTGGTGGCAATCGGTTCATCCACCGGCGGGCCGCTGGCATTGCAGCAGCTATTATCGAAACTGCCCAAGGATTTCTATGTGCCAATAATAATTGTCCAGCATATCGCGCCAGGCTTCACCGAAGGGTTTGCGAAATGGCTTGAGGAGTCTTCCGGCTTCCCGGTCAGCGTGGCGGCGAATGGCGAGCTGATGCACCCCGGTTATGCCTATGTCGCGCCCAACGGCTTCCAGACAACGATAGACGTCTACGGGCGGATCACACTGCAAAACAGCAGCCCGGAGAACGGGCATCTGCCGTCGGTCTCGTGCCTGTTCCGCTCGGTCGCAGCAGTCTACGGATCAAGCGCTGTCGGGATACTGCTCACAGGCATGGGCAAAGACGGCGCCGCAGAGCTTGGCTTGATGAAAGCAAAAGGCGCCGTTACTTTTGCCCAGGACAAGGAAAGCTCTGTGGTACACGGCATGCCGGGCGAAGCTATCGAGCTTGGCGTTGCATCGTATGTGCTGTCGCCGGATAAGATCGCCGCAGTGCTGACGAATCTGATGAATCACCCAGGCAAAACTGGAGCGTAACCGATGGAATCCAAAATGAACACACATAACGGCATCAGAATTCTTGTCGCCGAGGACAGCCGTACCCAGGCCGAACAACTTCGTTTCCTGCTTGAACAACATGGCTACCGGGTGACCGTCACGGCTGACGGCAAGCAGGCGCTACAGGCAGCGATGGCGCAAAAACCGACCCTGGTCATCAGCGACATTGTGATGCCGGAGATGGACGGCTACGAACTGTGCAAGGCGATCAAGTCCGATGAAACGCTGAAGGACATCCCCGTTATCCTGGTGACCTCGCTGTCCGATCCGCAGGACGTGATCCGGGGGTTGGAGTGCGGGGCGGACAATTTCATCCGCAAACCCTATGACAGCGATTATCTGGTATCGCGCATCAATTATTTGTTGATGAACCTCGAACTGCGCAAGGGGCAGAGGATGCAGTTAGGGGTGGAAATCGATCTTAATGGTCACAAACATTTTATTACTGCCGAGCGCCAGCAGATCCTGGATCTGTTGATTTCGACCTACGAACAGGCGGTTCATATCAACGCCGAACTCAAATTGCGCGAAAAGGAACTGGCGCATTCCAATCAGGTGCTGCAGGGTTTATACCGCATCGCAGAGGGACTCAATCATGCGGTCAGCGAACGCGAGGTGGCGGAAGTGGCGCTGGAGCGCGCGATGGAAGTACCCGGCGTCAGGGCCGGCTGGATTTGCATGCGCGAAGGCGAATCCGGTTTCCGGCTCGTCGCGATGCGCAACCTGCCGCCGGCGTTTACGGTGCCCGGCGTGCTGGACGGCGACTGCGCGTGCCGCAAGCAGCTACTCTCCGGCAAGCTCGACTCGGTGAGCAATATCATCGAATGCGAACGGTTCGCCAAAGCCAAGGGCGATACGCAAGGGCTGCGCTACCACGCTATCGTGCCGCTGTGGCTCGGGGAGTGCACGGTGGGACTGATGAATCTGGTCGGGCCGAAAGAAGGGGCGTTCGACGAAGAGGAGCTGAAGGTGTTGCACGGCGTCGGCAACCAGGTGGCGGTGGCCATGGAACGGGCCAGGCTGCACGAACATCTGGAGCAACTGGTCGAAGAGCGAACCTCGGCGCTGCGCGCAAGCGAGGCGCGTTTGTGCGCCATTATCGAGGCGGAGCCTGAGTGCGTGAAAATCGTGGATGAAGACGGACGGCTCGTGCAGATGAATGCTGCGGGGCTCGCCATGATCGAGGCGGACAGTTTTGAACAGGTTCTGGGCGCCAGGATCGCCGAGTTTGTGGTTTCCGAGCAACGTGAGGCCTATTGCGCCTTCGAGGCAAGCGTGCTGGACGGAAAGAGCGCGGCCTTCGAGTTTGAGATTGTTGGTTTGAAGGGGGCTCACCGCTGGATGGACACCCACGCCGTGCCGCTTCCCGAGCCGCAGGATGGCCGCCCGCAGATGCTGACGATAACCCGCGATGTCACCGAGCGCAAGCAGGCGGAGGAGGCACTGCGCGAATCGGAACTCAACTATCGAATCGTCGCGGACTTCACCTACGACTGGGAATTCTGGATGGCTCCCGAAGGCCGCTTTGCGTACGTGAGTCCATCGTGCCAGCGAATATCGGGGTACGCCCCGGGAGAGTTTGCCGAGGCCGCGTCTTTGTTGGGGATAGTGCATGGTGAAGACAGGGGGGACGTCCAGGTCGAGCTGAAACGGGCGCTGTTGCAGGAAGTTCAGGCGGGGTTTGACTTCCGAATCG
Source organism: Methylobacter sp. (assembly GCA_030655535.1). GTDB lineage: Bacteria > Pseudomonadota > Gammaproteobacteria > Methylococcales > Methylomonadaceae > Methylobacter_A. The sequence continues at coordinate 19,670 of JAURVK010000092.1, read as the reverse complement.
TCACGCGGGATGGTCTGGCCCGTTGGGTCTCGATGGCATATCAGCCGGTGAGGAACGCGGCGGGGGAGTTCGCTGGGGTGCGGGGATCCATCCGCAATGTCACCGAGCGCAAGCAGGCGGAAGCGGCATTGCGTGATTCTCGCGAGAGCCTACATCGCATGCTGGATTCGATGTTTGAAGGTGCGTATGGGGTGGACACCCATGGCAACTGCACCTTCGTCAACCGGGCATTCATGCAAATGCTGGGTTACCAGGACGACAACGAAGTGCTTGGCAAACACATGCATACACTTATGCATCATTCTCATGCCGACGGCAGTCCTTATCCGGCAAGCGAATGCAGAATGTATTTCGCTTATCAGTCCAATCAACCGACCAATATTGCCGATGAGGTGTTTTGGCGTAAGGACGGTGTCGCGATTCCGGTTGAATACTGGTCGCATCCCATCGTAACTGACGGTGTGGTGATAGGTGCAATAGCCACCTTTATCGATATTACCGAACGCAAGCGTGCGGAGCAGGCTGTGCAGCAAAGCGAAGTGAAATTCAGGACGCTGTTCGAGAATGCGAACGACGCGATCATGCTCATGACGGAAGACACCTTCGTTGACTGCAATCCGAAAACGACACAGATGTTTCGATGCCTGCGCAAGGAGATTCTGAACCGGAAACCCTATGAGTTCTCTCCACCGCTGCAGCCGGATGCGCGCGATTCAAAGGAGAAAGCACTCGAGAAGATCGCCGCAGCTTTCTCCGGCGTGCCGCAATTCTTCGAATGGAAGCACAAGCGGTTCGATGGGACACTCTTTGATGCCGAGGTAAGTCTAAATAGCATTGATATCGACGGTAAGATAATGCTGCAGGCCATCGTTCGGGACATCACCGAGCGCAAGGCAAACGAAGCCAGGATCGCGCGCCTCAACCGGATTTACAGTGTGCTCAGCGGCATCAACATCACCATCGTGCGCGTGCGCGAGGAGGAGGAACTGTTCAGGGAAGCCTGCCGCATTGCGGTGGAGCATGGCGGGTTTATCTTCGCGTGGGTCGGCAAGTTGGATGCAGCCGGCCGACAGGTGATACCGGTCGCCCGGGCAGGCCGCGACGACGGTTATCTGGCGCAAATCAATTTGACCGCGCGTGAGGATGTTCCGGGAAGTTGTACGTTAACCGTACAGGCGCTGACCGAGGCGAAGCCGGTGGTCTGCAACGACATCGCCGGCGACGAGCGCATGGCGGCCTGGCGCAGCGAGGCATTGAGCCGTGGTTATCGTTCCGTGGCGGTGTTTCCCCTCATTCTGGAGCGCAAGCCGGTCGGCGTGTTCGTACTCTATGCCCCGGAAACAGGCGTTTTCGATGACGACGAGATGAAGCTGCTGGTCGAGATGTCCGAAGACATCAGCTACGCGCTGGAAAATTTTCGCCTTGAAGTCCGGCGCAAACAAGCGGAAGACGAGTTGCGCAAACTTTCGCTGGCGGTGGAGCAAAGCCCCAGCTCGATTGTAATTACCGATCTCGATGCGAACCTCGTATACGTCAACGAGGCTTTCGTCAAGGCGACCGGCTACAGCCGCGCCGAGGCGATCGGGCAGAACCCGCGCATCCTGCATTCCGACAAGAACCCGCGTGAAGCCTACGATGACATGTGGGCCCACCTGACGCGCGGCGAAGTGTGGAAAGGCGAACTCATCAACCGGCGCAAGGACGGCAGCGAATACGTCGAATCCATCCTGATTTCCCCGGTACACGATAGCAATGGGCAGGTAACTCACTATCTGGGCATCAAGGAGGACATCACCGAGCGCAAACGGATGGAGAAGGCGCTACGGGAAAACGAAGCACGCTACAGGCGCATCACCGAGGGACTCACGGATTATCAGTATACGGTGCGTATCGAAAACGGTTGCTCTGTGGAGACTGCGCAAAGCCTGGCCTGTGTGATGGTGACAGGGTACACGGCGGAAGAGTTTGCCGCCAATCCCCATCTTTGGATTCAGATGGTCGTGCCGGAGGATCGCGAACGGGTCATTAAACATGTGCAGCAAATTCTGGCAGGGCAGGATGTCCCTTCCATTGAACATCGCATCACCCGAAAAAACGGCGAGACTTGTTGGGTAAGCGACACGACCATCCTGTTCAGGGACGCCTCCGGCAAACTCCTGTCCTACGACGGTGTAATCAAGGACATCACCGAACGCAAATCGGCAGAGGCGGCGTTGAGCCGACTCAACGAGGAACTGGAAGAAAAAGTCATTTCGCGCACCACCGACCTGGAGCAGGCCCGGCTTGAGGCCGAGCAGGCCAACCAGGCCAACCAGGCCAACCAGGCCAAATCGGCCTTCCTCGCCGCCATGAGCCACGAGATCCGCACGCCGATGAACGGCGTGGTCGGCATGGTCGATGTGCTGCACCAGAGCAGCCTTCAGGGCTACCAAGTGGAGATGGTCGACCTGATCCGCGAATCGGCATTTTCCCTGCTGGGCATCATCGACGACATTCTCGACTTCTCCAAAATCGAGGCGGGCAGGCTGGAGATCGAGAGCCTGCCGATGTCGGTGGCCGACGTGGTAGAGAAAGTCTGCGACCTGCTGGATCACCTGGCCGTGAGGAAAGGGGTGGAACTGACGCTGTTCACCGATCCGGCGATTCCCGAAGAAGTCTTAGGCGATGCGATGCGCTTGCGTCAGGTGTTGCTCAACCTCGCCAACAATGCCATCAAGTTTTCCAGCGGGCAGCAGCGGCCGGGTCATGTGTCGGTGCGGGTGGAGCTGGCTAAGAATGGCCTGGCCGGGCGCGACCCGGGCCAGGTAATAGTGGAGTTTCAGATAGCCGACAACGGTATCGGCATGGATGAAGAGACGTTGTCGGAACTGTTCACCCCCTTCTCCCAGGCCGACATCTCCACCACCCGGCGCTTTGGCGGCACCGGGCTGGGGCTGGCCATCTCCCGTCATCTGGTAGACATGATGGGCGGAGAGATTGCGGTGCAGAGCGAATTTGGCAAGGGCTCAACCTTCAGCGTGCGGCTGCCGTTGACGCCGCTGCCGGCCAGGCCGGACGGCGGCGACAAGGTTGTCGACCTGAGCGGACTTTCCTGTCTGGTGCTGGGCGACGAGGAGGGCTTGGGCGACGATCTGGCCGTTTATCTGAGCTACGGCGGCGCGCTCGTCGAGCGGGCTCCGGATCTGGACGCAGCCCGTAAACTGATCGTCACGCTGCCGCCCGGCCTGTGGTTGTTTGTCATCGATACCGGGCACGATGCGCCACCGGTCGAGGCATTGCGCGCTGCCTGCCGCGTCCGGCTCAACCTGGATCCGCGTTTCGTGGTGGTTGAACACGGACGTCATCAGCCCGGCGTGGAGCCCCACTTTGTCATCATCAGGCGCGGGCTGCGCCGTCAGGGACGCGCCGAAACGGTGGACATCGTCACCCTGGACGGCGATATCATGCATCGCCAGTCCTTCCTCCGGGCAGTGGCCATCGCCGCAGGACGTGGGGTGCAGGAGGAAGAAACGCCGTTGCCCGGCAAGACCGATGCGGCGATAACAAAATTGTCGCGCGAGGAGGCCCGACAGCAAGGCCGCCTAATCCTGGTAGCCGAAGATAACGAAACCAACCAGAAAGTGATCCTGCAGCAACTCGGTTTGTTCGGTTACGCGGCAGATGTCGCCGGCGACGGCAGCGCGGCGCTGGAACGCTGGCAGAGCGGCGATTACGCGCTGCTGCTCAGCGACCTGCACATGCCGAACATGGACGGCTATCAACTGACCGCGGCCATCCGCGCCGCTGAAACCGGCAATGCCCGCGCGCCCATCATCGCCCTGACTGCCAACGCCCTCAAGGGCGAGGCCGAGCATTGCCGTGCCGCCGGCATGGACGACTACCTGAGCAAGCCGGCGCGGCTGGCGGATCTGAAAGCCATGCTGGAAAAATGGCTGCCGGCCGCTGCCGAACCCAGCCCCGAAGGGGGAAGGGGCTTCCTGCCCTTCCCCCTTCGGGGCGGCTCCGCCGTGCAAAACGGCACAAATCCGCATGGAGCGGATTTGGACGTGCGTAGCGCGGGGCGAAGCCCGAACCGCAGGGATGCGGTGAGCAATCCTGCCGTTTTGTCACCCGATTTGCCCGCCATGCCGGTGGACGTGAACGTGCTTAAGGCGCTGGTGGGCGACGACCCGGCGGTGATCAGTGAATTTCTGCATGATTTTCGTGACAGCGCAACACAGATTGCGGCGGAGCTGAAGACCGCCTATGCAGCCGGGCAAACGGCACAGGTGGGCGCGCTGGCGCACAAACTTAAATCTTCGGCTCATTCGGTGGGTGCGTTGGCGCTCGGCGAGTTGTGCGCCGATATCGAACGGGCCGGCAAGGCCGACCAGATCGAGGTGTTGGTCGCGCTTTTGCCCCGCTTTGAAGCAGAAATAACCGTCGTGGACGAATATCTGGATTTATTGTAAGGTTCTTGTCTGAAGCTAAGGCAACTTGCAATAAATAAAATACCTGATGATTAAATAGTAGGATACACGTTCCGGGAACGCCAAGCCCCAGCTTGGCGCGACAAGCAGCCAGACGATTGAAGGTGGAGAAAGCCGAGCTGGGGCTCGGCGCTCCCAGAGCTCTACCGCTTTCTGCGCTGTGGGATGTTTGTAATTTCTGCCTCCCTAAGAACTATTATCGATCACTCAAACCTGTTGATGATTTTTAGTCGCGACGTAGGCGTCGCGACTAAAGCTAAAAACTTGAACATCGAGTATAACAAACAAGCGAGAACAATCATGGTTGAAAAATCTACAATAAAAATTCTGGTGCTCGATGACGAGCCCTTCATACTCAAGCTGCTGGCCCACATGTTGACCAGTCTGGGATTCAACCAGGTGGCGACCTGCGACAGCGGGCGCGGTGCGCTGGAGCGGATCGATCATCCGAACAGCCCGCCGGATCTGATCCTGATGGATCTCAACATGCCGGAAATGGACGGGATAGAGTTTGTGCGGCACCTGGTCGAACGGCGCTATACCGGCAGCCTTATCCTGATCAGCGGCGAGGATGAACGTATGCTGCAGACCGCAGAGAAACTGGTGCGCGCGCATAAAATCCCGGCGCTCGGACATTTGCGCAAACCCGTCAATCCAGAAGATCTGTTTGCGCTGCTGGAAAAGTGGACGCCGCCTTGCCAGCGCGGGTCTTTGGCGGCGAAGAATGCTTACGGTGCCGACGAGGTACGCGCGGCCATCGTCAATGGCGAACTCGTCAATTATTACCAGCCTAAAGTGGATCTGGTGAGCGGCAAGGTGGTGGGGGCCGAATCCTTGGTGCGCTGGCGTCACCCCCAAGACGGCATGGTGTTTCCCGACCAGTTCATCGGCGTGGCGGAAGAGCATGGGCTGATCGACGATCTGACACGGGCTGTCATTGAGCAAGCCTTTGCACAGGTCAAGACCTGGCAGGATGGCGGTCTGTACCTGCATATAGCGGTCAATATTTCCATGGATAATCTCGCTACACTGGAATTTGCGGATTATGTGGCCGCCGCCGCTTTCACGGCAGGCATTACGCCGGACAGCATCGTGCTGGAAGTGACTGAAAGCCGACTGATGAAGGATCTGTCCGCACCGCTGGAAATTCTGACCCGTCTGCGTTTGAAGCGCTTTTGCTTGTCGATTGATGATTTTGGCACCGGCCATTCTTCCCTCTCCCAGTTGCGCGACATCCCTTTTGACGAACTCAAGGTGGATCAAGGGTTTGTGCATGGCGCTGCCGGCAACGACACGCTACGCACCATTTGTTGCGCCAGCCTGAGTCTGGCACAACAAATGGGCATGAAAACCGTGGCCGAAGGCGTAGAAGATCAGGCAGACTGGGATTTTTTGCGCAGCACGAGCTGTGATCTGGCTCAAGGTTATTTCATCGCGAAACCCATGCCGGCAGGTGAAATTCCCGACTGGATCATCGCTTGGGAAGTTAATATTGAAAACCTCATGAAATCACCCGGCGTACGCTGAATTCAGGTGGCGCTACGGGTTTTGCGGTGAAACCTTTCAATCGTGAAATTCTGCTCGATAAGATAGGCAAATTCCTTCTTAGGAACAGGCACGAAATAAAGTGAGCAAGTTTCCAATAGCCGGAGTGCAGGCATCCCGTGCAAACGCAAGCAAAGCTTGCACTCCCGCTATAAACTTATGGCGCGAGTTGTTCACATTATTTCATGCTTATTCCTTAGCTGAGCCCCTGGTTAATGCGCGATTGCCCTGATAGCTATGCCTTTAGGTCGGGGTAATTCACGAAACAGTATTACTGCCTCAAATCCTTAACAACCCGCACCACTTCCTGATCACCTGCGATGCTTTCAATGCTGAAACCTAGCCTGGTCACCAATGACAACATCGGCTTGTTAATAGCCAGTACTTCACCTTCAAAGAACGACATGCCTTTGGCCTTGGCTGTTTGCAACAATGTTTTCATCAGCCGGGTACCTATGCCCAGATGCTGGCAGTCGTCGGCAACGACCAGTGCAAATTCAACCGAATGTCCGTCCGGGTTGACCATGTAGCGGCCCACACCCAATTCGTTCGGCATGCTTTTATCGTCGGTTACCGCAACAAAAGCCATTTCGCGGTCGTAATCGATTTGGGTGAAGCGCACCACCATTTCCGGGGTTAATTCCTGCAAAGACTGCATAAAACGGAAATATTTAGTGCGTTCGGATAAGCGATGGACAAAATCTTTTTCCATGCCTGCATCTTCAGGGCGAATCGGCCTGATCGTAATATTGACGCCGTTAGTTAATAGCTGATGCTGGATTAACTCGTGCGGATAAGGATGAATCGCCATGTGCGAATACGGACTTAGCTGATGCGAAGTTTCCGCTTTAATACGGGCATCAACTGCCATCACGCCGTGTTCATCGACGATCAGCGGATTAATATCCAGCTCTAAAATCTCCGGCAACTCGCTGACCATCGTCGATATATTAAGCAATACATCCACCAAGGATTTTTTATTGGCGGGCGGCAATTGACGGAACGCATCCAGATATTTGGCCGCCTTGGTTTTGGCAATCATTTGCTCAACCATATAGGCATTCAGCGGCGGCAGGGCGACGGCATTATCCTGCAAGATTTCCACCATGGTACCGCCTAGGCCGAAGCTGATCGCCGGGCCGAATACCGGATCCCTGACCACGCCTATCATCAGTTCGCGACCGCTGGGAGATTTAAACATCGGTTCAACGGTCATGCCGACTTCGGTGATTTCGGGATATTTTTGTTTAATCTCGGCTTCCATTTCGAGGTAATTGCGGGAAATATCCTGAACGCTGTTGATGTTAAGCCGCACGCCGCCAATATCGGATTTATGGCTGAATTCGGCCATATTGATTTTTAACACCACCGGAAAGCGCAGTGTTTCTGCGGCAATCATCGCATCTTTGGCGCTGGAAATCTTGATGGTTTGGGTGACCGGAATATGGAATGCGGCCAGGATGGCTTTGGATTCCTGCGCGGTTAAAACCTGTCGGCCTTCTGAAAGCACGCGTTCGATAATCAAGCGGGCACCGGTAACATCGGGTGTCGCCAGTTCATCGGTAGGCGAGGGAATTTGTTTCAGCAGGATTTGATTTTGGGTATAGCTGGCCAGGAATCCAAACGCATCGACAGCGACTTCAGGCGTACTAAAGTGAGCGACCTTGCTGTTGTCAAAAAGATTACGGCCTTCCTGAACCCGTGCGCCGCCCGTCCATGACGCCAACACCGGTTTTTTGCTGGTTTTCGCGCCTTCGATAATGGCTTCGGCGACTTGTGTCGGATCGGTCATCGCTTGAGGCGTCAAAATAACCAGTATGCCGTCGATATTTTTATCTTTAAGGCAGATTTCCAGCGCTTTTTGGTAACGTTCGGAAGTCGCATCGCCCAGAATATCGACAGGATTGGCATGAGACCAGTGTACCGGCAAGACCTCGTCCAGCGCGGTTATGCTGGCAGGGCTCAGTTCAGCCATTTGTATGCCGACATCTTCAGCGCGATCGGTACTCATAACCCCGGGTCCTCCGGCATTGGTAATAATCGCCAGGCGGTCTTTTTTGACTACATAATTGTTGGCCAAAACGCGGGCCGCAGAAAACAATTCGTTAATATTGTAGGCTCTGACCACACCGGCTCTGGCAATCGCGGCATCGAACACATTGTCGCCCCCGACCATCGCCCCGGTATGAGACATAGCGGCCTTGCAGCCGGCTTCATGCCGGCCTGATTTAATCAGAATTACCGGTTTTAACCGTGCCGCAGCTTTTAGGCCGCTTAAAAAACGACGGGCATCGCGTATGCCTTCAACGTACATCAGAATGCCGGTGGTTTTGCCGTCTGTCGCCAAATAATCCAAAACCTCGCCGAAATCAATATCCGCCGCGCCGCCCATTGAGACCACCGTTGAAAAGCCGATGTCCTGGGATTTGGCCCAATCCAAAATTGCCGTACAGACCGCACCGGATTGGGACAATAGCGCCAGATTGCCGTCTTTAATGGTGCCGTCGCCGAAAGTCGCATTAAGCTGTCCGCTGGGACGGGCAACGCCCAGACAGTTCGGGCCGATGATGCGGATATTGTAGCGACGGGCAATGTCCAGAACTTCTTGTTGCAGTCGCTTGCCTTCCGTACCCAGTTCGCCAAAGCCGGCGCTGATAATAATCACCGAAGTGACGCCTTTTTCGCCGCACTGACGCACCACGCTTGGCACGCTGGGCGCCGGGGTCGCAATCACCGCCAGGTCGAGATCCTCGGGCACGGCATTGAGATCGGGATAGGCTTTTAAACCTAATAAAGTTTCGCGTTTGTGGTTGACCGGATAAAGTCCGCCTTTGAAACCAGCCTCCTGCATATTAAGCAGCAGCCGGTAACCTACGCTATCCCCCCGTTCTGATGCACCAACGATAGCAACGGATTTGGGGGTGAAAAAACGGTTCAGATAATGAGGGCCCATCAATGCTCCTGAAGCAAGGTAATGAAAATGCAGTTTATAGTTAAAAATTCTAACATTGATGACCTGTTGAGCCGATTAAATTTTAATGACGAGGTCATAAGCTGCGAGATAAATTGATACACTAGCCTTTTTGACTTGACGGGAAATATTTTGAAACGATTGATGACCCAGCCGGGTAGGGCGTGCTGCGCGCGCTTTTTGATCGGCGTGCTTTTCAGTTTAATGATTGATCGGCCGGTATTGGCCCATGCCGGAGTCGATCACAGCAATAGTTGTTTTCTGACAGTAGGCGAAACCCGATTGCGAATCGGCGGTTACCAGTTTCAGCCGGAGCTGGAAGGCAAAGCTACCGCTCCTGCTCACGCCCCTTACCTACGTCCTGTAGGTAACCATTTCTGCCATTTTTTTCCTGAGCTTGGGCAAATCGTGCTGGCGGTGGAGCCAATGGCAGAGGGAAAGGAAAAGACCTTGGTCACACTGGAATTAGCGGCATTGACGGCGCGGTTAAATCCCGCCCAGGCTCTTACCGTGATTAAGCGGCAGCCGGAACAGCCTATGGATTCCGGTCTTGCGTCAATTTCGCAAACCATTCGGCAGCGCGGCATCTACAGGCTTAATGTCACCTTACAAGCGGCTTCGGGTAATCCGCAGCAACAGCACTTTGTGTTTCTGGTCGGTATTCCGGTGACTAAGATAATGGTGATGATTGCTTTGGTTCTGATTTTGGTGATTGGGTTTGCTGGGGTGAAGGATTTTAACAAGCGGGGTTGATCATGGCATAAAAGAACCTACCCGGACTTTTCCAAGCAGTTTTTTATGTCCGATTGTTTTGAAATACCCGATACCGTTCCAAATCCTTCGGCGTATCCAAATCCCACTGTTCGCTCAGTTCGTGATGGCGAAGCTTATAGCGATCGATACGGTTGCGGGTTTGGGCCAGCACTCGTGCAGTTCCCCAGGGCATATTGTCAAAGAGTTCGGGGTGGGGCCGGTTGAGTCCGATCATGACATAGCCGCCGTCTTCTGCGGGGGCTAAGACGATTTCATTTTCCTGATTTAAGGCGGTTAACGCTTCTTCCAGATCCTGTTCGGTCAATGACGGACAATCGCAGCCCATTAATAAGGCGCGGGAATAGTCGGCAAGCGCCGAGCAAAAAGCGCGGTGCATACGTCCGCCTAAATCGGCTCCTTGTTGTTGCCGGAGAACTAACGGATAAGTTGCAGCCGATGCAGCGAAAAAAGCATGGTCGGTTGTCGGTGCGCACCAGAGTTGTACGGGGCATAAGTTGCTTTGTACCGCCCGTTGCAGCGTTCTTACGCTGAGTTCGATATGAAGTTCGGCAGCCTGTTCGGCGGTTAATTCCGGGATTAAACGGGTTTTAACCTGGCCTGGAATCGGGGCTTTGCAGAAAATCATCAGCACGCCATCGGGGTATTGGTAAGTCATCGTTTCCGCAATGCCTTAAAAGGCAGCAGCAATAATTGCACAAAGCCTAATTCCTGTTGCCGGCGGAAAGGCTTTAAGCCGATAGCCATAGTCGTTTGCGGCTGCTTGGGCTCTGCAACATAGGTTTTGCACAGTCTGTCCCAGCAGGAAATGGAAAAGCCGAAATTGCTGTCGGTTTCTGCCGGAATGGTCGAGTGATGGATGCGGTGCATGTCCGGGGTGATGACCAGCCAGCGCAGTTTTTTATCGATTGCCGGTGAAATAGCGATGTTGCTGTGGTTAAAGGTGGCGGCGCCGTTGAGAATAATTTCAAAAGCGATGACCGCCCACGGGTCGGCGCCTATCAAAGCAATGCACAGCACCTTGTACAGCATGGAAATCATGATCTCCAGCGGATGAAAGCGCACTGCGGTGGTGGCGTCGAATTCCAGGTCGGTATGATGCACCTGATGTAAATGCCAAAGCAGCGGCCATTTATGCGAAACGATATGCTGGCAGTAAACGGCAAAATCAAGAAATAGCAAAGTCACCATAATCGACAGCCATTCGAGGGCGGGCCATTGGTTTAGCAGGCCGTAACCTTGGTCTGCGGCGGTAACCGCGCTCAGGTAGGCAATGCCGCCGAGGCTTAAGCGCATGATCGCCATGTTGAATGCGGCGAGCCCCAGGTTAACCGGCCAGCGTTGTTTGCGGCTGATATGCTGGATTCTTCTGGGGTTGAGATATTCCCAGCCAATCATGATGCAAAAAATACCTAGTGCTGCGCTTAAACGGATGATGGTTTCCATGATGTCCTGTTTTTAGGGTGATGGTTATCTATCGTGGACGCGAATTTATTCGCGCGGTAGGTGTTAAAAAGCGCGAATAAATTCGCGCCCACGGTATCGCTCGTTCCTGCGCTCCGCGTGGGAATGCATACAGAGCCAAAATCAGCCGGTTTGATGCTGTAAAGCCGCCCGGATACAACGTAAAACCCCGTAACTGTATTGTCCCTCGAACTGCTCGTAAACCGGTTTCAGCGCATTCTTTTGATTCTCGGGCAAATCGAGAATAGCGGCCTCTATCTGCTTGATTTCCTGCTCGGGCAATTCAACCACATCCGCCAGCACCAACATCCCCTGTTCCAGAGACTGGGCCAGATGCCCGTAAATAGTGGTCTCTTGCAATTCTCTTTGCTGGGCGATCTGCTTGACGCTGTATCCTAGCCGGAATAAGGCCACCGATTCGGCCATGGTATCCGATAAACCGATCGGCCCGTTTTTATTGATGTCGACAAATTCGTCGATCACCGCCAGAAATTCATCGGCGTAAAGTTCCAGCTTGCGTTCGCCGATACCGGACAACAGGCTCATTTGCTGGCGATTGCTCGGCTTCGCTTCCAGCATCGCCATCAAGGTGGCATCATGAAAAATGACATAAGGCGGCACGTCCTGAGCCTCGGCGATCATCTTGCGCTTGGCGCGCAAGGCATTCCACAGCAGGGTATCGTCAGCTTTGCCGAACTGTCTGCTTTCTCTTTTACTGCCCTTCACTTTTTCGGTTTTCAAGTCCTTGCGCAACATCAGTTGCTGTTCGCCGCGCAAAATCGGTCGACAGGCTTCGGTCAGTTGCAACGCGCCAAAGCGGTCGAAGTCGACCGCAACCAGACCCCTTGCGACCAGTTGCCTGAACACCGAATGCCATTGCTGTTCGTCAATATCAGCGCCGATGCCGAAGGTCGACAAGTTATCATGAGCGGCTTTGACAATCCGCTCGGTGGCCTTGCCGCGCAACACATCAATCAAATAGGCGACGCCATAGCGTTGCTGGGTGCGGTGGATGCAGGACAGCGCTTTTTGTGCGGCCACCGTTCCGTCCCAGGTTTTAACCGGCTCAAGACAGGTGTCGCAGTTGCCGCAGGGCTGTTCAAGCAGGTCGCCGAAATAACCCAACAAGGCTTGGCGGCGACAGTGAACCTGCTCGCACAAAGCCAGCATCGCATCCAGTTTGTGGAATTCGACCCGTTTATGCGCCTCGTCGGCATTGGAATCTGCCAGCATTTTCCGTAGCGTGATCACGTCTTGCAAGCCGTAAGCCATCCAGGCGTTGGCGGGCAGGCCGTCACGCCCGGCGCGGCCGGTTTCCTGATAATAGGCCTCAACGCTTTTGGGCAAATCCAGATGCGCGACAAAGCGGACATTGGGCTTGTCGATGCCCATGCCGAAAGCGATGGTCGCCACAATGACCAAACCCTCATCCATTAAAAACCGGTGCTGATGCTTGGAGCGCAAATCGGACGCCATGCCGGCATGATAGGGCAGGGCGTTGACGCCTTTGGTTCTGAGCCATTCAGCGGTCGCATCGACTTTTTTGCGCGATAAACAATACACAATTCCGGCATCCCCTGCATGTTCGGCGCGAATAAAATCGATCAGCTGATCGCGGGCATTTTGTTTTTGCACGATCCGGTAACGGATATTGGGACGGTCGAATCCGCTGAGATAGAGCTGCGCTTGCTCCAATCCAAGGCGTAATTTGATTTCTTCGCGGGTTTTGTCGTCTGCGGTTGCGGTCAGCGCGATGCGGGGAATGTCCGGAAAACGCTCGTGCAGCAGGGAAAGCTGGAGATAATCCACTCGAAAATCGTGTCCCCATTGGGAAACGCAATGCGCCTCGTCAATCGCGAACAGCGCAATCTGGATGCGCTCGAACAATGCGCCGGTTCGTGCCGAAGTCAAGCGTTCCGGTGCGATATACAGCAAATCCAGCTCGCCGTTAAGCAGCCGTTGTTCGATGCTTCGGGATTGTTCCAGCGATAAGGTGGAGTTCAAAAAAGCGGCTTTTACGCCCAATTGCAGCAAGGCGTTGACCTGATCCTGCATGAGTGCGATCAACGGCGAAATGACGATGCCGACGCCGGGGCGGATTAGGGACGGAATCTGGTAGCACAACGACTTGCCGCCGCCGGTCGGCATCAGCACCAACGCATCCTGCCCGGCTATCAGCTGCTCGATGACTTCCTGTTGCTGCCCCCTAAATTTGTCATAGCCGAAAACGGCTTTGAGTATTTCGATCGGTTTGTTATTCATAACGCCTTTTTTGATTGGCCTAAATAAATAGGGTTTGGTGTCCACTTTGATAGGACAACTCACCCAGCTTAGGCATCTGAGTCAGAAGCTCTAAAGGAATTCATTTTACTTTAAACTGTTGTTGATGAATGATTTGATTGTTTTCTGGTTCTCAAGCTTCAGACCCTGTGAAGTGTTGCTTAATCGATGCCGCTTTTAGGTATTGTGGAAACACTAGGAGAACCATAATTGAACCTGGCGAATTCAAGGTTGTTCATACCTTTCGCTATGATGACGTTATCAGAATTATTTCCGCCAGAAAAGCAACGGCTAACGAGACCGCAACTTATATGAAGAGGCTTACAAAATGAAAGAAGAATACGATTTTTCTAATGCCGAACAAGGTAAATTTTATGTGCCTGTTGAAGACATTCAATTACCTATTTATTTAGATAAGGATATTACTCAGTACCTTAATGAAAAATGCCTGACTACGCAGGGAAGTTTGCAATTATTGGTTAATGATTTGTTGCGCAAAGACATTGAAATCGCCAAACGAGTGACTTTGTAGAAATGATCTCGTTCCCACGCGCTGCGTCACTGCCATTAAGTTAAGGATTTGGCGTTGTGTGTGGGCGCGAATTTATTAGCGCATTTATCACCAACAGCGCGAAAAAATTCGCGCCCACAATATTCAATCATTGCCTTTTTTTTCAGGGCCGTAGGTTGGGCAGAGCACCGCGAAGCCCAACCTACATAAGGCAACATAGACGGTCAGGCCTTACATTCGACATTTCTAGTGTAAATTGTAATGTCTGCCCCTGTCTTCTTGCTGAAATTGACCGACCTAAGGCGCGCTCAGCTCCGCTAATTCCAGAACGATTCGCTGAATTAGCCTAGTACTTAGTCAATTTAGAAATGACGGGTTCCTGTAACTGTGGGGGCGGCTTTAGCCGCCCAGTGGCGCCTTGCGTCGCCCCCACATCCAGTTGCTTAACCGTCAGAATAAATTTGACTGAGTACTCGTGTTCTAATGCCCGCTAGTCCTGTTACGAGCAATCAACGATCACCACGATTGATATTGTGTTGATGCTCAATACCTTCGGTTAAATTATAACCGGCGTCATTGAATAGATCGCCGGTAAAAAACAAATGCCTATCTATAATCCAGGCAATTTTTTTTAGCTTATTGTTTTCTATGATAATGGTTGAAAGTTTATGATTGTTATCAATAATCTGATCCACAATTGTTTTTGGGTTAGTCGGGTCTTCTTTTAGCGCACCAGACACAATACGCTGAGCAGATTTCATGGTCAGTACTGGATGCGTATTAGCTAGCTCAGCATTTTTATCGTTTTTAAATGACTGCGCGTTAAAATAACCAATATCATAGACAAGTTTAAATAACAGACCAACGATAACCACACCACCGTAAACACAGAGGCCAATTTTTAATCGCCTTCTAACGCGAGGATTTGATAGTTTTTTTATAATAACGCGAACTTTCATATTCATTTTTATTGCGGTTCCATGGCTTTATGTTATTGCCTTAAGGTCTCATAACGGTTCAAACAAAGCCGTCAGATCCTCAGCAGTCAATTTCAAAGATTCCTCTTTAGCCCCGCCTTTGTAAATCCCTTCAGCCAGCGCGCGCTTTTTATCCTGCATCGCGATAATCTTTTCCTCAACAGTATTTTCGGTAATCAGTTTATAGATGAACACCGGCTTGTCCTGGCCGATGCGATGGGCGCGATCGGCAGCCTGGCTTTCGGCGGCGGGATTCCACCACGGATCGTAAATAATCACGGTATCGGCTTCGGTCAGGTTCAAGCCGACGCCGCCTGCTTTCAGGCTGATCAGGAACACGTTCACCTCGCCGCTTTTAAACAGTTCTATGGCCTCGTCGCGGTTGCGGGTTTGGCCGGTCAGTTTGGCGTAGCCGATTTTCCGGGCGTTTAATTCGCCTTCAATCAGTGCAATCATGCGGGTGAATTGCGAGAACACCAGGATGCGGCGACCTTCTTCCAGCTGTTCAGGCAATAGCTCCATCAGCAAATCGAGCTTGGCCGATTCCTGTACTTTTTGGGCTTCCTTTAACGGCAGGGTGCGTGGATCGCAGCAGGTTTGACGCAGTTTAAGCAAGGCGTCCAGAATGGTGATGTGGCTGCGCGACAGGCCTTTTTGGGCTATCGCATCGCGGACTTTTTTCTCCATGGTCAGGCGGATGCTCTCGTATAAAGCGGCCTGTTTCGGATAAAGCGGTACCGAGCGGATAATCTCGGTTTTAGGCGGCAATTCGGTGGCGACTTCCTGCTTGGTGCGGCGTAACATGAACGGTGCAATCCGACGCGACAGCCGCGCTCTTTGCTCGCTATCGCCATGCACTTCAATCGGAGTGCGGTAGCGTTTTTTAAAGGTGGCGCTGTCGCTTAAAAAGCCCGGCATCAAAAAGTCGAATTGCGTCCACAGTTCGCCCAGATGGTTTTCCATCGGCGTGCCGGTCAGGCATAGCCGGTGATTGGTTTTAATGCGGCGCACCAATTGCGCGGCTTTGGACAGCGGGTTTTTAACGACCTGGGCTTCGTCCAGAATCAGGTAATGATACTCATGCTCCAGCAGGGTTTCCTCGTCTCGGGATAGCAGCGGGTAGGTGGTCAGGATCAGGTCGTAGTCCCTGATTTTGTAGAACAGCTGTTTGCGTTCGGTGCCCTGCAGGATCAGGATTTTCAAGTCGGGGGTGAAGCGTTCGGTTTCCCGTCGCCAGTTGCTCATCAGGCTGGTCGGCGCGATGATCAGGCTGGGTAGGCTCATCCGGCCGCTTTGTTTTTCGATTAACAAATGAGCGAGCGTCTGTATGGTTTTGCCCAAGCCCATATCGTCGGCCAGAATGCCGGAGAATTTGTATTCCCGTAAAAATTGCAGCCAGTTGAGTCCCTGTTGCTGGTAATGGCGCAGTTCGGCCTGCAAGTTGACGGGCAGGGCGACATCCTGAATGCCGGTAAAGTTTTTGAGTTTTTGCCCCAGTTCCCGCAACTCTTTTCCGCCGTTGATGGTGAATAAACCTTGGTTTTGTTCTTCCATGTCGGCCAGTGCGGCGGC
This sequence comes from Methylobacter sp., assembly GCA_030655535.1. Classification (GTDB taxonomy): domain Bacteria; phylum Pseudomonadota; class Gammaproteobacteria; order Methylococcales; family Methylomonadaceae; genus Methylobacter_A. The sequence continues at coordinate 3,110 of JAURVK010000092.1, read as the reverse complement.
GTTAAAACGGGACAGTTTCAGCGAGCCGTCTTTGCCCATCGTGCTGCTGTTAAACAGCTCTATCAATACGTTCAGGAACGGTTTGATTTTGTCGCTGGGCAAGGTCAGATAATTGTGCTCGCCCAAAGGAATGCTGAGCATTTCCGGCAGGTTTTCCGGGTCGTAGTTTTCCAGCACCGGCATAATCAGCGGCAGTAAAGGCATGGGCTGGCCGTCAACTTCTATGTTGAAGCTCATCTCGAACCAGTCTTGCTGGCTTTCGCTGATCTGGGCGTCCCAGTTCTGGGCGGTTTGGAAATTAAGCAGGAAACTTTCATCGATGTCGATAATCCAGCCGTCCTGTTCCAGCTCCAGCAGGGTGTTTTGGAGAAAGTCGCCCCAGCGTGCGGCACTGTCCATTACGGTTTTTGACTGGCTGAACAAAAGCAGTTCTTGTAGGCCGGTTTCCAGGGAAGGTGCGGGGGTAAAACCAAGGTCGGTCAGGCGGTGTATGGCCAGTTGTTCGGTTTCTACGTCGCGTTTAATCCTCACTAGTCCTCGATCGGTTTTTACTATGCTATAGTCTTCAGGGGTGATTGCAGAAAGCGTCCAGTCCCCGTAATTGAAACATACCGCCATAAAATGCGTGTATTGCTGGGCCGTTACCTGATGACCGAACAGCAATAGCTTCGGTTCAGGCGTCAGCTGATCGGCTTCGATTAATTCGACTTTTTTTGGGGCGGGCAGCGGCAGGCTAGGGTGTTCGATAATCAGGCGTTGGCTGAATTCATCGGCATATTCGGGCGGGATAAGCGGGGCGGCCAGGATATTTTTAAGTTGATCGGTCGACAGATTATGCGCGTTGAGCGCGCCTATCAAGCCCAAAGAATTGTCCAGGTATTGCGGAGGATCGGTCAGCAGCAAAATTGCAGGGGGATCGATTTCCACAACTAATTGATAATCGCCGTTATCGGCTGTCCGCCAGTCGAATTTTAAATCGCGGTCGGTGCCTCTTGTTAACGCAGGCCGTTCAATGTCCTGCCAGAACAGCCGACCTGTTTTCAGTAACTTGGACAAGGCTAAATAGCCCGTGGCGCCGGCAATCAAGGGTTCGTCTTTAAAAACAGGATTAAGCGCAGTCAGCAGTTTGGCAATCTCCTGATCTTCCGGTTGAATATAACTGGTATAGGCATAGCTGTAGCGCAGATTGTTTAAGGTTGTTTTTCTACCTTTATTTAAACCTCCGGTTTTCTTCGTTTTGGTGATTAAAAGATCAATCGTGAATTCGTGTTTTGCATTACCGGGTTTGAGGAGGTAAGCAATAAATTCCTGGCGGACATCGTGCTGTGTAGGCGCTTGTTCATGAAGGCTATTTAGCCAATTCAGACAACTGGATTTTGTATCCGATATAGCAAGGCTTTGACCGGGATTCTGATACATCAGGCAAACAGCGGCAACGTGCTTACAGTTATAACCGATCGGGCAAGTGCAGTCGCCTTCAATTTCTGCCGCGCTATAGTCCGGTCGCCAGACGATGCGGATATTTTGTCGGTACGGGTCTTTATGGCTGCCTTTAACGGTGGCATTGAGCTGTACAAAAAGAGCACCTTCGCTTTTAATAGTGAGATTAATCACCCTGTTTGTTTCAAAATAGCTGCGTCCGCGCTCATAAAAAGCGTCGCCACATTCGTAGCGTATATCGGAACGTAGCAGTTTCTTTTGTTTATTCATGAAGGCATGGGTACACAGTTGAACAAGGAGCGCTTATTGTACTGCAATTAGGCGCCATTGCCGGAATAGGTATATTCAACAATAGCGTTTTCAGGTGATTTCTGGTTAAGTAGGGTTAATAAAATTTGAATATTTCAGGAGAAAAAATATGAAGCGATATTTATTACTGACCTGTTTGTTGTTGGGCGCTTGCTCAAGTTTGCCGCTCGCGATAAAAAATCCCCCGCTGCATGATATTTCTTATGCTCAGGCAGTCCAGCAGATTGCCAATTATAAAGATGCGCCGGTGCGTTGGGGCGGCGTTATTATTGATGTGGAAAATGAACAAAATTTCAGTCTGGTTCAGGTGCTGTATTATCCCCTAGGCAGCAATGCTCGCCCTCAGACAGATCAACCGAATGAGGGGCGATTCCTGATTAAAAGCCCTGAGTTTCTCGATCCGGCTATCTACACCGGAAACACGAAAATCACTGTTGCGGGAATACTTACAGGTGATGTCGAGCGCACCATAGGCAACAAAGTGTTGCGCTTACCGTTGGTTGCCGCCACGACCATTCACCTTTGGACGGATTATGTGTACGATGATTATTACGATTATTACGGTGGTTTCGGTTATGGCTATGGTTACAGTCCCTATTATCGTGGTTATCCTTATTATTGGGGAAATTACTATTGGCCGACGTATAGACCATTTACGCGTTCACCCTTTCGTTCTCGTTAAAGGCTACATTTAAGGCAGACGCGAGCTTTTTTAGCGATAGGTCTAGTTTATTTTTTTTGTTGCTATATAATACGCGGCTTACCAAAGTTATCGATGCCTCGGTGGCGAAATTGGTAGACGCAAGGGACTTAAAATCCCTCGTTCGTAAGGACGTGCCGGTTCGACTCCGGCCCGAGGCACCATAAAAATCAAGGGCTTATGCAATCTGCAAAGCTCTTTTTTTATGCCTGAAATTTACGGGTCATGGCGGGGTCATGTTTTAACGAGGATTGCAGAATAGACAGGATTGTTTAAACCGCTATCAAAGTCTGCTTAAAATGGTACAAAAACACCCGCAACACTTGCCAGAATTTCAGGCAAAAAAAACAGCGGCTAAGTTGGTTTATCAACGTCCCCGTGGCTATTTTGTTACGAATTTTAATTTTTTGGTTTATTGCCAGGGATAAAGCAGGCTTGTATAGCGGTATCTATATCCGGACAGTATTTTTCAGTAGCAGCCAGATCGTTTTTATCTACAGACCTCTTATATACATATCCTTTTGGGCTCTTCCCGATTTCGTGGGGTGACCACTACATATAGTGTTAGGCATAACCAAATAACCGCCGGCCTTCGACATCGAGCCAGATATGCTGGAATAACCGACCTAAGTCATATATCCCATAGCAACGCCGCTTGATG
>JAURVK010000087.1 GCA_030655535.1 Methylobacter sp. | reverse complement strand
CGCTCCCCCGTGGCACTGCAATTATTTTAGACTGAAAAGACCGTTTTGATCTAAATTTGTGGGCGCTATTTTATTCGCGCCGTTACAGCAAAATGCGCTAATAATTTCGCGCCCACCTAATGCCAAGCCCTTAACCTAATGGCGGTGACGCCTCTCGCGAGGGAACGAGGAAATGTTTTTTTCTTAAATGGGTGCATGGGCCAGCCAGTCCAGTCAGGATGTAGTGGCTTGTGTAGATAGCTATGCCTTTACCGACATAATCCACAGGGATGTGGTGAATGCATGGCATGAGCAAGTAGCTATCTTGTCGGCAGTGCTTCCAAGATCACATTAATCCCGGCGCCGGGTTTGCAGACATTTTCACTCAGATGCCGGCGCCAAGCCCTGGCGCCCGGTTCACCATGAAAAAGTCCTAAAATATGTCGGGATATGCTGTTTAAACGAACGCCATCGTTAAGCTCAAGTTGCTGTTGAATGTAGGGAATTAACAAATCCATAATCATTGCCCTTGAGCGGGGTTCTTTGGGTTCGCCATAAAATCGCCGATCAACATCGGCCAATAGATAAGGATTGTGATAAGCCTCGCGGCCTACCATGACGCCGTCAACATGCCGCAAAATGTCTTCGGCCTGATCCAATGTGGCGATACCCCCGTTCAGGATGATTTCAAGCCCAGGAAAGTCCTGTTTGATTTGATAGACCAGATCGTAGCGCAACGGCGGAATATCGCGGTTTTGTTTGGGCGATAGGCCGCTTAACCAGGCTTTTCTGGCATGGATAATAAAGGTTTCGCAACCGGCATCGGCAACCGTTGACACAAAATGCACCAGCTCTTGATAAGAATCGCGTTCATCGATGCCGATTCTCGATTTGACCGTGACCGGGATTGACACCGCCTGACTCATCGCCGCGACACACTCGGCGACCAGTCCGGGTTCCGCCATCAGACAAGCGCCGAAACGGCCGTTTTGAACCCGATCGCTGGGGCAGCCGACATTCAAATTCACCTCGTCATAGCCGTAATCTTCAACCATCTTGGCGCAGAGGGCTAATTCCCGTGGATTGCTGCCGCCTAATTGGAACGCCACCGGATTTTCGGCCGGATTAAAGTGCAAAAATCGGTGAGGGTCGCCATGAATTAACGCGCCGGTAGTTACCATCTCGGTATATAAAAACGCGTGTTCAGAAATCAGTCGATGAAAATAACGGCAGTGTCTATCGGTCCAGTCGAGCATTGGGGCAACGCAGAGTCGATGCCTTGGATTATCGGGTTTTATCATGAATTTTTATGCATGTGGAGCGGGACGCTGGAGCGTCCCTGGCGGCATTCCCACGCCGGAGCGTGGGAACAATAAAGAATAAGTTTCATCGTTCCCACGCTCCAGCGTGGTAACGCATCCGGCAACGCTCCAGCGTTGCCTAAAGCACCTATTCCAGGTTCCAATCAGAACAGCTTTACCACGAATCCAGTTCAATTAAACTCGCCAACCCGGCATAATGACTCGCACTGGAATAACGCCAATGTTCAGCCAAATTGACATAACCGCGCTTCACCGGATTAGCATGGATATAATCCAACTTTTCCCGCATCATCGCCTCGCTAAACACCAGTTCAGCGTGAACACCCTCTTGCCAGAATTGATATTCCCGGTCGATCTTGTGGGCTCGTTTAGCAAAACGGAACCGTGTCAAAAAACGCTCAACATGCCGAGCCTCCAGCTGGTCGATAATCTGTCGTGCGGTAAAAGGATTTAAAACTATCCACGCATTTATTCAGATTTTTCGCTTGGGCAATAAAATGCAGATGGTTTTCTAAAATAACATAACCATAGAGTTGTAAACCTTGGTGTTCTTTTTGATAACGCCAGCAATCAAGCACAATGTTTACCGACTCAGGCCGGGTAAAAACCGGTAGCCATTCCAACACCGTACAGGTCATAAAATGCGGTCTATCGGGTTCGGTTATCGTGTAACGACTTCTTCCCATAGTGATGTAAATCTGTGCGTTTTTGGAACGGGACGCTCCAGCGTTGCCAAGTGAAACACCAGAGAAAAATTATTTCCCCCAGCAATTTGCAACAGTACCACTGCCTGCAGTTTTGACTCCCGCCTGATCAATACCTAAAGCGCCGCATTTTGCATCAGCAAATGGCGCTAGCGGAGTCGCAGTCGCTGTGTAAGCCGTAGCGGTGTTTCCCGAGACGGCAATAGTGTAATGACCATCAGGTGAAGTAGCGCTGACACCTATTTGAGCAAGCGTGCCATAGCTAACATTATTCGCCCTGTATTTCTCCTGTGCCAATTGCACCTGCAACAGCGCCGCCTTGCCATCTGAACGCTTTGCCCTGATCACATATTCCGTATACGCAGGATAAGCAATGCTCGCCAGAACTCCGATAATGGCGACTACAATCATTAATTCGATTAACGTAAAACCGGAAGATCGTTTAAATGTGTACATGGTTTCACCCTTTTTAAAGTTATTTTATTGAAGAAAATTATAGTATAACCGCTAATTGTCGTAGATAAATTGAATAGCGCTTAAATTTAATAGACAAAATGTAGGCTAGTTAACAGAATAGAAATAATAGTAATCTATAATCGGATTACACAGAAAGGTGGATAGACATGAGCAGACAAAAAAATGCCGGTTTTACCCTGCTTGAGGCAATGATAGTCGTTGCCATAATGGGAGTTCTTGCGGCGATAGCCGTACCGTCTTATCAAGACACGCTCGAACGCAACCGCCTGAAACAAGCCGCCGAAGGATTAAAATCAGACATGCAATTTGCAAGAACCGAAGCCATAAAAAAAAGCCAAAGCATCGTCGTATCGCGTAAAACCGGTAATGCAGGCGCCTGGTGCTACGGATTAGCGATAAGAACCAACAGCAAAACCAGCTGTAATTGCGACGTAGCCGACACAAGCGCAAGCAACTACTGCGACATCAAACGTATAGCAGGCGTTGATTTTAAGATAACCAACATGGAAACAGCCCTGATCAATAACAATACCTTCAGCTCCAGACGAGGCACCATCAGCGCCGGCGGCGTCACCTTCAGAACCGCCAAATACGCCGTTCGTGTCGTCTACAGCGATGTCGGCCGAGTAAAACTTTGCACACCCAACCCATTACCCACCGGCACCACAGCATTACCCGGCACTCAAACGGTCTGCTCATAACCACAGGCCAGGAAGTCGCAACATGAAACAGCCAACATTAACAATGAAAAAAAATCGGGGCGTCACCCTGACCGAAGTGATGGTCGTCGTCGCCATTATCGGCATACTGGCCGCTATCGCCGTGCCGTCTTATCAGGATATGATCGAACGCAACCGCCTAAAGCAAGCCGCCGAATCCCTGAAATCCGATCTGCAATTTACCCGCACCGAGGCCATAAAGGGCAGCAGCAACGTCACACTGGACTTTACCGGCGTCTGCTACGGCATAAGTCCAGGGGGCGCATGTGATTGTGGCACTGCCGGAAGCTGCACCATAAAAACAGTGGATACCAGCCAGTTTACCGGGATAACCCTGGCCGGTAACGACGTGACCTTTTCCTTCCGGCGCGGCACAACAACAGATCCCGGCACAATTTCATCAACACTGAGTTCTACTAATTACGCCGTCACCGTCGAAACAACATTGGTAGGTAGAGTGCGGATTTGCCCATCAATAGGTTCACTTGGATATCAATGTTAATGCGAGAACCCACATGAAAAAACAATCCGGTTTTACCCTCATAGAATTAATGATTGCCCTGGTCATTGGCTTAATCATTATTGCGGCCACCATTGGCATTTACATCACCACAATCAGAGGCAGTTCAGACACTATCAAATTTGTGCGTTTGAATCATGATCTGGAATCGGTCATGTCGTTAATGACCAATGACATCCGGCGTGCCGGTTATTGGGCTGGTGCGATTGCTGGAGCGGATAGCCGAGAAAATCCTTTTACCTCTGAAACCACCAATGTAACTAATATACAACTGCGTAATCTGGCCGCGCCCACTACTGCTGTAACAACCGGTAACTGCATTCTGTATACTTATGATGCAAATGGGGACGGTGTTGTTGATGTAAATGAATACTATGGTTTTAGGCGTAATGGTAGCACGATCAATATGCGCCTTACAGGTACCGCTACCGATCCTGCGGACTGCACCAATGGAAGCTGGGAAGAAAACATAGCGGGTAATCAAATTACCATTACCGCATTAAGCTTTAGTCTGGATAATTCTAAATGCTTAAATGTCACAACCACAACATCCTTTAACTCAACCTGTGCAGTTGCTGCAGAGACGGCGGGTAACTTAAATGCTTGCGACAATATTGCAGAAACCCGGCAAGTGACAGTTACATTGAACGGTCAATTAGCCGATGATCCCTCCGTTAAAAAATCGTTAACCAATATCATAAAAACTAGAAATGATCGTGTTTTTAGGATGCCACCGCCACCGGGCTCGGTCTGCAATTAATTTTCAAGGTACGCCAAAATGAACACACTAAAACAATCAGACTTAAACAGCCAGCGTGGTGCCGCCACCCTATTAACTGCGCTGGTCTTGTTAATTGGCATCACACTGGTCACGCTGACAACCTCAAAAACCGTTCTGGTTGAAACCCAAATATCCGCCGATAACTATCGGACAACCCAGGCTGTTGCCGCTGCAAATGCGGCTATGGATTATGCTGTCGCCTATTTCCTCAATGGAGGCCTAGACCATGATACCGATGGAGTCGTAGATGTTATTGCACAACAAAGCTATGCTTCTGGCACTCAAACCACAACCGCAACAGTAGTTTTCAATAATGCAGCCGGTACTCGTTGTATTCCTGTAGGCGGAACACCTAGCATGAAATGGGGCTTGGTTACCGCTGTAGGTCTCAGCGATGATGGGCTTGCAACCAGAACAATTACCCAGTGCATCGGCACAAGAAACGTATTGGAAGGAGAAGGTCCGCAGCAGTCATTAGTGTCCGGCGCCTCGGTTGGAGTAACCGGTTCTGCGCAAATCATTAATCGATACAATGATCTTAACGTATGGAGTGGACAGTCAGTCTCTATTGGCTCAGCCGCAATGGAAACGTATATCAGACCTACCGATGTTGAAATCCATGATTTAACTACTGCGCAGTTAATTGACACAACTAGATCGCCTTCAATACCCAATGTTCAAAAAGTATCCAGTAGTGGCTTGGGTACCGGCACCGATATTTATGCCAATGATTCAAGATTAAACATTTCGGAACCTGCTTTTTTTGACCTGTTTTTTTTGGAATCGAAAGCAAGGATGGCGCAAATGGCAGGATCGCAAAAGCTGGCAAGCGGAGCCGGCAGCGGTGATCTTAATGGATTAAAGGGCATTATCTATGTCGATGGAAATGCCAGTTTTGGGGGTAATAACACGATAGGATCTGCAACAGAACCCACAATACTAATCGTAAATGGCGATTTTCAATTTAATGGTGGAACTATTAATGCATTAATTTATGTTTCTGGGCAAATAACAGGTGCGGGCAACGCAACAACGGTTGGCACGATGATATCCCACGGTGGAGTCAACAGGGGCGCAGGAACAATGACATTGGTTTATGCGCCCTCTGGTGGAAGTAATTCGGACAATCCGATGGATGGAACGACGGGCGTTATCAGTGGTTCTTGGCGTGATTGGTAATAAATAATCAGTGATAGAGGCAATCTCATGAAATCGGTTTATTTGATTAAAAAAAACAGCGGCATAGGGCTTATAGAAGTCTTAATTACTACGGTTGTTGTTGCAGTCGGTTTGTTGGCGGTGGCGTCAATGCAGGGCGGTTTTATGTCTGGCAGCGCTACCAATAAAGTAAGAGCAGAAGCATTAACATTGGCAGAGCAAAAAATTGAGACGTTAAAGAATAATATAGTCATCGCTGATTATACGGCGATTGCAGGTTCGCCTGCTCCCGAGAGTATTGGCGGAGTTAATGCAACCTTTTCGAGAACCTGGGCAATAACCCCGCTCACTACGCCAACTAGGAAAAGCATAGCGGTGACAGTGACCTGGGGAGGCGCTTCCGCAGATGAGCGGGTTGTTCTATCCAGCGAAATTGCTTTTTCCGATCCCGGCAACTCAGCCGGCATAGCCGCTTATGGTAATCCTAGCGGACAATCACCTAGTCCTAATCAACAATCTTCCCAAACCATAAGCAACGCTATCGATCTTTTCGATTCTTCTGGCAATCTAAAGGAAGGAGTTACTCGAGTAGGGAGCACGAATCTTTATCAAAAAGGTGACGATCTTTACCGGGATAACGGTAATAAGAAAACCGGTACATTGGTATTCTATTGCAGTGATTTAGGAGCTGCTGACTTTGACGTCGATCTAAGAAATCCACTTAATTACGATGCTACGACTGGCGTTCTTAAAACCACAGGGTTAATTAACTTATTAACAAAAAGACTTAATTTGGATGGGGTGTCAGGCAATGAAGCCATAAGACTATACACTCGTAATTATATTGGAGATACCGCTGATGGCTCATGTACACCGGTGCATGAATTTAATGGTGGTGCCATAGTAACCATAAAAGGAAACATTCATACCGTAAATAATCTCGATGATATTAAGATCGATTTTAACAAAACCGACATGTACTGCGTGTTTAACCATGGTACAAGCCGAACTGTAAGACCCTATGCCTGTTATGCGGGCGCCAATTGCAATGTGAGTCCCGCAGGCGACAATAGCGATGTGAATACCTGCCCGAACCCTTCAGCGGCCGATGCCAAAGTAGGGCCAGGGGGGTTTAGCGGCAATGTAGGGATATTGAATGTAGATGATGATGGTGCGAACAAGGAGAGTGTTTGTTATTTGGAAGAAATAAACAACCAGGAATCGCAACGATCAACCGCGCGTAAATACAAGGGTATGTTGGGCAGCCAGGAGCAAGGCGTTAATCAATCCTATAGTTGTCAGGATTATTTGATTGTAGGCCGCCGCAACAACTTTAGCCAACTGGCTGCGGCGTGTGCGGTCGCAGTCGGCAAGCTTAATGTCACCAGCTTGCCGCCTAAGGAAGTAGTTCGGACTATTTCGGATTCAAATACGGTAGCCGGTATAGATAGCAACTTTTGTAATAATTTAGTAGCGAAAGACTACAAACTAACTATTACCGTAGCCAACGCAACGGACAACACCGAAGTAACAGTAGAGGGGGGAACCGCAGCTGTTACCTGCAGTCGTGAGAGCGGCACAGACACATTCACATGTTCCGGGAAAACGAAAAGCAATGTGCTAAGCGTTATTGCAGTCGCATCAGCTGCTAGAGGTAACTGCACGGTAGAGCTTGATACAACAAGCTCACAGCCCGCAACAGGGCGCTGTACAATTACGCTGGTTACCCCGCCTATCTATACGCTTAACGGCACGATAACAGGCAGCACGGGACAAGCGCCAAAGGTAACGATAACCAATGATTTCGGCGTCACCAATACTTGTACGGCTACTAATACAACATTTAGTTGTGTGATTCAGACAAATTATTCAACGGTGAGAATACTGGGTTCCAAAAAAGGTAATAAAACGCCTTATTGCACTGTCTCCGATTTGAATTTAGAACCTGGGCAATCGGAAATTCGCGAAAATGTTTGCGTACTAAAATATTAACGCGGTAAGCAGTCGGGTCGGGTTTTGTATCGTTCCCACGTTCCAGCGTGGGAATGCCATCCGAGCGGGACGGGGTTTCTGTGATGCCTGAGTTAAGCGGTTATATTTAACCGGCGCAAAACGTTTCGAACGAGGCAGCATGGGTCTCCGTTCGGCAATAGAAAAAATCATGGGGCGATAGTGTGCGTCGCCTACAGGGATGTATAATCTAAAAGTATGATAAGTAATTTTTAGCGTAGAAGGGATAAATGATGTTAAGAGAAATAACAGTGCCACATTCTGAATTTTTGACCATCAGAATACCTAAAGATTATCTTGAACAGGAAATTGAGATACTGATTTTTCCGATAAGAAAAAATACAGTTAATGACGAAGATGCCGAAATTCAGGCTTTTTCTAGCCACAGTGCAGCAACTATTGAAGACTGGCAAGACGAAAGTGAAGATCAGATATGGACATAAAAGTTGGCGATATTTTGTTGTGTAAGTTTTACTTCAGTGATCTGCAGGCAAGTAAAAATAGACCTGTTTTAGTATTCAAGGATAATCTGCCGTTTAATGATTTTGTGGGACTTCCGATGAGTAGTAAAACGCTGAAGCTTCAAGGTGACGAAATTATTATTACAAACCAAAATTTGTCGATGGGTATGTTACCGGTCGAATCAAAAATTATGCTTCGTAAGGTTTTTGTGATTTCTAAAGAAAATCCGATCAAAAAATACGGTGCTCTTAACGAAAAAAGTTTGATGGACGTTAAAAGGGTTTTTTGTGACTACTTTGATTGCTGCCCTGAGTGAAAATTGTATCGTTCCCACGCTCCGGCGTGGGAATGCCGCTCGAGACGCTCCAGCGTCACGCTTGGCAACGCTGGAGCGTTGCCGGATGCGTTACCACGCCGGAGCGTGGGAACGATACACGATAAAATTGACGGCGGTTTACTATCCCGAAATTGCCTTTTCAAGGTAAGTCATGATCGGGTGGAGATGACGAGATTGCGCCTGTCATCCCTCCCACACCATCGGACATGCGGTTTTCCACATCCGGCAGTTGAACCCCGCGACTTAATTTGTCGCAAAATCTGATGTGCCAATAAACCCCAGTGTCGTAGCCGTGCGTTATTCATCACAGTTTTCAGCAGTGGATTACGTGCCAATTGCCAAACTCCCACTGACCCGCTGGACTTGACTTAGATGATTCGCTTTTAGCCGCCTTAATCCGATTAATCTGCCGCGCCGGATGTGCCGGCGTTGCCAGAAGTATTTGCGCATGAGCAAGACTTAGCCGTCCATTTTTTCAGGATTGATGACAATAGGCACACTTTCTGCTACATTGCGTTTATGAAACAAATTAATTGGAATGCCGAGAAAAATCAGATGATGATGAGTGACCGAGGTATATCTTTTGAAGATGTGGTGTTTGCTTTGCAGTCAGGCGGGTTGCTCGATGACTTGGTTCATCCCAATAGGGATAAGTATCCAGCGCAGAGGTTGTTAGTCGTTCGTGTAGACGATTACGCTTGGCTGGTTCCGTATGTTGAAACAGACCAAGAAATTTTCCTCAAAACGATAATTTCTAGTCGCAAGGCCAGCAAACAATATCTGAGGAGGCAACATGAGTAAATATAAGCCGGATCATGAAGAGCAAGCGTTACTTAAAGCCTTTGACTCTGGTGAATTTGAGCCTGGTTTGACGGAAGAACGGAGTGCGCTGCTTGCCAAGAGCGCCGAAGAGTCTTTTAAAAAAGACAAGCGTATAAATATCCGAATATCAAGCCGCGATTTGGAAGCTTTACAACGGCGGGCGCTAGAAGAAGGATTGCCCTATCAATCACTGGTATCAAGTGTTCTTCATAAATACGTATCTGGCGGGTTTAAAGATGTTTCCGCTAATAAGGCGCAGCGCCCGATAAACCGGTGATTTTAGGTATCTCAAACGGGCATAGCTATCTACACAAGTTTTCCTGAATTATGCGTTACCATGTTCCCGCGTGGGAACGAGGACGTAAATCGTAGGGGCGACCGGCCGGTCGCCCATTGCCACCATAGCTTGACGGGCCATGACGTCTCGGCCAAAACGTTTAGATACGCCAGGAAGCGGGAGCAACGCCTACGTTGCGACGAGGGTGTGACTTCGCCTACGCCTACTGTAGGTAGTCGCCGATTGAACAACGCATTATTGACTGACTGGGCGACTAAAGTCGCCCCCACAACCCTGTCCATGCGTCAACTTAATGGTGGTGACACTCTTGCGTGAAAGCGGGCGAATAACTTGTGCAGATAGCTATGCCAACAGGAGAGGGAGCTAACGATACAAATTGACGGCGGTTTGCTATCCAGAAATTGTCTTTTCAAGGCAAAATAAGCCCAAATTTAACCAGGAATTTCTTTTGAATACATACGCTTTCTGTCGTTGCGGTTCGGGCATCGAATACGCCCAATGTTGCGGTTCATTTCATTCCGGCGAAAAAACGCCCCTGACCGCCGAAGCCTTGATGCGTTCGCGCTTTACGGCTTATGCGCTGCATAATGCCCAGTATTTACTGGATACCTGGGATGCCACGGTGCGACCTGAGTTGATTGATTTTTCCAAGGAAAAAGTCGATTGGCAACGCTTGGAAATCGGCACGGCTAAAAAAGGCGGGACTAAGGACACTAAAGGCGTGGTGGCGTTTAAGGCGTATTATCTTCAGGATGGCGAAGAGTACGTGATGACTGAAATCAGCCAGTTTATCAAACGCGCAGGCGGCTGGTTTTATCTGGATGGCCTGGTTAAATCTATTGGCAAGGTGGGTCTGCAGACTAATCTTGGCAAGAATGCGCCGTGTTCCTGCGGCAGCGGCAAGAAGTTTAAGCGTTGTTGCGGGGCAGGGTGATGCAGTCATCAGGTTGTTCAAAAAACAGCGTTGTTTTTAACTACTCAGCTCGGTTGCTCTCACTACAGTATGCTTTAAAGCACGCAACAGCCTTGGACTCTATACTGGAGTACAAGGCTCGCCTTGTATGCGTCAATCATCCAAAGCCAGCTTTGGACTCCGGAATAACATCATGAATAGTTACGTTATTTTATTTCTTGTTTGGTTTCTTCTGATTCGCCGATGACGGCAGAAAAACACCCTATCATGCTTTCGGTATAGTTAGCATGGGCTTCTGCGAGATCTTTTGGCGATCCGAAAGCAGTGCGTAGTTCTTCAAGGGTCTTTTTAGGGTCTTGAGACGAGGACAGCGTTAACATTTTTGTATAGTTGCGATAAGCGGTCAAGCGCTTAGGGTCGAGAGCAAAAATGCCGGGCATGTGGCTTGAGGATGACTCAACGACACATTTAGCCATGCGTTCAGGGGATAAATTATAGTCCTTAACATCTTTTTCCAACTGCATTTGCTCCAATACAGTCTGTTCATATTGATTTTTATCGGCGCAAGCAGGGAGTAATAATGCAGACAGGGAAATGAGCAGTAGTTTTTTCATGTGAGTTTACCGTTATGAGTGAAAATGCAATAGGCGACATTATACGCATTTGTATCAGACGAAAGGCTAAAGGCTAAATAGTTTTCGTCTTTAGCCTTGAACCTTGAACCTTGAACCTTGAACCTTGAACCTTGAACCTTGAACCTCAGTCCATCTCCTTCATTGCCTGCTTTATCCAGGCCTCGGCTTCGGCATTGATGTCTCCGGCTTTACGTCCTTTGGTCTCAATGGCCGGGCCGATTTTTAGCTTGATCACGCCGGGATATTTTACAAAACTATAGCGGGGCCAAAAATCACCGGCATTATGGGCGACGGGAATAACCGGAAAACCGGTTTTATGTGCCAGCATCGCTCCGCCGATATTGAATTTCAATACTTCCCCGGCTTCGGCGCGAGTGCCTTCCGGAAAAACCAGCACCGATAAGCCCTCGTTTAAATATTGAGTGCCCTGTTCGAGCAAGGCGCGTAATGAAGCGCGTTGATTTTTTCGGTTTATGACGATGGATTTTAGGGTGAGCAGCGACCAGCCCCAAATCGGGAGATAAAGCAATTCGCGTTTGATGACCACGGAATGGGGTGGAAGAATGTATCGTAACGCCAGCGTTTCCCAGGCCGACTGATGATTGCTGAATATAATCGCAGGTTGTTGCGGATTGATGTGTTCCAGTCCTTCGACTTCATAGGTGAGACCGCAAAAAACCTTGGTCATCCAACTGATAATCGCACACCAGGCATAACCGATTTTCCAGCGTATTTTAAAGGTCGTTAGCATGCCGGTAATCAGCAATATGCCGACGACGGTAGCGGTAGTGAAAATGCCTACAAACAACAGCGCCGAGCCGATATAGTTTTTAGGTCTGGGGTCTTGCTGTGATGTATTTTGCTGCGTCATATAGGTTCTCAAAAACAGGAATGTTGAGATTAGGATTTTCGAATAGGGTTTTGTTGCCTTTACCGGTTTTGACCAGTATCGGGCTTGCACCGACGGCCTGCGCGGCTTGCAGGTCGCGTAGCGAATCGCCGATCACAGCCATGCCTATCAGGCTGACATGGTTGTCGGTTGCAAATGTTTCCAGCAAGCCCGGTTTGGGTTTGCGGCAGCTGCAGTTATCGTCCGGGCCGTGCGGGCAAAAATAGATCGCGTCGATTTTTCCGCCTTTTTCTGCAACCATGAGTTGCATTTTTGCATGGATTTGTTCCAGCATCGCCGCATCGAATAAGCCACGGGCCAGGCCGGACTGATTGGTGATTACCACGACTCTATAGCCATGCTTATTCAGCAGGGCAATGGCCTCAAGGCTGCCTGCAAGCGGCAGCCATTGTTCGGGGGATTTTATGAAGTCGTCCGAATCGTGGTTAATGACGCCATCACGATCCAGCAACACGTAGCGGTTTTCGGGCATGATTTATATTGCGTCCCCGCACCGCAGGAGCGGTGCTGACTGCATTCCCGCGCCGGAGCGTGGGAACGATAAACTGACATTACGTTTATAGTGTGGGCGCGAATTTATTCGCGCTTTTAACCTACCGCGCGAATAAATTCGCGCCCACAAATAGACAATCATAACTATTTTAGCTTTACGTTAATGACAGTGACGCCGGAGCGTGGGAACGATGAACTCTGTGACGACATTTTCATTTACGATTGCAATTTGGAAATGTCGGCGCAAGTCAAAAACTGCTCTGACAACAGGTTGAGCAATGCCAGTCGGTTGGCACGCAATTCCAGATCGTCGGTCATCACCATCACCTGATCGAAAAATGCATCGACGTCATTGCGCAAATCCGC
Organism: Methylobacter sp.; assembly: GCA_030655535.1. Lineage (GTDB taxonomy): Bacteria > Pseudomonadota > Gammaproteobacteria > Methylococcales > Methylomonadaceae > Methylobacter_A. The sequence continues at coordinate 4,580 of JAURVK010000087.1, read as the reverse complement.
CAAGCGGTTCAGTGTCGCCTGATAATCGCGTTGCGCCAGTAACGGTTTGATGTCCTCGGCGGATTGTAGTCCGGCTTGCAGCAATTGTTTTTCTTGCGGCTCAAGCAATACGCCGATGCTGGCTGCCGGTGGGGTATCCGATTTTTTCAGGATATTACGGATGCGTTTATTCGCCGCCGCCAGGCTTGTCGCTTCGGGCAGTTGCCTGAAGGCTTTAACCGCCTGCAAACGCTGCATAAAATCCAAAGGTTCGGCCGGAGTCACGGCGATGACTGCGTCAAATTCGTCGGCAGTGTAGCTGTGATCCAGGCAATAGCCTTTCAAACGATCGAAAATAAAATCGATCACCCGGTCGGCTGTTGCCGATTGCTCAGCGGTTTGGTTCATCGTTCCCACGCTCTGCGTGGGAATGCCGCCAGAGACGCTCTGCGTCTCGCACCGCTGGAGCGGTGCAATTTGAGCGCTAGCGAATTCCGTTAACTCAATAATATTGATGTTAAGTTCGTTTTCTATGACGGTTCTAAGGATGCCCAATGCCGCGCGCCGCAACGCATAAGGGTCTTTGTCGCCGGTAGGGATCAAACCCACGCTAAAAATACCGACCAAGGTGTCTATTTTTTCAGCGATAGCCAGAATTTGTCCGGTTGTACTGCCAGCAGTCGGGCTGCCGGATTGTTTGGGGAAATACTGTTCCTCAATAGCCAGCGCGACCGTTTTCGGTTCGTTATCCGCCAGCGCATAGTAGCGCCCCATAATGCCTTGCAGGTTGCCGAATTCGAGAACCATCTCGGTCATCAAATCGGTTTTGGCCAATAATGCGGCGCGTTCGGCCAGTTCGACATCGGCGTTCAGATGTCCGGCAATAAATTTCGCCAGATTTTGCACGCGTTTGGTTTTGGCGAAAACCGTGCCCAAATTCTCCTGAAAAACAACGCTGTTCAGGCTTTCGACGCGATCTTCCAGGGTCTTTTTTCGGTCCTGGTTCCAGAAAAATTCCGCGTCGGCAAGACGCGGAGTCACCACGCGCTCATTGCCCTGCTGGATAGATTCCGGGTTGGTGCTTTCAATGTTGCTGAAGGTGATGAAGTTCGCCAGCAAACCGCCGTCGGCATTTTTAACCGGAAAATATTTCTGGTTGGTTTGCATCGTGGTGATCAGCACTTCCGGCGGCAGCTCCAGAAAACGCGGGTCGAAAGTCCCGGTAATCGGCACCGGCCATTCGTTCAAGGCGGCAATTTCTTCGAGTAAATCGTCCTCGATATGGGCAATGCCATTCACAGCGGCGGCAGCGGTTTGCGCAGCATTACGGATCAAGGTTTTTCGTTGCTCAATATCGGCAATGACGCGGCCTTGTTTATACAACACGTCCGCGTAGTTTTGCGGCGTGTTGATGGCGATTTTTTGCGGTGCATGAAAACGGTGTCCCTGCGTAGTCGCTCCGGTTTTAAGGCCCAGAATTTCGGTGTTGATGACGTTGTCGCCGAAAAGCAGGACGGCCCAATGTACCGGTCTGACGAACTCGGTGGTAAAGCTGCCCCAGCGCATCCGCTTGGCAATCGGCAATCCGGCGATGCTTGAACGGATAATGTCGGGAATCAGCTGTTCAGTCGCCTGGCCTTTAACGGCCTGGGTAAAGCTGAGCCATTCGCCCTTGTCGGTAAGCAAGCGTTCCAGTTGCTCGAAGCTGGTGCCGCAGCTGACCGCAAAACCCAGTCCCGCTTTGCTGGGCGTGCCGTCGGGCGCGAATGCCGCTTGCAACGCAGGGCCGCGTTTTTCTACGGTTTTATCGGGCTGTGCGCTAGCCAGATTTTCGATAAAAACGGCCAGACGTCTGGGTGTCGCATAAGCCTTGCTGCCGGTAAACGTTAACTCGGCGGCATTAAGCCCCTGGATGATGTTGTTCAACAAGGCGTTGCTCAGTTTCAGCAAGGTCTTGGGCGGGAGTTCTTCCGAACCCAGCTCGAACAGTAGATGTTTGCTCGCACTCATAATTATGCTCCCTGCTCGGTTAACATCGGAAAGCCCAGCGCTTCCCGGCGTTGGTAATAAATTTCGGCAACGGATTTGGCCATGTTTCTGACTCTTAACAGATAGCGCTGGCGCTCGGTCACCGAAATGGCGTGGCGCGCATCCAACAGGTTAAAGGCATGCGAGGCTTTCAGCACCATTTCATAGGCCGGTAACGGCAAATTCAGATCAATCAGCTTGGTGCATTCCTGCTCGTAGGTGTCGAAACACTGGAACATGAACTCGACGTTGGCGTGCTCGAAGTTGTAGGCGGACATTTCCACTTCGTTTTGATGGAACACGTCGCCGTAAGTGACGGTACCGTGCGGGCCCTTGGTCCAGACCAGATCGTAAACGCTTTTAACGCCCTGCAAGTACATCGCGATGCGCTCCAGGCCGTAAGTGATTTCGCCGGTGACGGGGCGGCATTCAAGGCCGCCGACTTGCTGGAAATAGGTGAACTGGGTCACTTCCATGCCGTTTAACCAGACTTCCCAGCCCAAACCCCAGGCGCCAAGAGTGGGGGACTCCCAATTGTCTTCGACGAAGCGCACATCGTGTTCGAGTAAATCCAGGCCCAAATGGCGTAACGAACCTAAATACAGTTCCTGAATATTGTCCGGGGACGGCTTTAAAATAACCTGAAACTGGTAGTAATGCTGGAGACGGTTGGGGTTCTCGCCAAAGCGGCCGTCGGTCGGACGACGCGACGGTTGCACATAGGCTGCGTTCCAAGGCTCGGGGCCGATGGCGCGTAAAAATGTGGCGGGATGAAATGTCCCCGCGCCAACTTCCTGATCCAACGGTTGCAATAAAATACAGCCTTGAGCCGACCAGTATTGCTGTAAGGCCAGGATGAGTCCCTGAAAAGTAGATAAGTCGTTGTTTATGCTGGACACGGTTTAATGCTCTTGGGCAATAAAAAGCCTATGATTATAACTGAAAAACCGCTATGGGGCATATCGTTAGATTGGGGCTGCGCAAATTTATAGCGGCAGTCTGTAAACGTTTGGGGTTATCAACTTAAGGCAGGACGGTATGAATAATCTATGCCATGCGGAGCGCAAGCTTTGCTTGCGAACAGGCAAAGCCTGTACTCCAGTTTGCTCCGTCTCTAAGTTGGCAACCACGTTCGGCATAAGTAGTATTGCTGATTGATCAGGATTAGTTACCTATCCAAAGCGGAATTGTTTATACTCGAATACCATTAGATTGATGCGGTGTTGTACGCCGTTATCAGGATTCTGATGGGTATTTTAATGTTAGGTGACGTACTTTTTTAAACAAAAGGAGAGTCGACATGAACGAGCATGAAAAACAACGGGCGGTAGAAATTCTTAACAGAATTATGGAGCTTGAATTGGCAGGGGTGGTTCGCTACACGCATTACTCGCTGATGGTTTATGGTTATAACCGCATACCAATCGTTTCCTGGCTTAAGGGCAATGCCGACGAGAGCCTTGCTCACGCGCATAAGGCGGGTGAGTTGGTGACCTTATTGGGCGGACACCCGTCTCTTAAGATCGGCTCTTTATTGGAAACAGCCAAACACGATATCGGCGATATTTTAAGAGAAAGTCTGGAGCACGAGAAAACAGCGATAGCCGCTTATGTTGAGCTACTGAAAGCCTCTGAGGGTATTTCAGTATTACTGGAGGAATATGCCAGAGACATGATAGTCGGAGAAGAATTGCATCTTGACGAAGTGAATAAAATGCTGCGAAAACCGGGCGATGTTGAACCGTTTAATCTGTAAGTTTATTCAATAATTAGAAAACGGAGGAAAAAACCATGAAACTCTATTATAGTAAGGGCGCCTGTTCGCTATCGCCCCATATCGCAGCCTGTGAAGCGGAACTGCCGATTGAACTGGTTGAAGTTGATTTGGCAGCTAAGCGCACTCAAACCGGGGAGGATTTCCTGCTGATAAATCCTAACGGTTACGTGCCGGTGTTGATTCTTGACGATGGCAATAAGCTGATGGAAGGCCCGGCTATTGTTCAGTATCTTGCCGATCAGGCGCCGGGTAAAAAATTAGTCCCATCAGCGGGTACGTTTGAGCGTTATCAGTTGCAACAATGGCTGAATTTTATTTCGACCGAGATTCATAAAGGAGGATTTGCGCCCTTGTTTAATCCCGCTACGCCTGAAGCCGCTAAACAAATGGCGATTGCTGGACTGACTTCGCGTCTGGAAACCGTCTCCGAGCAGCTTTCGAACCGGGCATTTCTGCTCGGCGAGCATTTTACCGTGGCCGATGCCTATTTGTTTGTCACGCTGAGTTGGGGGACTTATGTCGATGTCGATATTTCCCGTTGGCCGGTGCTGGTGGATTATGTCGCTAAAGTTTCCGCGCGTCCCGCAGTGCAAAAAGCGATGAAAGAAGAAGGGCTTGTTTAAATCGAACGCTATATGTCGCTGGTTCCCAATCTGGAGAGACTGTGAAAGTATTATCCAAATCGGGCTGAAAAAATGTTTTACCACAGAGAACACGAAGGACACGGAGAAAATAACAACGTTAATTCAAGGCATTAAAAACTTCGTGCTCTCCATGTTCTTCGTGGTTATTCTTT
>JAURVK010000079.1 GCA_030655535.1 Methylobacter sp. | reverse complement strand
GGTCGGTTTCCAGCTGGGTTTCACCCGGCCCGCGAAGGCCGATACCGCCTTTCTGGCGTTCCAAATGCGTCCAACCGCGAACCAGTCGGGTCGACAAATGCTGCAATTGCGCCAATTCAACCTGTAATTTACCTTCAAAGGTCTGCGCACGCTGGGCAAAAATATCCAGAATCAGCCCATTTCTGTCGACCACACGAACGCCTAAATAGCCTTCAAGATTTCTTTCCTGACTGGGTGAAAGCGGGTGATTGAATAAGACGATGTCGGCTTCATAGGTTTCGATAATACCTTTAAGCTCTTCAACCTTGCCTTTGCCGACAAAATATTTTGGATCGGGTTTTTTGCGACTGCCTGTTAGCACATAGACAGGATCGGTTCCTGCGGACTTGGCTAATTCTTTTAATTCTAAAAGATCTTCATGTATGGAACGAAGTGTCAGATGAACAAGGACGGCTCGTTCACCTGATTCGGGGCGATCAAACAATTAAATACCTCATAGGCGTAATTATAAAAAAATGGTAACTACTCAGCAGTTAGAAAAAGGGAACGCAGATAAATATGATAAACGTGGATAAACTCAAGAAAAAATCTTATTTTTATCTTAATAATCAGCATCATCTGCGTTCTATTATAATGATGATGACTGGGTAGTTACAAAAAATGTTTATTTTCTCTGCACAGGCCGCTGCCTTGCAGATTTTCCTGCGGCGAAGGACATGGGGTAATCATTCTTCATGGGGCTCATTTTCATGCGGCATTTTTACCGCTTTACTCGGGACAATGGTAGATATGGCATGTTTATAAACCATCTGGCTCGATGTATTTTTCAGCATAACCACGTACTGATCAAATGAGTCCACCTTGCCTTGTAACTTTATCCCGTTAACAAGGAAAATAGACACGGGTGTATGCTCTTTTCGAAGCGCATTTAAAAAATTATCCTGTAAATTTTGACCTTTTGACATCCGATTTCTCCTTATTATTTTAGTAACTATTGATTAAGATAACTGCAATTATAAATCAACACAATTCAATACTCTGGTTTAAGACTGTTTTTTTAGCAAAATCTGCGCATATCCTGATTTTGCCTAGTAGCCACAAGACATAATGGGGTGCATTTCTATGAATTCAAGCACAACTACTCTGTCTATCTCGACCCGTCAACACAATTTTTGCAGTCATCTCTTGCCCGGTGTTTTGATGTCATTTTTTTGCTCCCCCGCTCCTGCGCTCATCGTCATACACAAGTCTATGGGAAGACCGTCATTCCGGCAGATTGCCGGAAACCAGGCTACATGGACGTATTTAAGCTCGCCATCCATGGCACTGGATACCCCTTCCCGGCGGGTATGACGAGTTCTTGGAACTTGTATAAAAATGAGCGCTCCTGCGTGGGAACAAAATCACGGGCGACCTGCCGGATCGCCTCTACTCAAGCACAACGGGAATCTTGCCTATCCGATCTTGCCAGATCTTTGGCGCGGTTTGATGCACCGAGACACCCGCTGTATCAACAGCAACCATGACCGGCATGTCCTCGACAACAAACTCGTGTATGGCTTCCATACCGAGATCTTCAAAAGCGACGATACGTGATTGACGGATGGCCTTTGATACCAGATAAGCCGCGCCGCCAACCGCCATTAAATAAACGGCTTTATGCTTTTTAATCGCCGCAATTCCCGTAGGCCCGCGCTCGGCTTTACCGATCATGCCGAGCAAACCGGTTTTATCCAGCATCACTTCGGTAAATTTATCCATGCGCGTTGCGGTCGTCGGGCCGGCGGGGCCGACCACCTCATCGCGAACCGGATCGACCGGCCCCACGTAATAAATGAATTTATTGGTAAAGTCGACAGGCAATGCTTCGCCCCGTTCAAAAAACTCAGCCATGCGTTTGTGTGCCGCATCTCTTCCGGTCAGCATGGTGCCGCTGAGCAACAAAGTTTCTCCGGGCTTCCAGCTTTCCAAATCCTGTTGAGTCACGGTATCCAGATTAACTCTGCGAGCAGTAGCGCCTGCATCCCAGGTAATTTCCGGCCAATCTTCCAGGCGCGGCGGTTTAAATTCGGCCGCGCCATTGCCATCAAGCACAAAATGCACATGGCGGGTGGCAGCGCAGTTAGGAATGATAGCAACCGGCTTATTGGCCGCATGGGTCGGATAATCGTTGATTTTAATATCAAGCACCGTGGTAAGACCGCCCAAACCTTGAGCGCCGATACCCAGCGCGTTGACTTTGTCATACAGCTCCAGGCGCAGTTCTTCCAACGCATTATTAGGGCCGCGTGCGATTAATTCCTGAATATCTATCGACCCCATGCACGCCTGCTTAGCCATAAGCATGGCTTTCTCAGCGGTACCGCCTATGCCTATGCCCAGAATGCCTGGCGGACACCAGCCCGCGCCCATAGCAGGGACGGTTTTTAACACCCACTCGACGATACTGTCCGAAGGATTGAGCATCGCAAATTTTGCCTTGGCTTCGGAACCTCCGCCTTTAGCGGCTATGTCAATATCGAGCGTATCGCCGGGTACAACTTCCATGTGTATCACTGCCGGAGTATTGTCTTTAGTGTTGATGCGTTTGCCTGCAGGATCGGCCAGTATCGAAGCGCGCAGCACATTATCAGGGTGCAAATAAGCGCGTCGGACACCTTCATTAATCATATCGGCGACGCTCAGATCTGCATCCCATCGGACATCCATGCCGATTTTTAAAAACACCGTAACGATGCCGGTATCCTGACAAATCGGGCGATGGCCTTCGGCGCACATCCGGGAGTTGATCAGGATTTGCGCAATTGCGTCCCTGGCAGCCGGATTCTCTTCCTTTTTATAGGCCTCATGCATAGCCTTGATAAAGTCCAGCGGATGATAATAGGAAATATATTGCAAAGAATCGGCAATACTTTGAATAAGATCGTCTTGACGAATAATGCTCATCAGGGTTCCTGCTATAGGGTTGCTATCAATTCAGTTGGCCTATTATATTCCGAACAGCATTAGCTAAGGATTAAGATCCGTTAAACCCGTCAAATCCGTGTTCTCAACAAGCCAGCATCTACTGAAAGGCTGTGAAAAATTCGTTTTTAGCATAGATCCAAGAAATAACCACGAAGAACACGGACGACTGCATGGACAGATATTTGCTCCTGCAATATCTGCATTCACCACATCCCTGTGGATTATGCAGGAGGTAGAGCAACGCAGGAGCAGTTGCCGAGAGCACGAAGTTTTTAATACATTGAATGAATGCTGTTATTTTCTCCGTGTCCTTCATGTTCTCTGTGGTAAATAATTTTTTCAGCTCGATTTGGATAATACTTTCACAGTCTCTAAGTTAAGAATGGATTGTTATCCATCACAAAACCAGCAGCGTTCTTGTGCCCTCCCCCGCCAAAACCCAATGCCAAATGACCCACATCGTAATCACCGATTGAGCGTAGCGAGAAATGCCATTGCTGTTTTCTGCCGTTGTATTGATAAGTCATGCCAAACGTACCTGATTTTTCGGCCAACACATGCCCAAGATCGCTGGAGAATAATGACGGCGCATTAACCGCAAGTCCGACCCGCCCCGCCACCGTAACACTGTGTGCGGATTTTGCGAGCCTGTTCACCATTCCTGTAAATTGCGCCAGCTGTATGCGCCCTACCGCCAACAGCTCCGCAAGATCGAGCGCGCCTATTTCAGAAAAATCGATAGGCATTCTCTCGAACAGCGCCGTGGTTATTTCTCGGGTTCCGTCCAGCTTGAAATGCCAAACATCACGGTCTTCGATATGCAACAGAATTTGAGGCGGCTCCTGATCGTGAAAGAAATGCTGCCAAGTTAAGATGCAACCGCTCCTCGACATATCGAAATTGATCGAAATATTTTCAGGACGCGGTTGTAACTTAAAAAAGTTATCGCATTGTTCCATCGCAGTTATATGATGATCAATCAGAATGATCCGCCCTGCTTTTGCTGCGGCATCAACCAATAGCTGCGGCGGATAGGAAAAATCCAATATATAAAGTATTGCTCCCGGTTCAAAATCAGGAATAGCGTCACCGTGGGAAGCAGGAATATAACGGGCTTGAGAGCCCAACTTACAAAATGCGCTCCATGCTGCGCCTAAACCATCCAGGCAATCGGCGTGATAAATCACTAAAATTTCATTGGTTGCTGACATGCTTTCTTGAAAATTCCTGTGTTGCTGAAAGGGTCGATTGTTATTGCTGTAGTTTACACGACCCTAATCATAAACGTATGCCCTGATTTTTTCGGCATCAATCCTCAAAAAAACTGGAAACTTGCGTAGCTCCTCCAAGAGCAGAATATCCCGAGTACAGCATAGCCATGCTGACGCACGATTGTTGGGATTCGGCAAAAATGACAAACCTGTCGCCCGCCTAAAATATCAAAGGCTTCATGATTCTTTCATCAGCTGAATCTAAGTATTGTATTATTCCAACTTTATATAAAACTTCAGGAGTCGATCATGAATAACTATGAACAGGGAAAAAAAGCCAGACGCATAGCTTCGATAGCTTTTCTTTTAATAATGATAGTGGTTTTAGGCGGGACTTACCTATCGCAACAGCAAAAAGCAGCGGTTGATAAGGTATCGCAAAATTTACCCCATTAGGCATTATCTTTTAAATTTACCGGATTGAGCAAAAAGTCCCGCCGTTTAGAGCGGGGAGGATGTCAAGAGAGTTATTTCATTTTGAAAGGCAGACCAATCGTCTCACCGGTAACCATGAACGCGCTTTCCCCAAAATGATGAATCGTCTGCGAATGTTTCATTTGTGGCTCCATCCAAACTTTGACAAGCTCAAGGATAATAGGTTGAACATGACCATACAGCCGACTCCCGGCAATAAAAGCAAGCCAACATATTGTTACTTAATAAAAAACCTATTATTGTCCTGCGATAAATAAACGTAATCTTGCCTTCCTTAATATTGCTAAATTAAAAATCAAGATCGTCGTCGTAAAAATCACCCAGCTGTTCTTGCAGGCGTTTTTTTTCCCAATACAATTCAATTTTTCTTCGCGCCGCCATTTTTTTTGCAGCTTTCTCACTTTCGTTAGGAAGCGCTATATATTCATTGCTCAAACCCAAATCGAAGCCTTCAATATCAAGATCAGCTTCATCTTTGTTTTTGTCGACACCAATTTCAGGCGTGGATTTATCTGATACAGATTTAGATACTTTCATAGTTATAATTAATCTAGCCTTAAAAACTCACTTTTTAATTACTTATGGCAAACTTGTAAAGAGAAATTTTAATACAGCCAAAATATTTTTTTTTGATGAACGATTATTTAGACATTCTTTGTTAAAAATTCGCTTGTGTAACAAAACCATACTCGCTTAACAGTTGCATTTCCCCGTATCTTAGCTCATCAGCCATATTTTTTTAGCTCACAACTTTTTTAAAGATTACAATATTCAAAACCTCTCTTAACAACACACCGTAATTTATGAAAGCGAGCATTCAAATTTTAATCAGTATGGCATTTATGGTACTGACAGCATGTGCGACTCAAGAGGTCAAACAGGACACAGCAGCCATATCTGCAACGGATCAATTATCCGCAATAACTGATGAATCATTGCCGAGTTCAGGCCAAAATCCACCAATGACCTTGATTAAAGACGACCAAACATTAAATCTGGTCAGAATCATGGATGGCGGAGCCTGTAAAAACGATTTCCAAGGCGCTAAAGGTGCATTTCTTGTCTATGCCGACCAAGCCGATATAGAACGGATTAAAAGTGAGAAAGGGCCGCAAATTTTCAATGATTTCGAAAACAAAATTCAAAACCTTTCAACAGAGGCTTTTCAGGAAGCCATTGATGCGACCAATCTTGCTGAAGATCCATTTTCCTTGGGCGCAGATGAAGCGCAAGAGAAACTCGCCAAACAATTGTTTAACAATTTCCGTAATAGCGTAGCTGACGCCGTTAAATTATTTCAACAAGAAACAACTTTGACGATTGATGTTGTTCCATTTATCCCGTCATTTATATTTTATCAACAAGGCTGCGAAGCCACGTATCCAGAGCAGGAGAACTAGGATAGCAAGGTATTTAAGGTGATTTCCAATAAAAAAGAATCGTGGATCAGATTCTTGATGGGATGTTCTTTCTCGATAATCACCTAGAATTTAGCCCTTGCACCTTAACCATTTCAAAACCAAACAAAAGGTGAGCCATTATGGGCTGGAGAGAACGTACACATGAAGATACTTATTCTGATGCAGATGTCGAACAGCGATTAAAGGAAGAATTGCCGCACTGGTATCTGGAAAACGGCTGGATTCGGCGCAAATACAAAACCAGCGGCTGGAAAGCGACCTTGATGGTTGTTAATACGGTTGGGCACTTGGCTGAAGCGGCATTTCATCATCCTGATCTTACCGTTTCTTATGCCTTTGTGATCGTCAAGTTGATGAATCATGCGGCTAAAGGCATTACCAACAAGGATTTCGAATTGGCCCGTAAAATCGAAGAGGTGGTTATGTGGCAACCTACAAAAGAAGGCGGCGCATTAGAAGGCACACCCGATGACCCGCGATTTAAATATATCAAATATGATTAATCGGTATTTTATCCACGAAAAGCACAAAAAAAACGGCTGAAAATCAGACAAAAGGCGAAGGGCGAGAGGGTGTAAATAAATTCGTGTAACCGCTTATTTTCAGAGCCGTACAATACGGCTCCATAAGGAGAGAAGATGAGCG
>JAURVK010000066.1 GCA_030655535.1 Methylobacter sp. | reverse complement strand
TAAAGTCGTCGCCACATCAGCCATTATTTTTTAGGCGTGACGGGGTTCAGCCCCGTCACGCTCGCAGAATCTGGCGCAAACTGATGTCTATAGCGGGGCTTATTTTTTAATGCCCAACGTCCACCTTAGCGCCCTTAGTCTGACCGATTTCAGCCAAGGTTTGATTAAACCAGCCAGTATTCAGGTCAAAAGGCTTGCCACCCTTGATACGGGGGAATTCAATCGCACGCAGTACAAAACCTTTATCGTCATCATGACCGATCACGCCGGACTCGCGACGGAAAGCGCACTCGACGGCGAGATCGGCACAAGACTTGATCAGGCGAATATCTTCAACATTAGCCGCAGATGCACGGGCAAAATAACCGGATTTTTGCACCAGGGTTTTTTCCGCGCCGATCATTTCTGCAAACTGGTCGCCGAACCACTTACCCGGATTAACCGCATCAAGCTTGACGTGACCGAACGCATCGCGCGGCACTTCCTGGCCCTTGGCTTGCATTTCGGCAACGATAGACTCGACACCGGCGCCTTCCGAGACGAAGATATTCACGCAATCCACCTTATCCATCACCGCACGCAAACGCGCCGCTTCGGCAGCCAAATCGATAGTCATTTCAGGGATAAAAACGCCATGCACTTCATAAGTGGCGCGATCCAAACCCAGCTCAGGCAACCATTCGGCGCGATCCAACAATTTGCGATATTCCACCGCAGTAGCCGCAGTCAACCAGCCGCAACTGCGGCCCATCACTTCATGGACAATCAGCATACGCGGATTGGAATTGTTTTCGGCAACCACGTTCCAAAAGTAACGAGCGCCCTGCTCGGCTGCCGTCCATGCACCTAACGATTGTTTAATGGGAAACACATCGTTATCGACGGTTTTCGGCAAACCGATAACGGTAAGACCGTAGTCGTTTTTCGCCAGGAAAGCGGCAAGATCTGCCGCAGCGGTATTGGTATCGTCACCGCCGATCGTGTGCAGAATATCGACGCCGTCTTTAACCAGTTGGTCGGCTGCCACTTTTTGCGGATCCTGACCCTCTTGAACCAGGCCGCGTTTAATGCAGTCTTTAACATTAGTCAGCTTGACGCGGCTGTTGCCGATCACCGAACCGCCGAAACGATGCAAAAGACCTGCTTTTTCGCGGATTTCCGGAGTGACCGTATAAAAATCGCCCAGCAGCAGACCTTTATAACCGCTACGATAGCAGATGATTTCAATGCTGGGATCGATTTCAGTGTAACGTTCGATAAGGCTGCCGATGGCTGAGTTTAAGCAGGGGGCCAAGCCGCCTGCAGTAAGAATTGCGACTTTTTTAGGTTTGTTCATGGGAAAACTCAAAAGGTAAAATTAAAAAATCGCAATTTTATCATACAAGAGCGGCTGTTTTTTAGTCTTTCGCACGTTGTTAGCAACGCTGGAGCGTTGCCGTATGCATTCCCACGCTCCAGAGACTGTGAAAGTATTCGTATTCAGAAAATAACCACGAAGAACACGGAGAGCACGAAGTTTTTAATGCCTTGAATTAATGCTGTTATTTTCTCCGTGTCCTTCGTATTCTCTGTGGTAAAACATTTTTTCAGCT
>JAURVK010000065.1 GCA_030655535.1 Methylobacter sp. | reverse complement strand
AGTTATGCACCTCGTCCCCCTATCCACTCAGGCTGGGTTCATATTGGAAGAAATCCGACCGCTAACCGGCAATGGTCGTTATGTATTCCCGTCGAGCCGTGGTGATGGTCGTCCAATGTCAGACGGAACCATCAGAACCGCACTTAAAACGCTAGGCTATGACAGCGATGTAATGACAGCATACGGATTTAGAACCACCGCATCAACGCTACTTATTGAACAAGGATGGAGTCCAGACGCAATAGAGCGACAGTTATGCCATATGCCAAAAGATGCAGTCAGAGCCGCCTATAATAGGGCGCAATATTTGGACGAACGCCGTAGGATGATGCAGAGCTGGGGCGATTATCTGGACAGCCTAAAAAATGGCGCTCAAGTGATAGCGTTTAAACAGATCGGGTAACGCTTTATATCGGCTGATTTGCCAAATCAAAGACAACAGGCTGGTTATTTTGGTCATCGAAATTAGACACCGCAAAAACATTTATCGCTAACACGGGAAAAAACCTTATTTCCACACCCTCCCCGCTCAATCAAGCCGCACACCTGAATCCGTCCGACAATTGGCCGAAAGCGCCTTATAAAGCATCCCGAAGATAACCAAACCGGGGCGCTGGGACAGTTTTTCCCTGAATTACCCGATACCCCAAATACCCGCTGAGTGATTAATTTTCTTAACCAGGCTGATGTGGTGTACCGACTGTACCACCCTGCTAAACGTCCCATTATGTAAGGGTTTAAACTGGTACAGCATCCCGGGGTCGATTACGAAGCCATGTCTGCTCAAAAAAATGCTCCGCGCTGGATCAAGGCTCTTAAAAAGATCGGCAAGTTGCCAAGCGCAAAACCTGCCTTAGCCTGATCAGTGACTTATTGATTTCATTATACTGATAATGGCAGTAGAGAGTCGTTTGTCTGTAATGCTGGGGGGCTTTCACGGTAACATTTATGCAATTCCTAAGCTAAATGACATGGGTAACAACAAATCATTAATCGCTCTTTTTTTGTTCCGTATGCTCGTGATTCAACATAATGAAAAGTTTGTTGGTGATTATTTCGTTTTTATGCAATTTACCCAAGGTTTCCAATTGCACTGCATTCAGTGATTTTTCAGCAGCCTTTTGGTTTAGCTGATTCAGCAATTCTGCATTGTTTTTTATCAGTCTCTCCATTTTTTTCTGCGTATTAACATGTAATTCGCCATAAAGCGCCTGTAACTTTACCAATGCAATATGATCATCGAAAACGTCATTCAGACTGGAGTTGCCAATTGCATCTAACGACTCGATAACCTTAGCGATAATCTTGTTCAGCGTTCGATAATAAAGATACAGCTCTTCCGGTTTAAAGGAATGATCCCGCCAGAAAATCAGACGATTTACCAGCAACACAAATCGCTCCAGACTGTCGATAGGAAAATGTTCGTTAACTGACTTAACCTGTTTATGGCCTCGTTCCACCCGCTCGGTTTGAATAGACAGCATATTCAGAATTTTCTTGTACAATTTTTCACTGATTTCACCGCGCTGATAAACTTCTTTCAACGCACCTTTTTCAACGCCTAGCGCATAAATACGCAACATATTTTCAATGAGATCGCGGGAATCGCCGATAGCATCTTTACATTGTAGACAGGCATCATCATGCAAACGCTGGTAGCGCTGCTGAAGAATTTGATGTTGCTGCTCATTTAAATGCTTAGTCTCCAACAGTTCGTCCAATTTGAGCATCGATTCATCGTATATTTGCGCCTTGCTTTTATGGTAACCGACTTCTTCTTCGGGCGTCAGCGCGTCAATCCCTAACATGTGCATGACTTTGCCAATCGTTGTCGCTTTAATCAGCAAGGTAAAATAGATACTGCCAATGGTAACGGCAGCAACAAACTGTTTCACACTGATAGCAAAATCCCAACCGGGAATAGTTAAATCGTCAGGAATCAACAGCACCATGATTACCGCCAGCGAGCCGCGCAAACTGCCCCAGGCCAGCAAATGCATCCAATTACGCGGTATCGGCTCTTCCTTGCCGATTTTGTTCAATAACCACAGCAACGGATAAACCGAAACCGCACGACCGATCACTACCACCGCAATCGCCAGCAAAATCGGCAACAAGGCTACGTTTATATCAATCGCCAGATCGGCGAACAACAATCCCATTAAAATAAAAACCAGCGAATTGGTGACGAAGGCAAAATAGCTCCAAAACTTCTCCATATATTCTTCAACCGGAGGCGACATTTTGTAGCGTCCGAAATTACCGATGACCATCGAGGCAATCAAGGTAGCAATAATGGATGACAGGCGAATTTGCTGACCTGCGATCACCAAATGCTCAGAAATCACTTCGCTAAAGATAAAGGTAAAATGGGCAACCAACAGCGTCAGTGTGATTTCCAGGTGTTCATAACCTTTGACCGCTTCAATCAGCTTGGAAAATAAAAATCCCATCAATAATCCAAACAGAAAACCGCCGACCAACATGATCAGAAATGACACCAATGCAGACATAATGGAATCGGTGCCAGTGAAACCGTGGATCATCAAGTCCAAGATCACCAGGAATGCCGCAAAACCGGTAGCGTCGTTGAATAAACTCTCGCCTTCGAAAATCAGCGTTAAGCGGTGTGGCGCACCGTACTCTTTGAACAGCGCCAGCACGGCTACCGGATCGGTTGAGGAAATAATGGCGCCGAACAGCAATAAAGCCAGTATCGGTACGGCGAATCCGGCCAGTCCGAACAGGTAATGACCGGCAATACCGATAAATAGCGTCGAAATGAGCAAACCAACTACAGCCAACAAGCCTATAGAGTAAATGTTTTCGGTGACGCTACGGATATTCATGTTGTAAGCCGATTCGAAAATCAGGATCGGCAGGAACACAAAGAACAACAGTTCCGGCGTTAAGTGAAAACTGGTAATGAAATGGAAAAATTCTATTTGCGAAAGCGGTACCAACAGCGAACCGGCAATAACCAGCAATACCGTATAAGGAAAATTGAGTTTTTTCGAGAGCAAAAAAACCGCCAGCGATACCAGCATGAGACTGAACAGCGATAAAAACACATCAAGATTCATTAGGAAATCCTTGGCTATTGATATCAACGAACAACCGGTAACGCAACACGCTAAACGGTTCAAGTCGATTGATTATAATTTAATGTAAATGACAAAAAAGTTAATCCGGCAAGCTATCCCTGCAAGATGACACTCTATTTTACCCGAATTCATTCTTTAATTGGAGGATTGAAACATTCTGTTGCGTGGTGATTGGTTGTGGGAGCGACGTTGTGGGAGCGACGCCCTCGTCGCGACAAGAGCGTCGTTCCCACAAAAACCTGAAATAAATTGGCCTGATAATCCGAATAATCTACATTGATTATGATAACGGGATGACTAAATCGGCATTAAATCTGTAAAATAGCCGTTTTCATTGTCCAGCTCCTTAAAACAACATGCGCACTACTCAATTCCCGCTCAATACCGTTAAAGAAACACCGGCCGATGCCGAAATAGCCAGCCATCAACTGATGATCCGCGCCGGCCTGATCCGCAAACTGGCCGCCGGTCTTTACACTTGGTTGCCCTTGGGGCTGCGAGTCATGCGCAAGGTCGAGAAAATCACTCGTGAAGCAATGGAAAAAACCGGCGCGCTGGAAGTGTTGATGCCCGGCCTGCAACCCGCCGAGTTGTGGCAGGAAACCGGACGTTGGGAACAATACGGCCCGGAACTGGCGCGCTTAAAAGACCGTCACGACCGCGATTTTTGCCTGGGGCCGACTCACGAAGAAATCATTACCGATCTGGCGCGCAACGAGATCAAAAGCTACAAGCAGCTGCCGATCACTTATTACCAGATTCAATCCAAATTCCGCGATGAAATCCGTCCCCGTTTTGGCGTGATGCGTTCGCGCGAATTCATCATGAAAGACGCCTATTCCTTTCATTTGGATCAGGAGTCGCTACAGCTTACCTACGATGCGATGTATCAGGCTTATACCGACATATTCAATCATCTGGGTTTGAATTTTCGCGCGGTTATCGCCGATTCCGGCTCTATCGGCGGCGCGATATCGCATGAATTCCATGTACTGGCCGATTCCGGCGAAGATGCGATTGCGTTCTCGACCGACAGCGACTATGCCGCCAATATCGAAAAAGCCGAAGCGGTAATGCCGGTCGGATCTCGTGGTACGGCTACCGAAGCCTTGACGCTGATTGATACGCCCAACCAGCACAGCATCGAAGAAGTCTGCGGTTTTTTAAACATCCCTGCCGCGCAATGTCTCAAGACTTTAATTGTTAAAGGCGAAGAAGACACGCTGGTTGCGCTGTTGGTAAGAGGCGACCATAACCTTAACGAAATTAAAGCGATAAAAATCGAAGGTGTCGCTTCGCCGCTTGAATTCGCCAGCGATGAGCAAGTGAGCAGCGTCTGCAACTGTAAACCCGGCTCTATCGGCCCGATAGGCTTAAACATCAAGATCATTGCCGACCGTAGCGTGACCCTAATGTCCGATTTCGTTTGCGGCGCCAACCAGGACGGCAAGCATTATCAAGGCGTGAACTGGGAACGCGACTTGCCTGTTCCTGACCACGTTGCCGACCTGCGCAGGGTGGTTGAAGGCGACCCCAGTCCGGACGGCAAAGGCCAAATCACGCTGGCTCGCGGCATTGAAGTCGGTCATATTTTCCAGCTGGGCACCAAGTACAGCGAAGCCATGAAAGCCGGCGTCATCAACGAAGGCGGCAAAAACCAGATCATGACCATGGGCTGTTACGGTATCGGCATTTCCCGCGTGGTCGCCGCCGCCATCGAACAGAGCCATGACGATAAAGGCATCATCTGGCCGACTAATCTTGCGCCTTTCCAGGTGGCGCTCTGCCCGATGAACATGCATAAATCCGAACGGCTGAAAGTAACTTCGGAAAAGTTATACCAGGACTTGTTGGCGGCCGGCATCGAGGTGTTGTTCGATGACAGAAAAGTCCGCGCCGGCTTTATGTTTTCCGACATGGAACTGATCGGCATCCCGCATTGTATCGTGGTAGGCGATCGCGGTCTGGATTCCGGCACGGTTGAATACAAGGCCAGAGCGGCTGAAGCAAACGAGGAAATTCCGTTTGCGGATGTTATTGATTTCTTGAAGGCGAAGCTGGGTTAACGAACACTGATATTTCACCGACTCGTCATCCCTGCAGGGATTGCCGGGATCCACGACTGCATGGACAGATATTTGCTCCTGCAATATCTGCATTCACCACATCCCTGTGGATTATGCAGGAGATAGAGCAACGCAGGAGCAGTTGCCGAGAAGCCATGGATGGCAACGCCAAATTTGCGAACCTTTTTAACCTCATAAAAACACTTTTTGATTTATTTTTCACATCCCTGTGATCTGGATTCCGGCAATCCCTACCGGAATGACGACGGTATGATTTGTGTGTGGATACGGGGCTCTCTATTGCCGCCGAATCAAATTCAGCGTTCTTTGCGGCAGGTTTTCGGTAGTCGCGCCTTCCAGATACAAGCGGGTATCTTCATATACGGTGGTCATAAACCGGATTAACTGCATCTCGTGTTGCATTTTCTGTTCAACATCTTCCGCCTCCCACATTTTATTCAGCAAATATTTCGCATGATGATGAATGGTGAAGGCAACCGCCTCGGGCAAATGGGTATAACTGTCATGGATTGAAGACTTAAGTTGATCCAGCGAGGCCAGATACTGTTTATAGTCTTTAACATCCTGCTTGCACTTGATTTTAAACATCGTCAACTCGGCATCGTGCCTAGTCTTCAGTAAGCCGATGTCGTGTTCCAGCAGTACGCTTTTCTTTTTTAACTCAGCTTCGAGGGCTTTCTCGGCTAACACGCGGGCATGCTTGAGCTTTGCCAGGCTGTCCTGATTGGCTTGCCGCCATTTCAGATTTTCGTCTTTAACCGAATGCAACAGCTTAATAAGCTTATTTAAAATAGTCATGCGCTAAACAAGGGCGGAGATTTTTTGCTGCAACATTAACAACGCTTCAATATCCTGCTTTTTTCGATAGCGGGCATGGTCTTGTTGCAATTGCTGATAAGTTGTTCCCGGTAGTTTTGTTTTAATCGGCCGTAGGTCCTGATTGATGGCTTTAGACAGCAAGCGAATGTGTTTGCGATTATTCAGCGTTAACAGGCGTTTTCTGTTCAGTTCATTGATAGACTTTATTTTTAATTTTTTAAAATAAAACAGGCGGTTAATCTGATCCTGCCTGGCATGAACAAACCATAGCCGTCGCTGCACCCGCTGTTTATACGAAAAATAATCTAAAACAGAGCGAACTATTATTTTATAAACACCCAATAACCCGGCGATTATAAACGCAGCAAACGCGCTTAACAGCATGACCGAACCCAACGCAGTGAATATACCCGGCAAACCGGGCACGGCTAACCACAACAACAGTTCTACCGATAAAAATACCGGCAATGAAGCCAGAACCAACAACAGGGAAATTCGAATAATCAAAATAAAAGCCGTAAAGTCAACATCGTCGTCGTTAGGTGGTCTTTGTCGAAAGTTTAATCAGGACCGCATGACAAATGCATGTTGCAACGGCCAGTCTCTGTAGTTGAAGACCTGTCCTTGCTCCCGAACCGTAGCGCAAGCACCGAGCGATACTTCGGCAACGACCCATTGTACTGCATTGAGTTTGCCTGCCGCTAAAATGCCGTTATCAGGAAAGCCACGATCCACCGGCGTATAAACAGCCGCTGCACCGATATTGACATCCACGGCTTCAGACCACGGCGCATTGCCTACCAGCGTAGCTTGAACGACATAACACTGGTTTTCCAGAGCTCTGGCCTGACAGCCTATTTTAACGCGATGGAAACCTGCCAGCGTATCGGTGCAGCTGGGCACTAAAATCAGATTGGCACCGGCTTCAACCTGTTTTCTTGCCAGTAGCGGAAATTCACTGTCATAGCAAACATTGATCGCGATTGTTCCGTATTCGCTATCGAAACAGCGTAATTCCTCACCGCTTTGAATCAGCCATTGCTCGTTTTCAAAACGGGTCATCATCAGTTTATCCTGATAATCAAACTGACCATCCGGCATAAACAAATAAGCCCGGTTTCGATAAGCGCCGGAATCAGTTTGTACCGGAAACGTGCCCGCTTGAATAATGCACTGGTATTTTTTAGCCAGGGTTTGAAACAAACCCAGATAATCTTCAAGCAATGCCTGCATGGCTGCTAACTGTTTGCTTAACGATGAATAAACCGCCTCAGCAAATAACGAGGCCAATTCCATGCTGGCATACTCGGGAAAAAGCAGAATCTTCGCATCCTGCTGCGCCGCTTCACCCACCCAGCGCTCAACTTTGCTTTGGTACTGTTGCCAGTTCTGCAGAAAACCGATGTCGTATTGAGCGCTCGCAATTTTAACGTTCATGTTTCAACCAGAAAGTCATCGGTTTAGGCGTCTCGTCGACATCATCCAGATCTTTCCAGCTATAGATTGCGTTAAGTTCAGGATGCTTGACGTAGCCGCGTTTGTTCCAGAATTGATCCAAAGGCATGTAATCGGCCGGTCGCCGTGGGTGATCCGCAGGTCGCTCGACACAACAGAAACAAATATGCTTGAAGCCGCCCAATTCCTCGGCGTGAGCCTCTCTTTGTTCGAAAAATTTAACGCCGATACCCAGACCGCGATAATCCTTGTCCAGCACCGATTCACTGCAATAAAAAACCTCGTCGAGATTGTAACCCTGTTCAATAAACGGCTTTTTCAGCTCATCGGTTTCATATTTCATCGGGATTGCTGTCGATGCCCCTACCACGGTATCGCCATCGAACGCAATCACGATGACGCTTTCGGGACAATCGATATAAGTCTGCAAATATTTTTTTTCATAATCGATATTCCCGTCATATAAATACGGAAAGTCGCGAAACACTTCAATTCTAAGCCGCGCGAGTTCAGGAATGAACTGTTCTAAAGCCGCACCGCTCCACCTTTCAATACGAATGTTTTTAGCCATCATGTTACAGAAACAAAAAAAAACGTATTTTAGCTGAACGCTTAGAGTTTGCGTAGTTTAAGGTAATTTTCTGTGAAAAATACTCCCCACGACCCTTATAGTTTCCACGCTCCAGAGACTGTGAAAGTATTATCCAAATCGAGCTGAAAAAATGTTTTACCACAGAGAATACGAAGGACACGGAGAAAATAACAGCATTAATTCAAGGCATTAAAAACTTCGTGCTCTCCGTGTTATTCGTGGTTATTTTCTGAATACGAATACTTTCACAGTCTCTCCAGCGTGGGAATTCATCTGGCAACGCTCCAGCGTTGCGTGACGCTGGAGCGTCACTGGCGGCATTCCCACACTGGAGCGTGGGAACGAGTTACCTAAGCCATAAAAAGTCTGACCATATTCAAAGGACGGCAATTATGAGATGATGCTGATGATCTACTCGGTGTATTTTATAGCGCCCTCCTTCAAAACCTTTCAATCTACTGATTTTATATATGAGAATTGCTTCATTCGTTGCATTGGTCGTTTTACTTAATGTCTGCTTGGGCTGGTTAACCAACTTACCTCAGGATGTAGGCTCGGACGTTCCGTCAGGAAAACTGGGCAGCTTGTCATTCGCTCCGTTCCGGGAAGGCCAGGGGCCTATGGATGAAAAATTCCCCACGCCCGAACAAATTGACGCCGACTTGCGTTTAATGGGTGAGAAAACCCACTCTATTCGCACCTATGCCAGCGCGGAAGGCAGCATGCCGGTCATTCCCGCCTTAGCGCAAAAGCATGGACTGAAGATGATTCAAGGCGCTTGGCTGGGTTCCATAAAAGCCGACAATGAAACAGAAATCGCCGAAGTCATCCGCTCCGCCAACGCGAACCCCGACGTGGTCAAACGGGTTATCGTCGGCAACGAAGTGCTGTTACGCGGCGATCTGGAACCGGAGCAACTGATTGAATACATACGCAAAGTCAAACGCTCGGTTAAACAGCCGGTTTCTTATGCCGATGTGTGGTCTATGTACATGAAATACCCGGAGTTAATCAAAGAAGTGGATTTTATTACCATCCACATTCTGCCCTACTGGGAGGATGAACCTATCACCGTAGACCAGGCGCCTGCGCATATTGAGCGCATTTACCGGCAGGTTCAACAAGAGGCCGATTCCATTGCCCCCGGCAAACCCATACTGATCGGCGAATCAGGCTGGCCGGGCGCAGGTAGGCAACGCGGCTGGGCAGTGCCTAGCGTAGTCAACGAAGCAAAATTCATCCGCAAATTAATTGAAGTAGCCAATAAAAACGGCTTCGATTACAACATTGTCGAAGCCTTTAACCAATCCTGGAAAAGCGACTTTGAAGGCGTAGTCGGTGCTAACTGGGGGCTTTATTCTGTCGATCGTAAAGAGGTTTTTCCGTTGACCGGAAAAGTCTACGAAAATCCGGGTTGGTTTAACGGCGTTATCGCATCGACGCTCCTTTTTCTATTCATCGTTATCGGCTGCTGGAAGCCGTTACAATCGTTATCATCCATGCGCCTGGCGGGTTTTTTGCTATTCTCGCAACTGCTGGCCTTGCTGCTGGCAAGCATGGCTGAGAACCTGTGGTATACCAGTTATAGCGACTGGCAGCGTCTACAGACAGGACTAACCGTGGGATTAAATGCAATCTTAGCCGGATTGATAGTGCGGCGCAGCTATGCTCTGTTAGCCAATCAAACGCTCCCTCCAAAACTCGGCTCCTGGATATATACGCTCTATATACTGTTTGCCGGATTTGCTGTTTATAAAACCTTCGGCCTGGCGCTAAATGGACGTTATATCAGCTTTCCGACGGTAGCCGTTTACATTCCTGTTATCGGAGTCTTGGGCTTAATGATCATCAGTTATATTACCGAACGTTCATATTCGTTAAAGACCATGGAGATTAACCGATTGGCAGGACACCAAAATACCAAAGCCGATCAGGATAAGATAATGGGCTACGCACTGCTGATCGTGGGCTTGGCGCTTATTATCCGGGAAACCCAGGCCTTCATAGAAAGCCGCGACTTTATTCTCGCTTATCCTGATGTTAGCGAGCGAATTGGCGTGGCCTTGGTTTTTTCCGTAACCAACTGTCAACTGTTGGGATGGTTAATGTGTCTGGACGTACTCGCGTTACCGCTTTTGGTAAAGGACAATAAGAAATAAGCAACCATTAGGTATATTCGCTGTTTTCCCGTTCATGCTGGTTCCCAAGCTCCAGAGACTGTGAAAGTATTCGTATTCAGAAAATAACCACGAAGAACACGGAGAGCACGAAGTTTTTAATGCCTTGAATTAATGCTGTTATTTTCTCCGTGTCCTTCGTATTCTCTGTGGTAAAACATTTTTTCAGCT
>JAURVK010000062.1 GCA_030655535.1 Methylobacter sp. | reverse complement strand
ACGCTGCTCCTGCATGGCTCTATTACCTACATCCGTGTAGATATCCTGCTGGAAAGAGCCGGAGAGGCTATTTTAAAAATCGGCTGTGATGTGCAAACACTGCAATCGCACTATGCGATTTTATTAACATAAAACGAAATTAACGCTAAAAAAGTTTGTGCAGCTATGACTAACACTCAAGCTTTTCAAGCGTTTTCATATGCACTCGCCGCCCTTACCAACGGTTTTTCAAATTATACTTCAAACAGTTAGATTATTTTATTTTTTGGCTTCAACGCATTAAAGCCCGAGCGATCCAAGTTGATTCGGCTCAGCAAACCGCTGCCATTGCCAACGCCATGCCGAATTTCGTATAGAAAATTCGCTGCCGTAAGTCAATTTGATCTTAACTCGTTTAAATCAAACTTCTTGGATGCGCAAATCATCGGGATCGGACTCAACTGATAGTGGCATAAATCAACGCACATCAACCAAAATCAATCGAGCCCGAACCCTTTGACTTGTCACACCTTAGGAACAGGCACGAAATAAAGTGAGCAAGTTTTCAATAGCCGGAGTGCAGGCATCCCGTGCAAACGCAAGCAAAGCTTGCACTCCCGCTACAAACTTATGACGCGAGTTGTTCACGTTATTTCATGCTCATTCCCTAGTATCTTAAAGGCGTTTATTCAAAATAATCCCATGGGTACTCCGGCCTTAAAATGGGTCGAAAACCTGCAGGAAGAGGAAAAGGCGCAGTAAGAAATTCATAAACGCCAACCAGTTCGCGGGTTACCGTCATCCCCAAGCCGGTAGCAAGACCGATGGGAAAACCAATCGCCCCTTGAGCCTTAGTCTCCTTAACGATATTACCCGGTATTTCAAGAAAACCGCAGGTCATTCCGGCCAGACCTCTACCGAATTTCTGCGCCGCTGTATGCGCATAAGCATTGGGAAACGACAATAGCGCTAAAACCGTAAACGCTGCCAAAGCATAAATACGTAATTTTTTCATGTGATACTCTCCTTATTTTTCTCTTAAATGAAAAATCATATCCTAACCGATGATAAAAGTACTAATCATTGAATTTTTGCTGTTCAGTTTTACTGTGATGGTCATGCACAGCGTGAACGATCGCTTGTTCCCGAAGTATGGTCAGCAGTCTTCCGGCTGGCAGGCGGCGTGCAATCAATGCGAGCCTATACCTAAAAAGATTGCCAATGGCTGCATGGCTTATTCCGGTTGCGCTAACGGTGTAAAAACGTGGTATTGCGAAGGCGATAAACCCCATACGCAGCGGCCGGAAATTAATGACACCTTGCTGGATTTTTCGGCTTCGGTGGGTCGTTAGGCGTTACGGACGACAGTTGAGAATCGTAGCCTGTATGAAAACTTTACGTCTCGTCATTACCAACGTCAGAATAAAGTTGATCATAATTCGGTAATAACCCATATCAACAAACCGGCCGGACAGGTTTGAGCTGCGCTCATTCTGGGGGTACTTTTAAACCCCCATTTTTTTAATTTGAAAACCCCGCAATTTTAATTGGCCTGTCACCCGTTTTACTGTCACTATCGGGTTAATGCTCCTTGAGCATTGATAAAAGTTTTCCAAATCAATCTTAATGGTTATGAGGACACGATTATGAACATACTGATTACCGGAGGTACCGGTTTTATTGGCAGTGCATTGACTAAAAGCCTGATCGAACAAGGCCATGCCGTGACGGTGTTAAGCCGCAGTCCCGATAAGGCCGCCAAAATATGCGGTCCGGGCGTTAATGCGTTGGGCAGCCTCCCGCAACTTAACGCTGAAGACAACTATCAGGTCGTCATCAATCTTGCCGGTGCGCCGATTGTCGACGCCCGCTGGAGCGAGGATCGCAAACAGCTGATCAGGGCCAGTCGTATCGGCCTGACTGAACACTTGATAACCTGCATCGATCGCATGACGGTTAAACCCGAGCTGTTAATCAGCGGTTCCGCTATCGGCTATTACGGCGATCAGGGCGACACGGTGTTAACCGAACAATCGACTCCCTATGAAGATTTCTCGCAGCAACTTTGCGCCGATTGGGAATCTAGCGCAAAACAGGCCGAACAATTCGGCGTCAGGGTCTGCCTGATCCGAACCGGCCCGGTCATTGCCGACGGCGGCGGTTTTCTGCAACGGATGTTGCCGCCGTTCCGTTTTGGGCTGGGCGGGCGCTTGGGCGACGGGCGGCAATGGATGTCCTGGATTCATCGTCAGGACTGGATCAACATTGCGCAGACCATGATCAGCGATGCAACCATGCAGGGCGCTTATAATGCGACCGCCCCGAACCCTGTCACCAATGCCGAATTCACCCGGATATTGGCGCAATGCCTGAAACGCCCCGCCCTGCTGCCGGTTCCGGCCTGGCTGTTGAAAATACTGCTCGGCGAAATGTCGGAACTGGTATTGGGCAGTCAGCGGGTGATGCCGGAACGGCTGTTGGCGCAGGGTTTCAAGTTTCAATATGACGACCTTGCTGCTGCGTTAAATGAGGCCTTATCGCATAAATAAGCCTATTTGTAGAGGCGAATTCGCCTTTGGGCGGATAAATCCGCCCCTACACGGACGCTTGCTTAAACCAAGCCTTGGTGAACTGGCTTTCGCGGGCATGATCAATCATTCTATAACATGCGCCTGCCGCAGTTGCGCACGGAGCATTTCCACCCGTTTGCGATTCACCCCGAAATCGCCGTAACCGGTACGCGATGCGGAACGGATATGAATTAACCTGGCTTTTGTATCCAGTATCGCGTCTATATCATCGACAAAGCGAAACACCAGACTGGTGGCCTGGGCATGAAGCGTGTCGCCGGTTTCGTTGGCGATCACCGTGCGGCTTTGGCTGATCAAGGCTTTTTTCAGCGCCGCCCAAGTATCTTCAACATTGCCGGTTATTTTAAACGGCGCAATAAAATGATCTGCGTCTGTGGCCTGACTGGAAACGCAGTTTGGGCTATCTGGACAAGGCGGTAATTGTTTTTCTGATGCCTGAGTTGCTGTACTGAGTGTCATAACGATAATATAAACAATAGTCCTAAATTTCATCAGTATAGCTCCTCAAAAAAATCTGGCATGTTAAAAGCATCTCATCAATCACAGGCAAATGCCAGCAGAGCCGATACAAAAATTATCTGTACTAAAAATTTTAGTGCTAAAGTAAAAATAACTACTCAGCGGTTAGAAAAATGGAACGCAGATGACGCTGATAAATAGGATAAACGCGGATAACTCGAAAAAAAATCTTATTTGATCTTAATGGTCGGCGTCGCCTACAGGGACAGATATTTGCTCCTCGGTAATTGCTCCTGCATGACTCTACTACACGCCATCCATGGCCTTATGCAATATCGGCATTCGCCACATCCATGTGGATTATGTAGATGCTTAGCGTGAGCAGGAGCGGAAGCTGCATCTGCGTTCTATTATATTGGTGGCTGAGTAGTTACAAGTAAAAAACCTTACATTTACAAAATAGCAACTTTTTATGAAAAAAATTCCTATCGGTATCAGCGGTTGTTTATTGGGCCAGAATGTCCGTTATGATGGCGGGCACAAGCGGGATTCTTATATCACCGGCACTCTGGGCGAATATTTTGATTTCCAACCTTTCTGTCCGGAAGTAGAAATTGGCCTGGGTACGCCGCGCCCAACCATTCGCCTGGTAAAAATAGATAATGCGGTGCGCTGTGTCGGCATTAAAGATCCTGAAATCGATGTAACAGATCGGTTGCGCAATCATGCTGAATACCAAAAAGATTTACATGCCGACTTATGCGGTTATATTTTAAAAAAAGATTCGCCCAGCTGCGGCATGGAACGGGTCAAGGTTTATGTCGGGGTTCAAGCGCATAAAGACGGCGTAGGCATTTATGCCCAGGAAATGATGCATCTGAACCCGCTGTTGCCGGTAGAGGAAGAGGGTCGGCTTGGCGATGCCGGACTGCGCGAGAATTTTATCCAGCGCGTTTATGTTCTCTACCGCTGGAAAACCATGCTGGAAGAGGGCATGACCGTAAACAGCCTGACGCATTTTCATGCCCGCCATAAGCTGATCATCATGAGCCATGAAGATTATCGCGACCTGGGACAACTATTAGCCGGACTCACCAGAACCAACCTTGCCGACGTTGCAGAGCAATACATAACGCAGCTGATGACTACCCTTAAAAAGATCGCTACCCGCAAAAACCATGTCAATGTCTTGCAGCATATTCAAGGCTATTTAAAAAAGGCCTTAAGCGCCGACGATAAAGCCGAACTTTGCGAAGTGATTGAAAATTACCGCAGTGGCTACGTCCCGCTGATAGTGCCTTTGACCCTGCTTAAACACCATTTCCGTAAAAGCCCCGATCCGTATATAGAAGAGTCCTATTACCTATCGCCTTATCCGCAAGAACTGCAACTCATTAATCGATTATAAACATGGCAAAAATTTTAATCGTCGGCTGCGGCGCGATAGGTTCGGAACTTGGTCGGGTGTTATCGGCTCAGGGTCATCAGGTAACCGGGCTAAAACGCAAGCCGCCTTTATCCGCGTCCGGCCCTATCAACTATGTCGCTGCCGATATAAGCTCAGCGGCGAACCTGAGCGATTTGGACACCGATTTTACTCAGGCGTTTTTTATCCTTTCGCCTGACGGGCGCAATGAACAAAGCTGTCGCGCCGTCTATGAAACCGGCTTGAACAACCTGCTGGCCAGGCTGCCGGATACTCAATGGCTGATGGTCTCATCGACCAGCGTCTACGGACAAACCCAAGGCGAATGGGTCGACGAAGATTCCATCGCAGAGCCGCAAAATATCACCAGCCGCTTGATCAGGCAGGCCGAACAAACATTGATGGATTTGAATCCGGCAAATATCGTGGTGCGTTTTTCCGGCATTTACGGACCGGGCCGCGAATACCTGTTAAGGCAGGCGATGCAAGTACCGGCCATACAAAAAAAACCGCCTTATTTTACCAACCGGATACATCAGCAGGATTGCGTTAGGGTTTTGTGTTTTTTGTTGGAACAGCGCTTGGCGGGAAAGGCCTTAGCTCAATGCTATCTAGCCAGCGATGACGATCCTGCGCCGACGTGGGAAGTAATGACCTGGCTGGCAGATCGCCTGCATTGCCAACCGCCGACTGTTAAAACAGTCGATGCTGATACCGGAATGAATAAGCGCTGTAGTAACGCCAGGTTAAAAGCATTGAGTTATGAATTCCAATATCCGAGCTATAAAGACGGTTATTTGGCGTTAATTACGCATTACCATGAGCTGCGTCACTGCCGCCAAAAATAGTTATGCCTGAATACTGTGGGCGCGAATTTATTCGCGCAATAGGAATTAAAAAGCGCGAATAAATTCACGCCCACAATAAAGAAAATACTAATTATACCTCGGATAAACGGCATCGGTGACGCGCTTCCAGCCTGCAACCTGCGCTTTTCCTGAGGCACATTGCCCTCGCCCGCCCTGTTGCGTGTCAAGGGCGCCATGATGATCCGGTTGGCTAAAGCCAAATCCCCCAACAATATCGGCGAAAACAGATTGTTTTTTATGGATGTCATGATGTGCTCTCTGGTTAGAATATATACAGGGTAACGGGAGTGCAGGCTTCGCTTGCAGCAGGCGAAGCCTGCACTCCCGTAGACCGCACTTGACCATGCAATAGCCTTAAAAAAGTTAAGCGCTGCCCCATAAACCCCGTCAAACCTGCCCTGCAGGTTTATTGATCGTCGCCTTAAGGACTTTTTTATCAGTTTTATCCTTCACTTCGTCACCCGGTTCCGAAGACTTGCCCACTTGCAAGTCATCGTCTCCCGCAGGCGGCCTAGGATTTTTGCCGGCCATTAAATCCTCGATTTGCAAGCGATCTATAGTTTCCCATTTCATCAGCGCATCGGCCATTTTGTGCAGGATGTCGATATTCTCTTGCAGAATGGTTTCAGCGCGTTGATAGTTATGGTCTATCACCGAACGTATTTCTTCATCGATCAGCTGTGCGACATTACTGGATACGGAACTGCCTTGAGTACCCGGATGCCCCAAAAATGCTTGGCCGCCTTCCTCGCCGTAAACCAAGGGTCCTAGTTT
>JAURVK010000053.1 GCA_030655535.1 Methylobacter sp. | reverse complement strand
AGCTATTGAACAGGCCGCCAAGAAATGGTCAATGCCGATCCGTGACTGGAAGCCTGCTCTGAATCAGTTTATGATTCTCTACGAGGATCGATTTCCAGAGATTTTTTAACGGCGGTTTACACGGAAATTTTTACACTCTCCATGAATTCGCTGTTTGCTTTCTTGCATTTGATTTGTGTGCTGGTTAATACCAACTTGCCTTTGGCTAAAAATCCTTCTGCGCAAGAACGGGTATTGGAGAAAATTCACTTTAATCCGGCAAGAAAACCACAGTCTCCACTCAATAATTCGGCGATTTCCGACGAGTTGGATGCACTCATAAAAAAATCCGTTAAACTACAAAACCACAAAATCCCCATTCTCATTACGGGTGAGTCAGGGGTGGGCAAGGATCATTTTGTGAACTTGCTAAAAAAAGCCGGCCCTAGGAAAGATGGGCCACTGATAGCCATTAACTGCGCCTCTATCCCTCATGATTTGATTGAAAGCGAACTGTTTGGTTATGAGACAGGAAGCTTTACCGGCGCAAAGTCCGGCGGCAAGCCAGGAAAATTCATGCTGGCAGACAAAGGCATCTTGTTTCTTGATGAAATTGGCGATATGAGTTTTGATTTGCAATCAACTTTACTTCGCGTACTGGAAACATCCGAATTCACTCCAGTGGGCGGATGTAAGCCGGTTCGGGTTGATGTGCAAGTGGTTGCGGCAACCAATGTGCGCTTATTGGAAGCCGTCGAGGCTGGGCGTTTTCGCCGCGATCTTTATTACCGCTTGAATGGCGCTCAAATTCATTTACAGCCCTTACGTGACAGACCGGATAAAAAATCCATTATTCAATATATTTTACAGAGAGAATTGAATGCTGTTGCAGCTGATGATCAGATTCAAATCTGTCCGGAAGTACTCAGTTTAATCGAGCAGCATCCGTGGCCGGGTAATATTCGCCAATTGATTAATGTGATTAGGGCAACCCTTTATACTGCCAACGATCCTATTATTACCTTGCAAGATTTGCCGGTTGATTTTGTCGCCGAACTCAGGCAATTTAGTGTTGACGATACCCGCGCCGTTAATTCAACGTTAATTGCGACGCTGATGGATAATTCGCCGGTCATGAGTCTGATGGACTGGGAATTGTGCGGCATAAAAACGGCACTTAAAGACTGTGACGGTAATATTTCAATTGCGGCAAAAAAGCTTGGCATCACTCGCACCACGCTTTATAAAAAAATTGAACGTTTTGGTTTAAATAAAACCGGGAATGATAGCTTGCTATACGTAGCCACGTAAAATAAGCCCCAAATTCAACCACAAGGCAGCTCTTTTTTTCGTGCCCCAAATCAACTAACGGCATGCGTATTTTTTAACAAAACCGGATGCCAATGCTCAATCGCCCAGTTAAGCAACTCAGTGACCGAGGCTTGTTGTAGCTCAATCGGCGGATTCTGCTTTAATAAGACCAGCAACTCAAAGATGATCCGATCAGGCGCTGTTAAATCGACGGCCGTCGCCTGCGTCTGCTTACTCAGTTTACAGCCTTGTTGGTCAACAATAACCGGAACATGCATATAGCCGGGCATAGCAAACCCCAGCAGCTGTTGCAGATAAATCTGTTTAGGCGTTGCATTCAGTAAATCAAAACCGCGAACGATATGGTTGACGTGTTGCAAGTTATCATCAATGACCACGGCAAATTGATAGGCAATAATCCGGTCTTTGCGCTGCACGATAAAATCGCCATCTTGCTCGGCGATATTATGGGAAATCAGGCCTTGCAGCTCATCCTGAAAGGCAATAATGCGGTTATCGGTTTTAATGCGCAATGCATAAGGGCAATCAGGCGGGTTTTGTCGGCCTCGGCAAATACCGGGGTAAATATCGGGCTGCGCTTGCCCTCTATCGCCAGCGGTCAGTGTTTTTCTGCTGCATGTGCAAGGATAGACAAGCCGGTTTCTTTGTAAGTCGCTGATAATATCGTTATAAACGTCGATATGTCGGCTTTGGTAATAAACCTCACCGTCCCAATGCAGGCCAAAGGCCTCCAGAGTTTTTAATAGAGAATCGGCGGAGCCTTTTATGTTTCTGGGGGTATCAAGGTCGTCAATGCGCAGCAGCCACCGACCCTGTTGTGAGCGGGTCTGAAGAAAACCGGCCAGAGCCGTGTACAGGGAACCGAGGTGTAAAGGGCCGGTAGGCGAGGGTGCAAACCGGCCGATGGCGGGTTGTTTATCCAGACTTAACCCATTTGTTTTTCACGAATTTCATCGAGTGTTTTGCAGTCGATGCACAATGTCGCGGTGGGCCTGGCTTCCAAACGGCGTATACCGATTTCAATACCACAAGACTCACAAAAACCATAATCCCCGGATTCGATTTCTTTTAGGGCTTCATCAATTTTCTTGATTAGCCGCCGTTCACGATCGCGGGTTCTTAATTCCAGGCTGAATTCCGATTCCTGAGACGCCCGGTCATTAGGGTCAGGAAAATTAGAGGCATCATCCTGCATATGATGCACAGTGCGATCCACTTCATGCATTAACTCCCCTTTCCAATTTTTAAGAATAGTTTCAAAATGTTTTAATTGAACACTATTCATATATTCTTCGCCTTCTTTTACTTGATAAGGCTTAAAACTGAAAGGTGATGCGCCAGTTTTAGTACTATCGGTCATCCATTAACTCCTAAGACAAGATTAATTAAAACCGCGCATTTTTAGCAGAATAGCAACCGGATAGCAAGGTTTATTGATATGATCTAACACTTTTGTGATAAGCGACAAGATTATGGATTTACGACTGGCAAAACGAACGCAAGGAATTTCGCCCTTTTATGTGATGGAGTTACTGCGACGCGCAAAACAGCTGGAAGCGCAGGGCAAAGACATCATTCACATGGAAATCGGCGAACCCGATTTTGCGACGCCTCCGGCCATTATGGAGGCCGGCATTCGGCAGCTTAAAACCGGCGAAGTGAAATATACCCCGGCCGCCGGTTTGCCTGAGCTGCGTAAAAAAATAGCCGAGTTTTATCGACAGCGTTATTCGGTGACTGTGGACAAGAAACGTATTTTTGTCACGCCAGGCGCCTCTGGGGCATTTTTATTAGCGCTGGGGGTTACGCTTAACCCATCGGAAGAACTGCTTATGGCCGACCCCTGTTATCCCTGTAACAGCAACTTTATTAGATTGTTCGACGGCAAAGCCAGAACCGTTCCGGTCGATGCCGCCAGCCGTTACCAACTGACAGCCGCACACATCAGACAGCATTGGACTAAAAACACCAAAGGCGTGTTGATTGCATCGCCGTCGAATCCTACCGGAACTATCATCGCTGCTGATCAATTGAAGCAGGCTGTTCACACCGTGAATGAATTAGGCGGCTGCTTTTATTCCGACGAGATTTATCATGGCCTGGTTTATGGCGATAAAGCGACAACGGCGCTGGCGTTTAGTGACGATGTGTTTGTCATCAACAGTTTTTCCAAATATTTCGGCATGACCGGCTGGCGGGTCGGCTGGTTGATAGTCCCGGAAGCATTTATCGATGCCACCGAAAAGCTGGCGCAAAATATATTTATCGCCACCGCAACCCATTCGCAATATGCCGCATTAGCCGCATTTGACCCGCACACGCTGGCTGAGCTTGAGCATAGATGCGTCGAATTTGAACGGCGGCGTGATTTTCTTTATGACGCCTTATTGCATCTGGGCTTTGAAATACCGATTAAACCGGACGGCGCGTTTTATATTTATGCCAACTGCTCCAAATTTACCGATGACAGTTTTCAATTCGCGCTGGATTTACTGGAAGCTGAAGGCGTTGCAGTCACGCCCGGAAAGGATTTTGGAACAAATGAGAATAACCACTACATCCGCTTTGCTTATACGACGTCCATAGATAGAATGGCTGTTGCCATGCAACGCTTGGATAGCTTTATTAATAAAGGATAACCATGACCGTAACACAACTATCAGCATCCGCATTAAAAACCAGAATTCAACATGAACCGCATTTATTTTTGCTGGATGTCAGGGAACCCAATGAGTTTGAATTCGCCCGCATAGAAAACAGCGTGTTAATTCCGCTGAATCAAATCCCGCAAAGACTGGGTGAGCTGAATCCGCAGCAGGAAATCGTAGTGATTTGCCATCATGGCGTACGCAGTTTGCAAGCCTGCCTATATCTTAATAATTCGGGGTTTAAACAGGTGATCAATTTAGCCGGTGGCATTGATGCCTGGTCTTGTGATTGCGATAGTTCGGTGCCGCGATATTAAGTAATCGTAGCCGATAATAACGCGTGGAACCACCCGGGAACATGAAAGTTGGTTGTGGGAGCGACGCCCTCGTCGCGATGAGGGCATCGCTCCCACAATGATCTCAACTGTCCCGGTTTACGTTGAAAGCCTCCTTTTCGTCTATGCGAATTTGGCAGGTTGCCGAGCGAGACATAGTAAGCATAACCTGTATTTAATCGCACCCAACAAACCATCCAATCCTTCACGAGGTTGGGCGGTTTTTTTATACTACTGTTAGGGTGGGCAAAAAAACGCTGACCGCCCTTTAACAGTTGACAGCGCTCCCGCTTCGGGGCTATTTTGACGATAGATACTCATCCATCAAGAGACAGCTATGACTACCATTACTTTCGATACCCTAAAATTTGTCCGCACACTCAAAGCGGCTGGCGTACCGGAAAGCCAGGCAGAGGCT
The DNA here is from genome assembly GCA_030655535.1 of Methylobacter sp. Classification (GTDB taxonomy): domain Bacteria; phylum Pseudomonadota; class Gammaproteobacteria; order Methylococcales; family Methylomonadaceae; genus Methylobacter_A. The sequence continues at coordinate 19,711 of JAURVK010000053.1, read as the reverse complement.
TTCTCAGAAGCGTTTAAAGAAGCGCAAGGAGAAGCGCAACTTGCCACGCAACATGACATCAACGACGTGCGCCGCGATATTGACGATTTGCGCCGCGATATGGATGCTCGATTAATTCAGCTTGAGCAGCGGTTAATTATCAAGTTGGGGGCGTTAATAACGGTCGCCATTGGTATTGTGGCTGCGTTGGTTAAGTTGCTGTGAACTTCTCAGGCGGGACGGGGTATGTCGATTATCAAAACGCTGCATATCTTGTTGAAACAATCGCTCCCGGCATTCATGCTGCACGACTCCAGGCGCTGATGGCCGCAGTTACGGTGGGTATGGTGTAGGGTGGATTCGCCGTAGGCAATCCACCGCAACTGCGACAGGTTGTCATCGGCGTTGTGCGTCGCCTAAAGCGCCTGCTTTTGGTGATTGGCGCTTTGCTGACGCAAAACCGCCCTACGCCATGCCTTACTTTTTATTATGCGGATGCGGAGCGGGTATGCCCAACTATCGACGGAACTTTGTGCGGGTGGCTGTTATTTTTTTACCGTTAACTTTCTGGAACGGCAACGTACCTTGCCCGCATCAGGCGGCAAACCCGCCTGATGCGCTTACAAGCTTATTTAAAACCGTCTTGTTTAAATTTTTCCAGCTGCCTCTTAAAACCTTTCCTGTCGAACAGGTAGTATAGAAATACCAGTAAAAACGGCCAAAGCATGTAACCCAACAGTTTAAATACAGTTCCAATTTCCATCGTTTACCTCCTCATTATTGATGAACATTAACAGATAATCTTAGGCCTCTAACATAAACCGGGACAGTTGAGACCCTTGTGGGAGCGACGCCCTCGTCGCGATGATAGCATCGCTCCCACATTGATATAACATCAGTGCTATCAAATTTTAAAGGGTTGTCCCGGTTTAAATGGAAGACCGAATCTTACTCTGTTGCCTGGTTTTTTTCCATCCATAGTATCCGGCTAAGTCGACAACATTTCCAATACCAACTGCGCCATGTTTTTAGAACCGCCGCCCTGCCCTAACTGCTGTTTAACCTGCCGCAGGTTTTGGCGTATTTCATCGGCGTAGGCCTTATCGGTCAAAATTCGCGTAACTTCTTCAGACAGGTTTTCGGCTGTCGCATCCTGCTGAATCAGTTCCTTGATGATACTTTTGCCTAGCACGATATTCGGCAGGCCGATAAACGGCGTATTTACCAGCCATTTTCCCAGCCAATAGGTGAGCGGCGACAGCTTGTAAGCAATCACCATCGGCACGGTTAACAAGGCGATTTCAAGGGTCGCTGTGCCTGAGGCGGTCATCACTGCGTCGCAGCATTGAATCACGTCGTAAGGCTGATTTTTTATGATGGTAACGCTTAACGGCGACTGACGTAGGTAGCCGTCAAGCAACGCATCGCTGATCGAATCGGCTTGCGGCAAAATAAACTGACACTCGGGCAGATTAACCTGCATTTTTGCTGCTGCGGCCAACATCACCGGCAACATACGTTTTATTTCGTTAGCCCGACTACCGGGCAACAAGCCCACTATCGGCTTGCTTTTATCCAGCCCGAAACGGCTTAAATCCTCATCTTTGCTGTGCCGGGCATGGACTTTATCTACCGAAGGATGGCCTACATAGCGTACCGGCACTTTTTCGGCATCGTAATAAGCGGTCTCAAACGGAAAGATCACCGCCATCATATCGATGACCTTGCCGTAGGCCGCGACCCGGCCAGGCCGCCATGCCCAAACTTGGGGACTGACGTAAAACAATACTTTAATGCCCTGCTGTTTGGCGTAACGCGCCAGTTTAAAATTGAATTCCTTGTAGTCTACGCAAACCAGCAAGTCGGGGCGCTCGGTAACGACCAGCTCTTGCATCAACGTTAACGCACGGCGGATTTCGGCATAATGTTTGATGACTTCAACCACGCCGATGACGCCGATGCTGGCCGAATCGTAACGGATATCGATGCCCGCCTGAGCCATTTTTGCGCCGCCCATGCCGATACCTTTAATGTCCGGCCGCTGTTTTTGCAGCTCCAGAAACATATTGGCGGCGTGCTGGTCGCCGGATGATTCTCCGGCGCTGAATAGGATAGTTAAGGGTTTAAGGTTCAAGATAAAAGGTTCAAGGTGAATTTATCAACAGGAGTGCAAGCTTTGCTTGTGCTTGCAGGCGAAGCCTGCATTCCAGTAGTCTTAACTATGTTGTCAAAACATCCCGAATAACCGCCGCTATCTCCCTGATTGAATCACCCTCAAGGAACGGACAAATCGGCAATGACAAGCAGTTGGCCGCAACAAATTCGGTCACCGGCAAGCTGACGGCTGCATATTCCTGTTTAAACACATTTTGCCGATGCAAGGGTACGGGATAATAAACCGCACAAGCGATTTGCTTGTCCTGCAAGGCTTTCAGCAGCTCGTCTCGGCGCTCGCATAACACGGTGTACTGGTGATAAACGTGCTCGCCCAAACCATCTTCAAACGGCGTAGTCAGCGGCAAATCGATCAGCAATTCCGAATAATAATGCCCGGCACGCCGGCGGTCTTTATTGTATTGGTCGATACGCTTTAATTTGGCCCGTAATATCACCGCCTGCATTTCATCAAGGCGACTGTTATAGCCGATCACATCATGGTAATAACGGACATCCGAACCATGATTGTGCAGCATCTTAAGTTTTGCCGCCGTTTCGTCGGAGTTGGTGACGACCAAACCGCCATCGCCGAACGCGCCCAGATTCTTGCTCGGAAAAAAACTATAACCGGCAGCATGGCCGATAGCGCCGGTTTGTTTGCCGTTGATGCTTGCGCCGAAAGACTGGCAGCAATCTTCAATCAACTTTAAATTATGCCGGTCGCATAATTGCTTAATAGCGGTCATATCCGCCGGTTGCCCGAACAAATGCACCGGCATGACCGCTTTGGTTTTTGGGGTGATCGCTTTGGCTATCGCTTCCGGTGAAATATTGAACGTCTTGGGATCTATATCGACGAAAACCGGAATCGCACCGACATATTTGATGGCTTCCGCCGTAGCGATAAAGGTGAACGCGGTGGTAATCACCTCATCGCCCGCGCCGATGCCTTCGGCAATCAAGGCCAGATGCAGCGCATCGGTTCCCGAAGCCACCGCAATGGCGTGTTTTACGCCCAGATAGTCGGCCGCTTCTTTTTCAAAAGCCTGCACATTGGGGCCTAATATGAACGAACAGTTTTCGATCGTTTCAGCCAGTCCACGCTCAACTTCATCTTTAATTCCGACGTATTGAGCCTTCAGGTTTACCATGGGTATCATGTTGTTATTGCCTATTGTTTAGTTGAATGACGTCGGTCGGATTAGCGGCTTTATCGCGTAACCCGGCAAACCAATGCTGCACCCGGCAGTTACCCCGTTATTTATCGCCCAATAACCGGGTAATTTGTATCGCCGTTTCCAGCGCTCGTCTTCCCGCTACGCCGGAAACCAGCGGGTTGTCACCGGTATGGATACAGTTAACGAAATGCTTGATTTCCTCCAGCAGCGCATCGCCGCTTTCAAAAACGGATTCTTCGGTTTCTATTTCCGGAATACCGGGAAACATTTCCTTTTTGCCGGTGCGATGTTTGGTCAAGATGCGGTTCTGGAAATCTACAGAGACGTAGGAACACGGCCTGAACAGGCGCATTTTACGCTCCATCTTCATGCTGATCCGGCTGGCCGTCACATTGGCCACACAACCGTTTTTAAATTTCAACCGGGCATTGGCAATATCGGTGCCCTGCGTTAAAACCGCGGTACCGCTGGCATCGATATGTTCCACCTCTGAATCTACCAAGGCTAAAATAATATCGATGTCGTGGATCATTAAATCCAGGACTACGCTGACATCATTGGCGCGAGGATTAAACGGCGACAAACGGTGCGATTCGATAAACAGCGGCTTTTCTTCTTTGTCCAGACCCAATATCGCCGGGTTGAACCGTTCCAGATGCCCGACCTGCAAAATCAAATGCCTTTCCTTGGCGATAGCGATCAACTCATCGGCCTCTGCAACCGTCACGGTAATCGGTTTTTCAACCAACACATGAGCGCCGGCATTGAGAAAATCCATGGATACCTTATGATGCAATGTCGTAGGCACCACAATACTCACTGCATCGACTTCGCCTAACAAGGATTGATAGTCTGTCAGCGCTATTGCGCCGTGTTTTTCAGCAACTTCATAAGCTGCCGCCTCATTAATATCGACAACGGCAACCAGTTCGCAGTCAGGCAGTGACGCATATTTTTCGGCGTGAAACTTGCCCAAATAACCGGTACCGATAACAGCGCATTTTAATTTTTTCATCTGATTACTTTACATCCTGTTTACTTGCGCCCCAGCGGCAGGAGCGAACTTACCGGCCGCTATTGTAAACTATCAATAATGTATTCAGAAAATTTTGTCCACGGCAATCGCCCGACTGTTTTAGGATGCTATGATGGAATCGGCATTCGTTTAGTGTTCTCCTCGCCTATTAAAATCAACAGACATTATTTATATTTATTTAAAAACTGAACAGTTTAGTTTACTATTTCGTTTTATTTAATTATCCAAATTCCAAATGACTTCAGAGCCTACCAACTCAAAACGGCAAACCATTATCGAAGGCGCCACACGTATGTTTCTAAAGCACGGCTATCACAAAGTCAGCATGGACAAAATCGCTCAGGCGGCACCGGTTTCGAAAGCGACCTTATACCAACATTTCGAGAATAAAAACGCGCTGTTCTCGGCAGTCGTTTTTGAATTATGCCGTTCTTTACTGCAAACGATGGCCGAAATCGCCACAGACTCGAAAGATGTCGAAAAAAACCTCCACAAAATCGCCGAGGCTTTTGTCGATTTGATTTTTACCGAGAAGGCTTTGGCGATTTACCGTCTGGTAATTGCCGAATGCCTGGATTTTCCGGAACTGGGTCGCTTAGTCTACGACGGCGTGCCTAAAATAGCGCTGACGCAACTGGAAAATTATCTACAAACGCTGAATGCCGGTGGACACTTTGCTATTCCCGATATTGCGTTTGCGGCCGATGCCTTTTTCAGTCTGCTGAAAGGCGATTTGCATTTTCAGTGTTTGCTTGGTGTCAGCCCACCGCCCTCCCCTGAACAAAAGTGTCGATTGATCGACCGAGTCGTTGCGCTTTATATACTCGGCGTTTTAAATGCGGCAGATTAACTTGAAATCATACTTTTTCTCGCTGGCATTATTGCCCGTATGTTGCGCTCAAGCCGAAACCCTCGAAGAGGCTCTCGAACACGCAGTGAGCCAAAACCATCTGATCAAATCGGCAAAAGCCGACACCGAAGCCTCCAAGCAGCAATTATACTCGGCGCAAAATCAACGTCTGCCCGCACTCAATATCAACAGCGGCTACACGCAGTTAAGTGAAGCGCCTGCCGCGAAAACCCAAATCGAAGGCCAATCCGCGCAATTCGTGACGGCCCAAGCAGGCAGTGCCCAGGCGCAAGCGATTGCAACGCTGCCCATATTCACCAGCGGTCGTATCAGTCATAACATCAATGCCTCCGAAGCCTCATTGTCGGCCGTGCAACACAATGAAATCACGACGGCCTTGACCATTAAAATGCAGGTTGCCGAAGTTTATTTGTCCGTATTACGCGCGCAAAGCGCATTGCAGCTGGCACAAAGCCATGCCGAAACCTTGCAGGCACATGCCGCCGACGTCGATCGTCTGCATAGTCAAGGCATGGTTTCGAAAAACGATCAATTAGCCGCTGAAGTCGAATACGCCAACGCCCGGCAACTGGTCGTACAAAGCGGCAATCGGCTCGATATCGCCAAGGCGCAATACAACCGCTTGCTCAATCGCCGACTTGACGATTCGGTCGAACTGGAAGACCGGTTTCCGGCCTCCCCCGATGGCGCACCGGACGAATTGAACGCTCAAGCGCTGGTGCAACGCCCTGAACTGAACGCACTGACCAATCAAATAACCACCTTGCAAGAACAAGCGCAGAGCGTTCAAGCAAGTTTATTGCCGCAAGTCGCGGTCAATGGCGGCTATCAATACCAAGAAAATCGTTTCCAGGCTTTCGAAGGCATGTGGATGGTCAATGTCGGCATGGAATGGAAACTCGACGGCGGCACGCATCATCAAAGCAAATCGCTGCATCGACAAGCGCTGGCCTTGCAAGCACAGCGCGATGATTTGGCCGGTATGATCGGACTGGAAATCCGGCGCGCCTGGCTGGATATTCAGGAAACCGAAAAAAGAATAGACGTCAGCAAGCAAGCGATTGCACAAGCCGATGAAAATTTGAGAGTCAACCAAGAGCGCTACCGGCAAGGCCTATCCTCGCAGACCGAAATGCTCAAAGCCGAGGAACTGAGAATGACCACGCACGACAATTTCAATAACGCCCACTACGATGCGGCACAGGCAAAACTAAGCCTGCGCCGGGCGTTGGGAGTTTTATAGTGTGCCCAATGCATCCATCCAAAGGATAGCCGTTATGTATAAACACTTGGTAAACTCAAAAGGGAATTGCAAAATGGGCAAAGCGGCAGCGTGTCCATCCTACAGCCGCGTTTTACAAATTAAACGCTCTATTCCTGCATTAGCCGTTACCGCGCTATTAACTGCCTGCGGCAATAATAACGCGCAATCCGAACAAGAAGCCATCCGCACCGTACGCGTCGAAACGATCGCGGCCGCCGAAGTGCTCGCGCAACGGCGTTTCGTCGGGCGCGTCGAGGCTCTCAGTACAGTCGATATGTCGTTTCAGGTCGGCGGACGCTTGAAAGAGTTATCGGTGCAGCAAGGCGCAGTGGTTCCTAAAGGCGGATTGATCGCCGCGCTGGACAGCGTCGACTTCATCCTGGCCAAACGGGAAACACAAGCGCAATATGAATTCGCCCAACTCGACGTTACGCGCAAACGTAACTTGGCAGCAGCGGACACCATTCCGAAAGTCATGCTGGACGAAGCCGAAACGGCCTATAAACTGCGCCGGATCGCCCTGGACAATGCGCGTCGCAATCTGTCTTACACCCGAATTACCGCGCCTTTCGATGCACTGATCACGCGCCGTCTCACCGACAACCACACCCAAGTATCACCGAACCAACCCGTGGTTAGGGTTCAGGATGTCAGCACGCTGAAAATCAGCATCAATGTGCCGGAAAGCCTAATCAAGCTGGTCAAGCGCGCCGATCAATTGGCGATCGAGGCAATCTTCCCGGGCAAGCCCGAAAAACGTTTGTCACTGCGCTATTTGGAGCATGCCACCGAAGCCGATGCGGTTGCGCAAACCTACGAAGTTGTTTTAGCGCTCAACAACCCAGGCGATATGACTGTGTTGCCGGGCATGACCGTCAACGTCGCGATTGCCAGCCCGTTCTCGAACGGCACCAGCGAAATTACCGTACCGCTATCGGGAATCGATACCGACGAACAGGGCAGCACCCGGGTGTGGATTTTCGATCCGCAATCCGCAACTGTCTCGCCCAGACCGATCGCTATCGGCCCCGCTGCATCTGAACGCGTTAGCGTGCTGGCCGGTTTGACCGGCGGCGAACAGATCGTCTCCGCCGGCGGCCATCTATTGCACGATGGCATGAAAGTTCGCCGTTTCACCGGATTCTAAGGACATCGCGATGAATATCGAAATCGCCCGCGCGGCCATCGAGCGCCCGGTCAATACCTGGTTAATCATTTTGACTTGCCTGATCGGCGGACTTTGGGGTCTGTCGACGGTTGGCCGCCTGGAAGATCCAGCTTTTACGATCAAGCAGGCCTTGGTTATCACACCGTATCCGGGGGCGACGGCGCTGGAAGTCGAACAGGAAGTCACCGAGCCGTTGGAATCGGCGATACAACAATTGCCGCAAATCAAAAAAATCACCTCGAAATCCAAATCCGGAGTGTCCGAAATCGAAGTCGAAATCAAGGACACCTACGACAGCCGCACGCTGCCACAGGTCTGGGACGAACTGCGCCGCAAGGTCGGCGATGCGCAAAAACAGCTTCCGAACGGCGTCAACCCGTCAACCGTCAATGACGATTTCAGCGACGTCTACGGGATTTTTTACGCAGTGACCGCGCCCGGCTTTTCTGAACACGACATTCTGGAGCTGGCCAAGTTTCTGCGCCGCGAACTGCTGACCGTGCCCAATGTCGGCAAAGTCGAAACTACCGGCATGCGCACCGAAACGATCTATGTCGAAATATCGAATGCCCGTCTGGCGCGTTTCGGTCTGCCGATGGCGCAGGTTTTGAACACGATTGTCTCGGAAAATGCCGTTGCCGACGCAGGTGCGGTCACCATTAACGGACGGCGCATCCGAATCGCGACCGGTTCGGGTTTCGATTCGGTCGCGGCCATCGAGGCCTTGCGTATCGGTCGCCCCGGAACCACCGAGCAAATCAGCTTGCTGGATATCGCCGAAATTCGCCGCGAAGCGGACGAAATTCCCGAACACCTGATTCATTTCAACGGCGCTCCCGCATTCACGCTGGCCGTCGCCGCAGTCGCCGAGGCCAATATCGTCAACGTCGGACAAGCGGTCGAAGCGCGGCTTGCGGAACTGACGCCGCGCATTCCGCTAGGCATCGAAATTCACCCGATCTACGAACAGCACAAAGTCGTCGACCAAGCGATTGACGATTTTATCGTCAATCTGATCCTGTCGGTATTGATCGTCATTCTATCGCTGTGCCTGATGATGGGCTGGCGCGTCGGGCTAATCGTCGGCGCAACGTTGCTGTTGACTGTGCTCGGTACGGTGTTTTTCATGCGCGTGTTTCATATCGACATGGAACGCATATCCTTGGGAGCACTGATTATTGCCATGGGCATGCTGGTCGACAACGCGATTGTGATCGCTGAAGGTATGCTGATCAACATGCAGCAAGGCATGAGCGCCAAGGAAGCTGCGGTAATCTCGGCCAAACGTACACAACTGCCGTTGCTCGGCGCGACCGTAATCGGCATCATGGCTTTTTCCGGAATCGGTCTGTCGCCGGACATCACCGGCGAATTTTTATTTTCGCTATTCGCCGTGATCGGCATTTCGCTGATGTTGAGCTGGCTATTGGCGCTCACCGTGACGCCGTTATTCGGCCATCTTTTTCTTAAAGTCGACACTAGCGATGCCGATCCTTATCGAGCTTGGGTGTATCAGCTTTACCGCAAAGTGCTGATCGGCACGCTGCATGCGCGCACGCTGACCGTGATAGCGCTGATCGTACTGACTAGCGTATGTTTCGCCGGTTTCGGGTTGGTCAAGCAGGCCTTTTTTCCCGACTCGAATACGCCGTTGTTCTATATCAACTATCAATTACCGCAAGGCAGCGATATTCGCGCCACAGCACGCGATATGGGCGAAATCGACGCGATCATCCATGCCAAGCCGGGCGTTGTATCGGTCGCAAGCTTTATCGGCCGCGGCGCCGGCCGTTTCATGCTGACTTACGTGCCGGAACAGCCAAATACCGCCTACGGCCAATTTATTATTCGTACCGAAAGCCTGGAGCGGATTGCACCGCTGGCCGCCGAACTCAAACGCGAACTCAGCGAAGCCTATCCGAATGCCGAAATACGTACCGAACGGCTAGTCTTCGGTTCTGGCGTCGCGGCGAAAATCGAAGCGCGATTCTCCGGGTCGGATGCCACGGTTTTGCGCAAACTCGGCAACGAAGCCTTGGCCGTCATGCGCGGCGACGGCAGCTTAATCGATCTGCGTACCAATTGGCAGCAAAAGGAATTGCTGCTGAAGCCGGCCTACAATCCCGAGCGTGCGCGTATCGCCGGCGTCGGTTTAAGCGATTTGGCAGTGGCCTTGCAGTTTGCGACAACCGGCGTCCAGGCCGGCACTTACCGTGAAGACGACCGGCTGATTCCAATCGTCGTCCGTCCACCGATGTCCGAACGCAAGGACGCCAAACAATTACACGACCGATTGGTCTGGAGTCCGGCCGATCAAGCCTATGTGCCGATCGCACAAATCGTCGACCGATTCGAAACTGTCAGCGAAGACACGCTGATACACCGGCGCAACCGGGTGCGCACGCTGACCGTGCAGGCCGATCCTATTCCCGCAATGACCGCCGACCAAGCATTTCGCCACATCCGCGCGGAAATCGAAGCGATACCGCTACCAACCGGTTACCGGTTTGAATGGGGCGGCGAATATGAAAGTTCGACCGACGCCCAAAACGCGTTGAACGCCCAATTGCCGGCTGGTTTTATCGTGATGCTGATCATCAGTGTGCTGTTGTTCGGCAAAGTTCGCCAGCCGTTGATCATCTGGCTGGTTGTCCCCATGTCGGTGTGCGGTGTGGTAATAGGGTTGCTGGCCTCGAATCAGCCGTTCAGCTTCATGGCGCTGCTCGGCCTACTGAGCCTGTCCGGAATGCTGATGAAAAATGCAATCGTACTGGTCGACGAAATCGACGCCCAAATCATCGAGGGTAAACCGGGTTACCCGGCAATCATCGACGCCGGCGTCAGCCGCTTGCGACCGGTATTGCTGGCCGCAGGAACGACCATACTCGGCATGATACCGTTGCTGAGCGACGCCTTTTTTGCGAGCATGGCGGTCGCGATCATGGGCGGCCTCGCCTTCGCGACCGTGCTGACGATGATCGCGGTGCCGGTTTTATATGCGTTGTTTTTTGGGATTAAAGCGGAAAAGCAATAGCGCATTCCGTATCGGGGCATTCAATGTAGCGTTGGTAAAATACCGGATTTCGATTATCGAAGCCAACCGATCCCCATTCGGGGAAAAGGGGCAAGCCTCACAAACCATTAGGGTATAGAGTCCCTTGGCGATACTTTTCTTTAACTCGATATTCAGGTTTTTAATGAATAACCGCACGCCAATGGTCCCAACATAGTGTTATTTAATGATTTATAATATTGGCTAATGCCATATCCGCTTTTTCTTTTGGATGAGCTGTGCTTATCCGGTTGTCGCACACGCGCACGACAGGTAGTATGTTGACTATCTATGTACCGAGGCCGAACTATAGGCAAGCGAATTCCATCTCACTACATTGAGTTGAGATCCGCCACCGGATAACCACAGCTTAAAGATATTGTCTAACAATTCTCACAATTTTCCATAAAAATTTACTAGACTCCGTTTGTCGCATAAAACGGAAAGTTAACCACTGGAGCAGATGTCATGACTGACAAAGACACGGATGAAACCAAACTCATAAAAAAAGCCGCTAGCTCAATTCTGAAAGATGACATAAAACAGCTTCAGCTGATACCTCCCGTCGCCCTCAAGTTATTAACGCTAACCAATGACGACAACGCCAGAATCGACAACCTATCCCGGATTATAGAAACAGAACCGATGCTGGCCGCAAAAATCCTAAAACAGGTTAATTCTGCCGTATACGCCTTACCCAACAAAATAACCTCCACTAATCGCGCAGTGACTATACTGGGATTTTCTGTCGTGCGTCAGCTTGCACTAAACCTGCTGCTTTATAACAATCTGAAACGACAAAACGCATCGCAACTATTCGACTTGTTATTTTTTTGGCAACATTGCCTGTATGTAGCATCATTAAGCAAAAGAATAGCCGTCGCACTTAACTATCCGGATCCTGATCTGGTTTATACCGGAGGACTTTTACACGATATAGGCAAAATAGTTCTGGAAACCCACGGACGCGTAACTTACAGTGATTTTATTGCTTCCATCGGCAATAACCAACAGTCGACGTTAGAAGAAGAACGTAACTTTTTCGGCATAACACATACCGAGATGGGGCATGTTTTTTGTCTGGAATGGCAATTACCGGCATCAATCGCGGCAATCGTAGCTTTCCACCATAACCAGCCGACCGAAACATCGCCGCACGCACAATTTAACACCGCAATCGCCATCGTTTCTTTTGCAGACTACATAGCCTGGATACAAGGCATAGGTTCGGCTGTCCAACGCAACAGCCATCCAAGTTTACAGAGCGCCGTGCTCGAGACTATTGATCTTGACCAACTGAATATTGAAGCCCTGCTACAACAGGTTGATCAGGATATGCAAAGCACTCAAGAATTCTACAACATCCGTCTCCCCGGCTTAACGACATTGCGGGCCACGCTGGTCAAGACAACCATTAACTTAAGCCAGATAAACGAGGATAACGCTTTAGTCACTGCCCCTAAATTATCATCCTGTTTAACCGCGCCCCATCACAGCCTTAACCCTGATGACTTTATTCCCCGTACCCTGGAGGCCATACAGAACGAATTTTCTTTTGACCGCAGCATTATGTTCACCATCGCCCCCAAGCACCGCAGCCTGATCGCGTTATACGGCTGGCCGGAATCGATATTACCGACCAAACAGTCGGCCTTTGAGATCAATATCAACAGCCTTTCCGGTTTGTTATTAACCTGTCTGCGCGAAAAAAAAGCCGTCATCATCAATACAGAAATAGAGCCGGACAACCCCATAATTCAACATCTAAAGACTACCGAGTTTATTGCCGTCCCCGTAGCACACCACAATAAGCTGCTCGGCGTGCTTTATGCCGACAATTCGTTGTCAAAAAAACCGATGAGCGAACAATTACTGCCGGAAATCCAGCCCATTGCCTATGAACTAGGCATCGCCATCTTTAATGCCAAACAATACCATCTGGAGAAAAAAAACGCGCAAATCGATCATTTAACCCAGCTTTTTAATAAACGCATGATCAACAAATTCCTGACTGCTGTTTTTCAAGAAGATGAGTCCACCTTGGCCAATCTCGCGATAGGCTTTATCGATATAGACAAGTTCAAACTGTTTAATGACAGCTGCGGACATCAGGCCGGCGATGATGCCTTAAAAATTGTTGCCGATATTTTGCGTAGCTTAACCCGGCCCGGAGATTTCATTGGCCGCTATGGTGGGGAAGAATTCTTATTTGTCCTTAGAAATACCAATAAAACCGGCGCTTACGGTTATGCCGAACGCCTAAGATCGGCAATTGAACATCGCGGCAAGATTATGAGTCAACGATTTCAGGGTCATAACCTGACGGTTAGCATCGGCATATCCCTGTATAGTCGGCGCTATGCCGATTACACCGACATGATCGAAACCGCCGACCAAGCCATGTATCGGGCAAAAAACGAAGGCCGGAATAGAATTGTCATACTGCCAGGTGGTGACAACCAACTTCAACAGTTAGAAAAATAGCACACAGATTTGACGAAGAGCGCATGCAGGACGAGGTGCCGTTTCACAGCCTGAACTTTAATGTTCGGATGCAAGCGCAAAAAACACCCGGTTAAGGCGTTTTTTTAAAATTACCAGACTTTAATAACGGAAGGGAAACCTTCCAAGATTCCTTACCACCCGTTTTTACACTCACCGCTTCAGGGTAAAAACAATTCCTGCGCCATCCAGCGATTTTTGTTTATCCATTTCAGGTTCTTGCGACATCAACATCTGTCCATCCAAATCTAAAGGCCCTGACTTTTTTTGCTTTTCAGTTGCAAACAAATTTGCCGATTCCCGTTGGGTCACCTTGTTTTGTTCGCTCTTCAACCAAACATCTTCAGAAACTTTAACCTTAAATGGGATAGTAAGATCCAGCGTTTTTTGAAGCTCAGCATCATCATTGGCACTCGGCACTGAAGGCTTGTCGATGGCTTTTTTGCGCGTTGACTTAACGGAACTCTGTTTGCTGTTGAGCTGAATTTTTTTTACGTTAACCGATACCGCCTGTTTTTCTGTTAAGGCAGCATTATTAACTCCCGGTTGTTGAAACCCGGTTAGCAACACGAATGAGGCCGTCACAAAGCCCAATAAAAACAGGCGGTAATTTTTCATGTTCATTTTGTCTTCCCCCGTAATAAAACAACCAACGCTATGTTAATTATTCTAGTCTAACAAACAAAAATTGGAATGTTTTGACAAGGACATTATGACAACTTCCGGTTTAATCGCCGTTCAGTCTCCAACACCAGTTGCGTAGCCTGCAACACGGTATCGGGATTCAGACTCATCGAATTTATGCCGATTTCCACCAGAAATTCCGCCATCTCGGGATAATCCGACGGCGCCTGACCGCGAAGTCCGCAATGTTTGCCGTTACGCCGCGCACCCTCAACGGCAAGACGAATCATTTCTTTAACGCCGGGATCGCGTTCGTCGAAGTCTTCGGCGATGATCGCAGAATCGCGATCCACGCCCAAGGTAAGCTGGGTCAAATCCTTGGATCCAATAGAAAAACCGTCGAAATGCTCGGAAAAGGCATCGATTTGAATGACGTTATTGGGAATCTCGCACATCACATAAATTTCCAGCCCCTGCTCGCCGCGCTTCAAACCCAGTTGCGCCATATAGTCGAGCACCCGCCTGGCTTCCTCGACGCGGCGGCAAAACGGGATCATCAAAATCACATTGGTTAAACCCATCTCTTCCCGCACCCGTTTCATCGCCTTGCATTCCAGCGCAAAACCTTCGGCGTAAGCGGGATGGATGTAACGCGAGGCGCCGCGAAAACCGATCATCGGATTGGCTTCGTCGAATTCAAACCAGCGTCCGCCGAGCAAGGTAGCGTATTCGTTGGTTTTAAAATCCGACATGCGCACAACGACCGGTTTGGGATAAAACGCGGCGGCAATGGTGCCTACGCCTTCCGACAGTTTTTCGATAAAGTAATCTTCGGCGCCGGCGTAATTGCGCGTTAATTGACTTAGCTGTTCCCGCTCGCCGGCGTCTTGTACTTGCTCCGGGTGGATCAGCGCCATAGGATGCGCCTTGATGTATTCGGTAATGATAAATTCCATCCGCGCCAAACCCACGCCGTCATTGGGCAGGAAGCTGGTTTTAAAGGCCAGTTCGGGATTGCCGATGTTGAGCATGATTTTGGTTTTCGGCCGTTGCAGACCCGACAAGTCGGTGGTTTTAATATCGAAGTCGAGCAGGCCGGAATAGACTTTGCCGACATCGCCTTCGGCGCAGGATACGGTGACCGGGCTGTTATGTTTAATTAGGGTCGTGGCATTATCGCAACCGACTACTGCCGGAACGCCCAATTCGCGCGAGATAATCGCCGCATGACAGGTGCGTCCGCCCCGGTTAGTGATTATCGCCGAGGCTATTTTCATCACCGGCTCCCAGTCCGGCGTGGTCATATCGGCAACCAGTACATCGCCTGCTTTAAAACTGTTCAACTGCTCAAGTTTATCGATAATCCGCGCCTTACCGGTGGCAATCTTGCTGCCCACGGCATGGCCGGTAACTATCGGCTGGGCTTGCTGTTTAAGGTTGTATTGCTCCAAGACCATGCCGCGCAACTGGGAAACTACCGTTTCCGGCCGCGCCTGGACGATATAAAGTATACCGTCCAGGCCATCTTTCGCCCATTCGATATCCATCGGCCTGGCTTGCCCCGCCTTGGCGCTGTAATGTTTTTCTATTTTAATGGCGTAGTCGGCGAGGGTTAAAATATCGGCATCGTTAAGGCAAAAGCGATTGCGCTCTTTAGAAGAAGTCGCAATATTGTGAGTCGATTCACGGGTGCGCCCGTCGCTGTAAACCATTTTTATTTTCTTCGCGCCCAAGGTGCGTCTTAATACCGCTCGATGTCCCTGCTCAAAAGTAGGTTTATGCACATAAAACTCGTCGGGATCGACCGCGCCTTGCACGACATTCTCACCCAAGCCGTAGGCGCCGGTAATAAACACCACATCGCTAAATCCCGATTCGGTATCCAGCGAAAACATCACCCCGCTGGCATCGAGATCCGAGCGCACCATTTTCATAATACCTATCGATAAGGCCAGCTTGAAATGATCGAAACCCTGATCGACACGGTAATGAATGGCGCGATCGGTGAACAGACTGGCAAAACAGCGCTTGCAGGAATCCAGTAAAGCCTGATCGCCGCGTATATTCAGAAAAGTATCCTGTTGTCCGGCAAAACTGGCGGTCGGTAAATCTTCGGCGGTGGCGGAACTACGCACGGCAACGCTTAAATCATCGCCATACTGCTGTTTTAATTGCTTGAAAGCCTCGATAATTTGCTGCTCAAGATCTTCAGGAAATCGCGCGGCGTAGATTATCTCTCTGGCTTTACGCGCACGTTTGGCAAGATCGCCGACATCGTCGGGATTCAAGTCATCCAATGCCTGATGCAGCGCCTCCCAGCCCTGCGCTTGATCCAATACATAGCGATAAGCCTCGGCGGTCACGGCAAAACCGTTGGGAATCAGGATGCCTTGCGGTGTTAGTTCCCTGTACATTTCGCCTAGCGAGGCATTCTTGCCGCCTACGAGAGCGACATCGTCAATGGTTAGTTCATTAAACCAACGAATATAGTTTGCTTGCTCGAACATCATAACTCCTTAATCGAATGCTCATTTTTATGCATCTAGGTTATTAATCAGCTTTTATGCCTTTAACTCAATCGTTTAGAAAAAAACCATACTGTTTATATGTGACAATATGTCACATTATCATTCTGCCTTTGCATCGGTAACATATCAATATGCGCTCTTACTTACTTTCCTTTGGTAAAGGGGAGCTTAATTATCTATTAGGCTCCCTTTTTTTTGGATTTTTTGTTGACTTCAACAGGTTGAAATTGATTAAACAGCAATACCTACCTGTAACGCATCAAACCAGTCTAAAAAGCGTTTGACATCATCGCCTTTAAACATCCGCCCATGCTGTGGAGCCAAAATATCAATATCAAGATTTCTTACCCGCTCAATCCAGACTCTTTTGGCCTGATTTGACGGCATCCACCGCTGATGCCAATAACGCATTTTCTCAACATGTACCGCGAAATTATCAACAAACACAGGAGCATCATTTGCCTCGATAGCAGCGCCGACATCCCCCGTCATCAGAATCTTAGCTTGCGGATCATAGACATGAAAGTTGCCGGGCGAATGCAAATAATGAGCAGGAATAATCTGCAATTCCACAGAATCCAGTTTAATGGTTCCGCCATTATCCGGAATAGGCACATATTCTATTGATTCACAGCTGTAATGCCGCAAAAATCCTTCCCAAATAGCCGGTGCATGGAGTTTGGCATTGGTTAACGCCTGGTCCCATAAACCCAGCGATGAAATCACGTCAGGATCCTGATGCGAAGCAAACAGATCCGTAATTTGATCCACAGGAGCATGATGTAACACTGCGGCCATCATCGGCGCAAACAGCTCGGCGCCACCTGGATCCAAAAGTAGGCATCGATTAGCCGTGCGTACTACATATTGGTTGGTATCAATTATATTTCCGGGTTTATTCTCATCCCTTCCGAACATAATCCATTGGTGCGATCCTTCATAAATCTTGGTCATTTTCATAGAAAAACAATGCCCTCTGTTGTTAGCCGCTATGTAATCGTTCAGTCCCCCTCTTTGAAAAAGAGGGGTTAGGGGGAGGTGAACGCTTACGCAGCTATTTAGTTATTGCGATAAATGGATAATGCAATTCTGCAACGCTGCACATTATCATGAATAGTATGTGCAGCTTTATCTACACTTTCGGCAACGGCCTGCAAACTCTGTAAATATTCACCCGCCTGTGATGCCTCGATTCTTGAGTTTGCAGCGATAACCCGTGCAGCACGAGCATGATGCATCACCTCTTCAAGCTGCCCTAACAGTTGCGAGACATCCCGTTTAAACTGTCTCTGGCAATCTTGCATCGAAAGCCTTGCATTATCCAATGGCTTCTGCATTGTATTAGCGTAAGCAGCATCTCCAGCCATTTTTACAGCCAACTCAAATTTATTATAAGCAGTCGTTTTTTGGAATTCATTGACAGTTAAGCGATATAACACCAAGGCATGTATATTGATATTAGTAACCAATTCAATTGTTTCTTTAGCCAATTCATTAATAAAGTCGGTAATCGGCTGAAATCCTTTCGCCTTATCTCCGGCCCTAAATGCAATAGCCTTGGCATTGGCCGCTGCTAATGATATTTCCTTGGCCACCACCATGACCGCACTTAACTCCGAAGTAATAGAAGCTACTGCAATAAATTGTGATTTAGTCTGATTAGTCATAGTTAATTACGCAGCATAAAAAGTAACCTATTTTAAAATTCTGTACCTGGCACAATACGTTATTGCCCTGTTAAGTTCTGATGAAATATACCCCTATAAAGAACGCTGCCAACTACATCCGAAAAAGCGAGTAAGATAAACTTCAACAAACCTTGTCAGCCTATTTTTCAGTTAACCTTGCCAACACTACCCGGTTTAACCAAGCTTAAAACTTTACTCGAAACCTCTTCTAACGATACGACATAATCAGCGCAACCCAACTTGAATGCAGCACCCGGCATACCCCAAACCACACTGGTTTGTTCATCCTGAATAACCGTTCTGGCACCCGCATCATGCATTTCTTTCATGCCCATGGCTCCGTCAGAGCCCATGCCTGTTAATAATACAGCTATGGCATTAGCCCCGGCACATTGAGCGGCCGAACGAAACAGAACATCAACGGCGGGTTTATGGCGATTGACAGGCAGCCCGTCGCTCAACTGGATAATATATTTACCTCCCTCTCTAATCACCAGCATATGCCTGTCTCCAGGTGAAAGATAAATATTACCCGGTTCAACCGTCTGACCCTGTTTGGGAATACAAGCTGACATTTCCGTTGCAAGGTCAATATGACGGACAAATGATGCACTAAATGCGGCGGGTAAATGTTGGGTTATTAAAATGGGCGGGGTATCTGCCGAAAAGCCTTTAACGACAGCTTTAATGGCTTCCGTTCCCCCCGTTGAGGCGCCTAAAACGATTATCTTATTAGTCCCTCCAATATGCGTTTTTATCGGCGCGGCTTTCAAAATCACATCGACTGAGTGTTTTTCCGGAACATCAGAAACGGTTGCTACAGGACTTTTAGGCTTGACTACCCCGTTGTAAATATTACCGACTTTAGCCTGTGCCGCGCCGATAACTTTAAAAATAATTTCCTCGGCATACTCATTCAGCGTATTGACAACATCAACTCTGGGTTTGGCAATAAAATCGACCGCGCCGAGTGCCAAAGCATTTAAAGTGGCCTCGGCGCCATGTTCAGTCAGCGTGGAGATCATCACAACCGGCGTTGGCCTTAGGCGCATCAAGTTGCTCAAGAAGGTTATCCCGTCCATGTGCGGCATTTCAATATCCAACGTCAATACATCCGGATTTAATTGCTTAATCATGTCCCTGGCAATAAGAGGATCTGCTGCTGCACCGATAACTTCAATATCGGGTGACGAATTTAAAACTTCAGTCAGTATTTTCCTGATTAATGCTGAATCATCAATAACCAATACGCGTATCTTACCCATAAGTCCACTCTAAAAGAAGTCCACGATCACCGTCAATAGGTGCATGTTTAATATTGCTTACTACCACTTTTGTAAGCGACCATCGCGGCTAAAGCCGCTCCTACAGCCGATTTTAGCCTTCATTATTCAAGTCTTCTAATATTAGCCTTTGATGCTACCATTACCTTAGTAATAATGTCATCGGCATAGTCATTTAATGCATTTTCTACATCCATTGTCGGTTTAGCTATGAAATCTACTGCCCCTAACTCCAGAGCAGTTAACGTAACTTCAGCATTACTTTCTGTGAGCGCTGAAATCATCACAACTGGCATAGGCCTAAGGCGCATCAAGTTACGTAAAAAGGTTATCCCATCCATACGCGGCATTTCAATATCCAAGGTCAATACATCCGGATTT